>NZ_NBCN01000009.1:233104-307084 GCF_002099185.1 Streptomyces sp. CB03238 | reverse complement strand
CGCCTACCGCACCAGCTACCCGCTGCCCGGCGTCGCCTCCGACGCCTACGACATCCAAAACCGCGCCCGCGCCCTCGATAACACCATGTACGTCCTCGCTCCCAACCCGGCCTCCTACACCGGAGCCGACGTGCAGCGCGTTGACTTCTTCGGCGGCCATTCCACCATCACCGACTACACCGGCCGCACCATCGGCCACCTCGACCACGGCGGCGTCGCTACCTTCGTCACCGCCACCATCGACCTGCCCGCCCTCCGCCGTCAGCGCACCACCGCCGCGTGGACCAACTGGGCCAAGGACCTGCGCACCGAGCTGTTCGCCACCCTCTACGAACGGCCCATCTACCCGGCCAACCTCTACGCCGACCGCCCGCCGTACAACCACGCCGAATACCGTGAGCACGTCACCGAACCCCAGATCGACCTGATGCGCGCCCGCGGCATCTTGCGCTGAACCCGCGTCACGCACCCCGAGGCCCCGTCACCGGCCCGCCTCCACCGGCTCCCGCTCACTCACCTTCCCCGTCGGCTTCCTCACCCTGGCCGACCCCGACCCGTCGTCCTCCTTCTGGTCCTCGTCGTCCTCTTCACGCCCGCGCCGAGCAGCGGCCTCCGCCATCCGCACCGCGGCCTCCTGCTCCGCCTTCGCCCTGATCCGCTCCACCTCCTGGGAGGCGTCCTTGATCGGGTATCCGGCCTCCAGCAGCATCGTCACGGCCGTCTCCAGCGACAGCACGCCGGCCCCGTACGCCTTGACGACCTCCTCCAGCACGGCGCCCCTGTCGGTCGGCGTGTGCGGCGCCCACGCCAGCCGCGCCGGCAGCGTCTCCCCGGCCGTCCAGCCCTCCGCCCGCCCGGCCTGGTACAGCCGCTGCACCATCTTGAACAGAAGCCGGTACTTGTGCTCACGGGCGAGCCGCATCATCCCGATCAGCGCATCCAGCGGCCCCAGCGCCAGCTTGAGGGCGTACCCCGACGGGACCTCCGTGGCCTCCAGCGTCCCGAGCCCGGCCGCCGTCACGCGGCTGTTCGCCGCGATCCGCTCCAGTAGGTGATCCACCCGCGCCCGCAGTTCGGCCAGCTGCGGTGAGGTGTCGAGGGCGTCCATCCGCCCGGTTTCGCCGAGCTGCCACACCGCACCGGCCTTCACCTGGAGCTCCTGCGGCTTGCCCGTCGCCCGGTCCACCGGCAGCCGCGCACCCGCGAGCCCGATGATCGGCGTGCCGGTTGTCGCGGAGGCCGCTGAGCTGTCCGAGTCCGTGGCCGCGAGCTCGTCGAGCGCCTGCAGAACCCGGGCCAGAATCGAGCGTCCCCAGTGCTCTCCGCCGTCGGGGATCGTGTTCGCGATGTGGATCACCGGCACGAAGTCGATCATCAGATCCAGCCGGTTCAGCTCCGTGCCGTCCGGCCGCACCCGGAAGCTCGCCTTGTCCATCGGCAGCCGGTCCAGCGTCTCACCGTTCTTCAGATCCTCCAGCAGCCACTCTGCGTCCGTGAGATAGCACGTCACGTTGGACGTCCGGCCCGGCTCCCACGGGTACTGCCGCCCGCCAGCCGCCGCACCCTCGTCGCCGGGCTCGCCGTCCTCGGAGATCGGACCCAGCTCGTACGTCACCCGCCGCACCCTGGTTTTCAACCCCGCGTCGTCGTCCGCCGGCAACTCCCACGCCAGATGCACCCGGCTGGGAAAGTCCTCGTCCTCATCACCCCACTGCGGGAAGAAGAACCCCGGATCGTAGACCCGCAGCGTCGGCCGCTGCTTCTCCGGATTCCACGCCAGCACCATCACGCTGTCCCCGAGCAGCACCGCCGCCCGCTCCGCCTGCTGCACCCGGAACGTCAGCAGCTCCTTGTCCGCCCACTTCCGCAACCGGTCCTGCACCACGGCGGCCTCCACCGCACCGGGTGCCGGCATCTCCTCGTCGGCATGCTCCGCACCCTCGACCGTGACCCTCTGCTCCGAACCGAGGAGGTAGCCGAGCGCAGTGTCCACGAGATTCGCCGCGTCCCCCAGCTCCCGCCGCTCCAGCGCGCTCGCATCGCCACCGGCCGCCGCAAGCTGCCCGGCCTGGTTGTTGTCATACGCCGCCAGCACCTTGTACGCAGTCAGCCGCCGCAGCTCGTGCTGCGGCACCCACGTCTTGGCCAGCTCCGGAAACGCGCGACTGCCCGGACGGCCAGCGTCGGCCATCACCGGCTTGTAGTTCAGCCACGACCACGCGTCGATGATCAAATGGCGCAGGCCCACATCCCACTCCAGGAAGGTCGGCCCCGCGCCAACAGTCACCCTAGCCGCCGTCCACCAGCTCCCATCCAGCCCTAGTCATGCGCCCTCGCATCAAGGACAAGCCGGTACGTCCGACGCTGTAAGGCACCACCGCGGGCGCTCGTTGGCGTCGATGGAGCGTGGTTCTTGGGCTGGCGTACCGTCTTCCCAGCACTCCAGGAGCTCCTGCGTCGGGCTGGCCTGGATATGGACACCGTCGACCTCGAACGCACGGACCTCATTGAGTGGCGAGGCGGCGACGCGAGGGGCTGGGAGTAGCGGGTGCTCGGGGCAGGCGCTCCTGCTTCCAGCCGTAGGCGCCGCCCGCACCACCCATGCGAACTGCCGCGACCACCGGCCCACCAGCGCACGAGATTTCATGCAACTCCCGTACCCCCTTCGTGACACTCCGCGCGGGCCGAGTCGGCGGCGATGCGTTCGGCCCTGTGCGGCTCCGTCGATCCGGTGGTGCAAGGTGGACAGCAGCCTGCGACAAGCACGATCAGGGAGTGTCCGGTCGAGTCTGCGGCGCGAGGGGTGCCGGGGTGGGGGCTTCCTCTTCGCGGGGCCGGGGTGTGGTCAGGGCAGCCAGCTCGGCTTCCAGGACGTCGAGTGCTTGGCGAGCTGTTGCAATGCGCTCGTGAAGGCGCAGGACGTCGGGTGTGGCGGGTTGTTCCAGGGGCTGCCGGGCCGGTGCTTCGATCTCGCGGGCTTCTTCGAGAGAGTTGATGACGACGCCGATGAGGAGGTTGACCAGGACGAAGGAGCCGAGCAGGACGAAGGAGGCGAAATAGAGGATGGTCCAGCGGGAGATTTCCAGGCCCGCACGGACGGCGTCGCCGAGGCCGTCGAGGGTGATGAGGAGGAAGAGGGTGAGGGCGGCGCGGCCGAGCGAGCCGTAGTGCTCAGGGTCGTCATCGGCGAAGAACACCCAGCCGACCATGGCGTACACATACAGCAGTAGCGCCCCGACCAGCAGGAAGCTCACGGTTCCGGGCAGGCTCTTGCCCACGGCCACGATCACGATCCGCAGCTGGGGCAAGAAGCGCGCCGCGCGCGCCACCCTGGCCAGCCTGAGCAACCGCAGCACGGTGGCGTTCTCGCGGGCGAACGGCAGGAAGGCCGCGGTGACGACGAACAGGTCGAAGACGTTCCACGGGTCTCGGAAGAAGTCCTTGGGGCGGTCGGCGTGGGCGGCGGCCCGCAGCAGTATCTCGGTGGTGAAGGCGCCGAGGAAGACGAGCTCTGCGGCTTCCAGAGTGCTGTGCCATTCGTCCACAATGCCGGCGTAGGTTTCGATGCCCAGTAGCGCGGCGTTTCCCGCGATGAGAGAGAAGACGGCGGCGGTGAACGCCACCGAGTCCACGATGCGGCGGCTGCGCTCGGCCAAGGCGTGCCGTAACTGCGCGGCGGTCCGTTCGGGCATGGGGTGATTCGATTCCTCGCAGACCTGTTCTGGCGCTCCAACAGGTGTGGATCTTAAAGGGTGCTGGCGCTGGACCGGGTTCGCCGTCCGGGGTCCGGCCGCTCTTGCCCTGACCGGAGGACCAAGACCGACTCGCCGGAGGGCAGACACCCAGGGGGCAGCGGTCACCGGCTGCGAGAGCTCGCCCCCACCAAGGAGTCCTGGAACTCGCCTGCTCCACCGTCTACGCATCGCATTCTGAAACGATCAGTAAGGCCAGCCCCCTTGGTAAAGGGGCGGCGAAGTCGCCTTGCGGGGGCGGCTTCCGCCATCCGCATGAGTGGTTTTCGGACGTTCCGCCGGGCTGTCGTCCGTGCGGGGCGCCTCACCTCTATGCTTCTACATGCGTGTAGATAACGCGAGGGGCGGCCTGGAGGGTTCCTGGCTGCCCTGTGGGCGACGGGCAGGGGCGGGAGCGGTTTGAGCAGGAAATTATCCGCCGGTCACGGCTACCCCGACGGCACGTCGTCCGGATTATCCATCGGTTTTTCCCTGGGAGGGCTGTCGTGGCTTCGATCGACCTGGACAAGGTGCTGGACAAGGCGTGGGCGGACAAGAGTCTGCCGGAGATCCTCGCCGCGCCGGTCTCCGCGCTGAAGGGGGTCTCGGACAGGGATGGCGAACTCCTTCAGGAGGCGTTCGGCGTCAAGACGGTCGCTGATCTGGCCGAGTTGAAGTACGCGCGCTGGGCTCAGGCCCTGGCCGCGCTCGACACCTCCGTCAAGTAAACCTTCGTCCGCCGGGCGGTGGCCCTCACCCCTTACGGGGTCCGCCGCCGGACGGCAGCAAGAACCGTACGTACACATGAAGGAGTGAACGCCACGATGGTGTTCAAGCGGCTGCTCGGATCGCTCGGCGTGGGCGGGCCCACGGTGGACACGGTCCTCGACCCGGGCCCGGTACTGCCCGGCGGGGCCCTGAACGGACAGGTCCACCTGCGGGGCGGTGACGCGGACTTCACGATCGAGCACATCACCCTGGAACTGGTGGCCCGCGTCGAGGCCGAGCACGACGGCGGGGAATCCGAAGGTGCCATCGTCTTCGACCGGTTCACCGTCGGCGGCAGCTTCCGCCTCGCCGCTGGCGAGGCGCACAGCGTCCCCTTCAGCGTGATGCTGCCGTGGGAGACCCCCATCACCGAGCTGTACGGCCAACCGCTGGGCATCGTGCTCGGGGTGCGCACCGAGCTGGCGGTGGCGGGCGCGAAGGACAAGGGCGACCTCGACCAGCTCGCGGTGCGCCCGCTGCCCGCCCAGGAGGCGATCCTGGAGGCGCTCGGCCAGCTCGGCTTCGGCTTCAAGTCCGCGGACCTGGAACTGGGGCGCATCGGCGGCACCGGCCAGCAGCTGCCCTTCTACCAGGAGATCGAACTCGCCCCGGCGCCGCAGTACGCGCACCAGGTCAACGAGATCGAGGTGACCTTCCTCGCGGGTCCGGCCGGCATGGAGGTGGTCCTGGAGGCCGACAAGCGCGGCGGCCTCTTCTCCGCCGGCCACGACGCCGTGTCCCGTTTCACTGTCAGCCACCACGGGGTCGAGCAGATCAACTGGCACGCCGAAGTCGACGGCTGGATCCGTCAGATGATCGAGCACCGCGCCTCCCACGGCTCACTCGGCTCCTACGGGCACGGCGAGCCGCACCACGGCGGCCACTACGGACACGGCGACCCCTACGCCACCCACGCCTACAAGGACGAGCACGGCCACGGCGGCCACCATCACGGCGACGGTCACGGGCACCGCTCCGGGCCCGGCATGGGTACCGCGATCGCGGCCGGTGCGGCGGGGCTCGCCGTCGGCGTGGTCGGCGGCATGGTCGCGGCCGAAGTCGTCGACGAGGTCGGCGACTTCTTCGAAGGCGACGACGAAGAAGAGGGCGGCGAGGACTGAGGAGCCCGCGCGCTCTTGCCGCCCCTGGTAGCTTCTACATCAATGTAGAAGGAGTGGTTGTCCGGGCCGCCCCCCTTTCGGCCCGGACACCCCTGAGACGTGTGGAGTTGGCCATGGCCCTGTGGGACCGCATCAAGGAGTCCGCATCGACGATGCAGACCCAGCTGATGGCGAAGAAGAACGACCTCAAGAGCGGCGCGTTCCGCGATGCGAGCATGGCGATGTGCGCGCTGGTGGCCGCCGCCGACGGCACCATCGACCCGGCCGAGCGGCGCCGCGTGGCCCAGCTGATCGCCACCAACGAGGTGCTGCAGAACTTCGACGCCACCGACCTGCAGCGCCGCTTCGACGACAACCTCAACAAGCTGACCGCCGACTTCGACTTCGGCAAGGTCAGCGTGCTGCAGGAGATCGCCAAGGCGAAGAAGAAGCCCGCCGAGGCCCGCGCCGTGATCCAGATCGGCATCGTCATCGGCGGCGCCGACGGCGACTTCGACAAGACCGAGCAGGCGATCGTCCGCGAGGCGTGCTTCACGCTCGACCTGCCGCCGCACGAGTTCGACCTGTAAAGCCCCACACGACGCAGACAAGGGGACGGGTATGGAGATCTCCGGGGTCATCAGCGCCATCGTGATCGGCGTAACCATCGGCACGCTGGGACGGCTGGTCCTACCGGGCCGGCAGCGCATCGGCGTGCTGTGGACGATCGGCGTCGGTATCGCCGCGGCCTTCGTCGGCACCGGCATCGCCGCAGGCCTGGGAGTGGCGGACACCAAGGGCGTCGACTGGATCGAATGGCTCATCCAGATCGGACTCGCTGCCGCGGGCGTGGCCGCCCTCGAACGCTTCAAGGCCCGCACCTGACCTGTGTCGACCGGACGGGGTGCTGACGCCGGGCGGGCGCCAGCACCCCTTCCACGTGCCTGGCGGAGATCGGCTACATCGGGGTGGCCGCGTGCAGGATGAGGAACAGCGTGACGGCCGAGTTCGCCGAGGACAGCGCCGATACGGTGGTGCCCGCGGCGGCTGTCCAGGCGGCCAGGCCCACCATGGTGAAGACCGGTGGCCAGATCCGTCCGGCGGGAGCCGGTCCGAGCAGGGCAGCCACCCGGCGCGGCACCGGACCTAGGGCCGCGAAGTGCGCGAGCGTAGCGATGGGCGCGCCCCGGGAGGTCAGCGCGGCTTTACCGATCGCCAGGGCCACGGTGCGCCGACTGCCCACAGCAGTTGCCGCCTCCTCATCCGCCCACCGCTCTGCGCAGTACGTCACGGCCGTCCGCAATGGCCGCAGGAACGGGTTGGCCCGTGCGGCGAGCTGCACGGTGAGCAGGAACCGGTGGTGGCGGCGGGCGAGATGGACGCGCTCGTGGGCGAACAAGGCCCGTCGCTCAGCCGAGCCGAGCCCGGCCAGCATCCCGGTGGTAACCACGATCCTGTTCCGCCTGCCGGGCAGCGCGTAGGCGTACGGCAGCTCGTCGGGCAGCACCGCCACCGATGTTTCGGGCAGGCCGGCAAGGGCGCGCTCGGCCCGGCGGCGGACGCGGTGGTGGCGCCACGCCGTCCGCGTACACGCGGCGAGCACCGCGATCAGGGCGGGGATGGCGGCCTTGCCCGCGACCTCGTCATAGGGGACGGCTTCACGGACCTCCGGGTCCGACCAGCCATCAGGCAGCGGGTTGCCGGGCAGCTGCGCGGTGCCGACCACCATCAACAAGGCCAGGCACAGGGTGCTGCACACCGCGAGCACCCCGGCCACGGCCGACAGCAGCCAGGTCGCCACCCGGGGGTGCAGATGCTGTTCGGCAAGGCGGGCGACCGGCCAGGCCGTTAACGGCAGCACCAGCGGCAGGAAGACGAAGACTCCCATGGCGGTTAGTCTTCCCCCTCCCTGGAGCCCTGGGCCAGCAGATCGCGCAGCACCTGTTCATCGCCTGGCGTCAGGCTGGTCAGGAAGCGGGCCAGGACCGCCTCGCGGTCGGTCTCGGCGTCCAGGACCCTCCGCATCCGCAATGCGGCCAGCCCGGCCTCGTCGGCGACAGCCGTCCACTCGAACGAGCGGCCCGCCCGTCGGCGGGCGACCGCGCCCTTGGCGTGCAGCCGGGTCAGGATGGTCATCACCGTCGTGTAAGCGAGGGTGCCGCCGAGGCGCTCCTGTACCCAGCCCGCGGTGACCGCCTTGGGAGCCGTGCCCAGCGCGGCGAGCACCTGCCCCTCCAGCTCGCCCTGGCCGCGCCGGCGCGGGGACTGCTCGGTTCCGCCCCTGCTCTGGTCCGTCATACCCTCAACCTCCCACCGTCCCCACTCCCGCCCACCACTGCGGGAGCGGTTCATCGTACTGAGCCCGTCGCCCGCGCGCCCAACGCTGTTTCCGCGATGTCCATTTCCACGAGCTGGGAGAAGGGGCCCGCACCCTGGCACGGCGCCCGGTCAGCTGCCGGTGCCCGCACGTGTGGTGTCGAGTCTCAGTCGCAGCGACCGTTCGTCGTCCGGGGACAGTCCGGCGACGAACGAGCTGAGCACGGCCCGCCGGTCGTTCTCCTCGTCGAGGACCTTGTGCATGCGCCGGGCGGCCAGCCCTGCTGCGTCGGAGACGGCGCTCCAGAGGTAGCAGCGCCCGTCACGGTGGCGTACCACGGCCTGCTTGCCGTGCAGCCGTGTCAGTGTGGTCACCACCGTGGTGTAGGCGAGGGCGGGGTCGGTCTGCTCGCGCACCCAGCCAGCCGTCACCGGTCCCGGCGCGCTGCCCAGGGCGGCCAGCACACTGGCCTCGAGTTCGCCCGGCGCTCTACGGCCGCGGCCGTAGAGCGCCGGCGCGTCCTGCTTGTCATTCACCTGCCACTCCTCTCCGTCGCTGCCGGACACGAGACTCGGCAGCAGTCCCTCGCACACGTTCACGATGCCCTCTGCTCCCACCATCTTCTACGCCGTTGTAGATTCTTGACTCCGCCGGCACGAAACAGGGGGCCGCCGGGCGGCATCACGACACAGCACAGCGAACCGCCACACCGGGCGGCACAGGGAGGCGGACACGTGGACAGGCAGCCTGGCGCACTCCGCGAGCAACGTCGGACGGCGCGGTCCCGAGGGCGCCGGCGGGCCCGGACCCGGCTGACACGGCGCGGGAGGATCCTGGCCTTCACCGGTGTTGCCCTGGCCGTACTGTGTGTCGTCGCGGGTGGAGGCGGCTACTGGCTGTACCAGCGCCTCGACGGCAACATCCAGGCCGCCGGTATCGACAACAAGATCGGCGGGGACCGTCCGGCCAACCTCAGCCCCGGCTCGAAGAACATTCTGGTAGTCGGCTCGGACAGCCGCGACGGCGACAACGCCAAGTACGGCAAGGGCCTGACCACCATGCAGTCGGACACCCTGATGGTGGTGCACATCGCCGCGAACCGGGAATGGGCCGCCGTCGTCTCCCTGCCCCGCGACTCCTGGGTGCAGATACCCTCGTGCGACCGCGGGAACGGCACCACCTCCGCACCGCACCACTCCAAGATCAATGAGGCGTTCGCGATCGGCGGCACCACAGGCGACATCGGCGGCGCTGCCGCCTGCACCATCAAGACCATCGAGCAGAACACCGGGCTGCGCATCGACCACTTCCTCTCGGTCGACTTCCAGGGCTTCAAGGGCATGGTCGACGCGCTGGACGGCATCGAGGTCTGCCCGAAGCAGGCGATCCACGACACCAAGGCCCACCTGGACCTGGAGTCCGGCTGCCAGACGGTCACGGGCGAGCAGGCCCTCGGCTATGTCCGCACCCGCTACAGCGTCGGCGACGGCTCCGACATCGGACGCATCGGGCGCCAGCAGGAATTCATGCAGGCCCTGGCCGCCAGAGCCCAGGACAAACTGGCCAGCCCCGGCGACCTGTACTCCTTCCTGGACTCGGCGACCAAGTCGCTGACCACCGACGATGACCTCGCCGGGATCAAACCCCTGACCAGCCTCGCCTCCAGCCTCAAGGGCATACCCGAGGACCGGCTCACCTTCCTGACCGTCCCCAGCTACCCGCGCGAACTCGACTTCCCCACCGACAAGGCCAACATCTCCTGGCAGTACCCCCAGGCACAGACCCTCTTCACCGCCCTCGCCAAGGACCAGGAGGTCGACAAGGACGAACTGACCGCCGCCAAGCCGGTCCCGGCCCGCACGATCACCGTCCGGGTCCTCAACGGCACCGGCACACCCGGCCAGGCCGCCACCACCGCCCAGGAGCTGCGCGCGGTCGGCTACACCGTCAACGGAACCGGCAACGCGCCGACGCCGGCGAAGGAAACCACCGTGACCTATCCGTCCGGCCTCGAGGAGCAGGCGAAGGCCCTCGCCGCCCGCCTGCGGACACCCGCCACCCCCAGACAGGACCCGCAGGCTGCACCCGGTGCGGTGACCCTCACCGTCGGCCCCGGCTACCCCGGACTGCGCGGCTGACCGGCTGCCTGCATCACCGCGCTCCATGTCCGCTTGCGACATGAGCGGCCCTGACAACCCTTCAGCAACTTCTACAGTGCTGTAGATTCTGAGTGTCAGTCACTCAACGGCCGGGCCCCTGCGCCCGGTCCTCGGTCAGGGAAGGGATGCGACATGGGTGTGAGCCTCTCCAAGGGCGGCAATGTCTCGCTGAGCAAGGAGGCGCCGGGCCTGACGGCTGTCCTGGTCGGCCTCGGGTGGGATGTCCGCACGACCACGGGCACCGACTACGACCTCGATGCCTCCGCGCTTCTCGTCAACGAGTCCGGCAAGGTGCTGTCCGACCAGCACTTCGTCTTCTTCAACAACCTCAAGAGCCCCGATGGCTCGGTGGAGCACACCGGCGACAACCTCACCGGCGAAGGCGAGGGCGACGACGAAGTCATCAAGGTCAACCTGACCACCGTCCCCGCCGACGTCGCCCGGATCGTCTTCCCCGTCTCCATCCACGACGCTGCCAACCGCGGCCAGAGCTTCGGCCAGGTCCGCAACGCCTACATTCGCGTCGTCAACCAGGCGGGCGGCGCCGAGCTGGCCCGCTACGACCTGTCCGAGGACGCCGCGACCGAGACCGCGATGGTCTTCGGCGAGCTGTACCGCAACGGCGCGGAGTGGAAGTTCCGCGCGGTCGGCCAGGGCTACGCCTCCGGACTGGCGGGCATCGCCGCCGACTTCGGCGTCAACGTCTGACCCACCACACGTCTGCCGGCGGGCCGGACCGTACGTCCGGCCCGCCCGTCACGAACACGTCCGCCGCCACATGCCCGCCAGCTGCCGCGCCGCCACAACGCCGGCACCGGACCGCATTACACGATCGGGGGGACCTTCATGAACGAGCCTGGCCGCCTCGAAGCCGTCGACCAAGCAGACTTCGAACACGCACTGCACGCCGCGCTCAACAACCCTGACATCCGCGAGGCCCTGCAACAGCCAACCGCGCAGATCACCGCCGAGCAGCTGCGCGCCCGGGCGCTTGCCGCCACCGACACCATCGCCGCCGAAGCTGCCACCGAGTACACCGCCCTACTGCGACTGCGGGTGGCCTCCCTGGCCCCCACCGGCCGACCCCGCCAGCCCGCGACCGCCGGGAACGGACTAGCGGCGGCACTGGCCGTACTCACTCCCGTTCTGTCCACTGCGGCAGCGGTCATATTCCTTCTCCTCGGCTACGGGCTCCAGCTGGCCAGCGCCCAGCAGCCCCTCGCCATCGCGCTGATCCGGGCCGGCTGGGTCGCCGGAGCCGTGGCGCTGCTCGCCGCCGCAGCAGCGATCACCGCGCTCATGGTCACCGCAGCCCGGCACCGCGCCACATCCCGCCGCCCGCAGCCCGACACCGCCTCCCTCGCCCAGGCCCACGCGGCGTGGCGCCAGGCCCTGCTGGAGCGCGGACTGCTCCCGTTCCTGCGCCGCGAGCTGCACCAACCGCCCACGCCCGCGTCGCAGCCCCGCCCCGCCCCACCTTTCGAGCAGCGCACCACGAGCCCCGGCTACAGCAGCCCGGACTTCACCAGCCCCTCCCTCCCGTCGCGGGACTGACGCCCCCCGACGGCGCACGCAGACCGAACAGGTGCCGCAACGCCATACTCGGCAAGGTCAGGCGCGCCCCTGCCCGACGCTTCTACAGTGCTGTAGATTCAGGCGTGCTGCCCGTGCACAGCACGGGCAGCGAAGCCCGATCCCCAAGCGCCAGGAGGAAACCGGTGGGAATCACGCTGACCAAGGGCCAGCAGATCAGCCTGGAGAAGACAGGTGGGCAACCGCTCAGCGTCGTACGGATGGGACTGGGATGGCAGGCGGCGCCCCGTAAGGGCTTCCTGGCCAAGCTGACTGCCCGCGAGATCGACCTCGACGCCTCTGCGGTGCTCTTCGCCGGCAACGAGCCGGTCGACGTCGTCTTCTTCCAGCACCTGGTCAGCGACGACGGCTCGGTCCGCCACACCGGCGACAACCTCGTCGGCGGCGCCGGGCAGGGCGGCGACGACGAATCGATCCTCGTCGACTTGCTGCGCCTGCCCGCCCACGTCGACCAGATCGTCTTCACCGTCAACTCCTTCACCGGGCAGACCTTCGCCGAGGTGCAGAACGCCTTCTGCCGCCTCATCGACGAGAACACCGGCCAGGAACTGGCCCGCTACACCCTCTCCGGCGGCGGCTCCTACACCGCCCAGATCATGGCCAAGGTCCACCGCTCCAGCGGCGGATGGCACATGTCCGCCATCGGGGAACCGGCCAACGGCCGCACCTTCCAGGACCTGATGCCCGCCATCGCCAGCCACCTCTAGCCATCCTGCCGCCCGCCACCGGGGAGAAGACGGACACCCATGTTCGGCATAAGCGAACTCGCCATCATCCTCATCGTCGTCATATTGATCTTCGGCGCCAAGAAACTCCCCGAACTCGCCCGCTCCATGGGCAAGTCAGCCCGCATCCTCAAGAGCGAGGCCAAAGCGATGAAGGCCGACCAGACGCCGCCGACCACAGCGGAGGCAGCCACGCGCGAGGCCACAGCCCCGCGCATCATCCAGGCCGCACCCGGCGACACCGTCAGCCGTCCCGCAGACCAGCCGGGCAACGACACACCACGAACCTGACCGTTCGCAACCCAATCCGACCCGGGCGCGTCCCTCCCCGTACAGACCCACCGGACCGCCACCGTCCGCTGAATCGGAAAGCATTGTTACGTCATGGGCATCATCAGCTGGATCGTCCTCGGACTCCTGGCCGGCGCCATCGCCAAGATCCTCCTGCCCGGACGCGACCCGGGCGGCCTCATCGGAACCACCCTCATCGGCATCGCCGGCGCCTTCACCGGCGGCTGGCTCTCCGCCAAGTTCCTCGACCGGCCCATACAGAACCAGTTTTTCGACCTCGCCACCTGGGGCGCGGCCATCGGCGGCTCTCTGGTCCTGCTGATCGCCTACCGCATCCTCTTTGGCAATTCCCGTGACTGACGGCCGACCCGCGTCTACCGGTCGGCGAGCCAGTCCCATTTCTTGCCATGCGCCGTTACGAGGGAGCCTCTCCTGCACTACCGCGGTCACTCCTCCTGCTCAACCTGACCGCCTTCGCTGGGCAGTGGGCGCGGGGCACCTCTGAACGGGTGCGAGCCCTCAGTCCAACCGCGTCGGGACGTCAGTTCAGTACTCCGGCCCGGTGCTCCCGCCAGTCAGCGCCGTCCACTCAACCGCTGGTCGTCCCCGCCGCGCGGCGGAGGCATCGCCGGGTCGAGGAACAGATCCCACAACGCCCACACGGCACTATCGAGCAGGTCCGGCGAATCCTCCGTCTCCCCCTGGCCGACGAATGTCGTCATCTGCTCCTCCAGCTCCGCGAACCGCCGAGCTGGACCAACATGAGACACCCGAGCCTGCTCGTACAGCTGCGCTGCCGGGGCCGCCCGCGCCCGCTTCCCTCTCGTGGCATGAACGATCCGCCAGTTCACCGTCGGATCCACCTGCTCCAAGAGCGCCGGCAGGTAGTCGCCGCCGTTGTTCGCCTCGATGACCACGCAGTCCGCCCGGTGCTCGTGGTACAGCGCGGCGGCCCGCTTCATCGCCTGCGTAGGCGTGTACCGGTCCTGCTCGCAGTGCAGCAGATACCCGCGGGGCCGGTCGTCCCCGAACATCGTCTCCACCGGGAACCCGCGCCCCGCCACCGTGAACGCCGTCATGTCCGCGTTCTCGTGGCTCTTGGTCGCCGGATCGACGGACACCACCACACGCTGGAGGTCCGGCAGATGCTCAGGCCGGGGCCGGAAGCCCTCGACCTCCAGCATCCAGCCCTTCCACAGCGCGCCCTCCACGTCCTCGAGTAGCTCGCCGGACAGCTCCTGACGGCCCAGCCTGGTGCCGGCGTACTCCTCCTCCAGCTCCTCGCGGGCCGCCGCCGACAGGTTCGCGTCGTTCTCCCGCATGTGCCCGCGGGTCAGCACCACCCGAGGCGGCGCCCCTCCCTCCTCGTGTGCCTTCTCCTGCTCCCGTCCGCGCTCAACGAGCCGCTTCACGTGTGGGAGCGGCTTGGGCGTCGTGGAGATGACGACCTGCGGCGTGTCCGCCTCACGCAGGCAGAACCACAGCATGTCGTAGACCTCCTGCGCGGTGTGCCGCGACCAGGCCGCGTACTCGTCGCACCACGCCTTGTCGAATGCCCAGCCACGCAGGTTGTCCGGCGTCTCCGCACCGAACCCCCGGATCAGCGTGCCGTTCGTCAGCCGGAGCGTCGTCTCACCCAGCGACGAGTTGTACTTCGCCACCTCCTCGGGCGGGAACACCGACAGCAGCCCCGACTTCGGGGACTCGAAGCAGATATCGCGCACGAGCGTCGCGTTCTTCGCCACCACCGCTATCTGAAGACCTGGTGTCTGAGACCACTCCCTCACCGTCTCCGCCGCCGTCCGCGACTTGCCCCAGCCACGGCCGGTGAGCAGCATCCACACCGTCCACAGCCACAGCGGCTGACGCTGCGCCGCGCGGGCATGGTGATGCAGCCACCCCGCGTGGGGCAGCCCGTCACAGTTCGGAACCTCGCACGCCCACCTGCGCGCCGACAGCTCATCGGCCCGTACCAGTGCCGCGACCTCAGCCTTCAACTGCTCGTCGCTCATCACCGACGGGTCCGCGAACCCCTCGACCATGCGGCGCTTGGCCCGGCCGCGACTCACTGCGCGCCCTCCGACAACCGGCGCTCCAGCTCACGGCGGAGCTGATCCATCCGGGCCCGGCGCTCCTCGTCCGACAAGGCGGCCACGTCCACGCCCTGGTCCCGGTCCTCGACCGCCCCGGCCGCTGGGGCCTCCCCTACGGCCCGCCGTTCGATCTCAACCGCGACCTGGATGTAGCGCAGCAGCTCCGACGGCGACAGCTCCCGCGGGTCGAGCGTCTGAAGCCGCGCGACCGCCTTGCTCTGCACGGCCTGCGCCAGCTTCGCGTGCCTGCGGGCGATGTCCCGCCGCGCCTGCGCCTGCTCCGCGAGGAACAGCCGGTCCTGCTCCCGATCGTAGGCCGCCGCCCGCATCACCCATGCAAACTGCCGCGACCACCGGCCCAGCAGAGACCGAGACTTATCCAACTCCCGTGCTGCCTTCGTGACACTCCGCGCTGGGCCGAGATCGCGGTACACGGTGAACGCCTCGAACGCCTGGACCGACTCCCCGCTTTGCCGCTCCCAAGGCTCAACGGCGGTCCGGTCACTCACCGGAAAGCCTTCTCTCTCCCCCACGCCGCGTAACCCATCATGCATGGTGGCATGCCGATGGCCGGCGCCCGAGTGCTAGGACGCCGGCCATCGTTGTACATCTCGGTCAGGCGCCGACGAGTTCTTCCAGGACGTCTTCCATGGTGACGAAGCCAAGGACAGTGCCCTTGCTGCCGGTGACCGCTGCGAGGTGGCTGCCTGTCGCGCGCATGGCTGTCAGGGTGTCGTCGAGTGGGGTGTCGAGGGCGACCTTGATGATCGGGTGGAAGGCGCTGCGCGGGAACGGTGCTGTGCGGTCTGTGATACCGAGGGCGTCCTTGATGTGGAGGTAGCCGAGGATCTCGTCGCCGGGTCCGGTGACCGGCAAGCGGGAGAAGCCGTGGGCGGCAGCCGCACGCTCCAGGCCGCGGGGGGTGATGTCGTGGCTGGCGGTTGCCATCCGGTCGAGGGTGACCATGACTTCGCCTGTGGGGCGGGTGCCGAGTTCCAGGGCGTCCTGGAGGCGTTGGCCGTCTTCGGGGCTGAGAAGGCCGGCGGCACTGGAGTCCTTGATCAGGCGGGTGAGTTCGTCGTCGGTGAAGACGGAGCTGACCTCGTCCTTGGGTTCGACCTTCAGCATGCGCAGCAGGGTGTTGGCGAAGGCGTTGATGCTGAAGACGATCGGGCGCAGGGCCCGGGTGAGGGCGACCAGGGGCGGGCCGAGGAGCAGTGCGCTCGGCGCGGGGGCGGCGAGGGCGATGTTCTTGGGGATCATCTCGCCGATCAGCATGTGCAGGTAGGTGGCCAGAGTGAGGGCGACGGCGAAGGCGATCGGGTGGATCAGTGCCTCGGGTACACCGACCGTGTGGAAGGGGGGTTCCAGCAGGTGAGCGATGGCCGGTTCGGCGACGGCGCCGAGGACGAGGGAGGAGACGGTGATGCCGAGCTGAGCGGTGGCCATCATGGCGGAGAGGTGTTCGAGGCCCCACAGGACCGTCTTCGCGCGGCGGTTGCCTTTGAGGGCTGCGGGTTCGATCTGACTGCGGCGTACGGAGATCAGGGCGAACTCGGCGCCGACGAAGAAAGCGTTGGTGACCAGGGTGAAGGCGCCGATTAGCAGCTGGATGGCGGTCATCGGCTCTTCTCCGGGACGTGGGCGGGCGCGGGGGCCGGTGCGGTGATCGCGACGCGGTCGGCGCGGTGGTGCTCGATGTCGAGGACGGACAGTTCCCAGCCGTCGACGGTGACGGTGTCGCCCTGGCGGGGGATGCGTTCCAGGCGGGTGGCGATCAGGCCGGCGAGGGTTTCGTAAGGACCCTCGGGTGCGGTGAGGCCGATCTCTTCCAGCTCGTCGAGGCGGACGCTGCCGTCGGCTTCCCATACGGGACGGCCGTCCTGGTCGGGGGCCTGGATGAGGTCGGGGACCTCCAGCGGATC
Organism: Streptomyces sp. CB03238; assembly: GCF_002099185.1. Taxonomy (NCBI): domain Bacteria; kingdom Bacillati; phylum Actinomycetota; class Actinomycetes; order Kitasatosporales; family Streptomycetaceae; genus Streptomyces; species Streptomyces sp. CB03238. The sequence goes on along the minus strand of NZ_NBCN01000009.1, from coordinate 290,382 downwards.
GTGCTCGTCACGGACCTCGCCGACGACTTCCTCGACGATGTCCTCGACGGTGGTGACGCCGGCCGTGCCGCCGTACTCGTCGATGACCACGGCCATGGTGCGGGCCTTGCGCAGGCGGCCGAGGAGGGTGTCCACGGGCAGGGAGTGCGGCACCAGCAGCGGCTCGGTCATCAGGTCGGTGACAGCGGTGAGCGGTCGCTTGTGCTCTTCCAGGGCGAGTACGTCGCGGATGTGGACGGTGCCGATGACCTGGTCGAGGGTGTCGCGGTAGACGGGGAAGCGGGACAGGCCGGTGGCCAGGGTCAGGTTCGCGGCGTCCGCGGCGGTGGCGTGGGCCCCCAGGGCCTGGACGTCGATCCGCGGTGTCATGACGTTCTCCGCGGTCAGTTCGCCCAGGTGCAGGGTGCGGACGAACAGCTCGGCGGAGTCGGCTTCGATAGCGCCCTGGCGGGCGGAGTGCTGCACGAGGGCGGCCAGCTCTTCGGGGGTGCGGGCGGAGGCCAGTTCCTCGGCGGGCTCCAGGCCGAAGCGGCGCACTATATGGTTCGCGGTGCTGTTCAGGTGCCGGATCAGCGGTGAGAAGGCGGCCGTGAAGGCCCGCTGCGGGCCGGCGACCACCTTCGCCACGGCCAAGGGCCGAGAGATCGCCCAGTTCTTCGGTACCAGCTCGCCGACCACCATCAGCACGACGGTTGAGATCGCCACACCCAGCAAGGTCGCGGTGGTGGACACGGCCCCGGCGGGCAGCCCGGCGGCCTGAAGGGGCTCGCGCAGCAGGGCGGAGACGGAAGGCTCGGCGAGCATGCCGATCACCAGCGAGGTCACCGTGATGCCCAGCTGGGCACCCGACAGCTGGAAGGTCAGCCGCTTGGCGGCCTTCAGGGCGCCATCGGCGCCACGCTCACCCGCCTTGGCGGCGCGTTCGAGCTCGCTGCGCTCGACGGTGGTGAGAGAGAACTCGGCGGCTACAAACACGGCGCACGCCAGCGTCAGAGCCAGCGCGAGGAGCAGCAGCAGGACTTCGGTCACCGTGCCACCCCCGCTCCCGGCTCAAGAACCTGCGGGCAAGGCGTGGCACGGCTCGTACTGGGAGGTTCACCCATTGCGGGTCTGCTGCTCCTTCTTCACTCGGCCGGACCGATCACGGTCCGGGGGATCTGGTCGGACAAGTATCCGCGCGACAACTTTAAAGGGCTCGCAAAGTCCCCGACCAGAGGAGGTGTGTGTGAAGCGGCGGGGGTGGCCTTTTCGGACTCTCCCGCCCGACCTCCCGTGCCCTGCGCTCCCACCGAAAGCGGCCTTGCCAGCGAGCCGGACACGGATGCACTGAGGGGTGGCTGTCGTCGACCTCCAGGTGAACGACGGAGGTTTCCCTGGCTGCTTTCGCCGCGGCCGCAAACAGCCCGAGCAGGACGCCCTCGAACAGGTTCGTCACGAGCATGGCAAGCGCGGTCATCACCAGGACGACCGCCTCGCCGCGGTGCCCGCGCCATAACGGCACCAGGGCGGCGAACAGCAGCAGCCACACCCGTGCAGCACGCGCGAGAGATTCGTACGATCACCGCGGTCATCGGCAGCGTGCCGAGCAGCCCGCACACCGCCTTGCCCGCCCCCTGGGCCATCAGTTCCCGGTTGTAGTCGGTGCGCGGACCGTCATGCATCCGGTCCACGGCCGCGCACTGAACACGCGTACGACTGTCCGAGGACGAGGACCAGCCCGATCCCTGCCAGCCGGGGGGCGGCGCAGGTAAACGGGAGAACATCAGTCCCTCACGGTGCGGTGGTCAGGACGGACGCGGCGGGCGTGCACTACGAGAGGCCCTTGGCCGCTGCCGGGAACCCGCGGGCGCACTCCCGAGTTCTCTACAGACATGTAGAAGCATAAGGTTGCCTCAGTCCGCCACACCAGTATCGCGGCGCCTGGCGGGGGAAGATGCCCGAAAGGGGCGCCTGTCGGCGTATTGGCTGCCGTACCGGTGGATCGTTGTGAAGGAGAAGGTCGTTGTCCGCATCTTCGACGGGCCCGTCGGGGCATAGTCCCCGAGTGTCCCGCCAGAGCCCGGCTGGTCGCGGCGAGTGCGGTGGTGTCCTGTGAGTGCCGTTCTCGGCTTGCTGGCCGTGCTGGTGCTGACCGCGGGCACGGGCTACTTCGTGGCCCAGGAGTTCGCCTACGTCGCTGCCGACCGCCTTGCGCTTGCCCGTGAGGCCGCGGCCGGTGACAAGCGGGCGGCCCGGGCGGTGAAGGTGCTGGAGCGGTTGTCGTTCATGCTTTCCGGTGCCCAGCTGGGGATCACCGTCACGGGCCTGGTGGTCGGCTTCCTGGCCGAACCCGCTCTGGCCGAGCTTTTGCGTCCGCTGCTGAGCGGGGCCGGGATCCCTGACGCCGCGGTGAGCGGGATCGCGCTGACGCTGGCGTTCGCCCTGGCCACGGTGATCCAGATGGTGCTGGGCGAGCTGGCGCCCAAGAACCTCGCACTGGCGATTCCCGAGCGGCTGGCCAAGTCGTTGGGTGCCTCCACCCTGGCCTACCTGACGGTTGCAGGCCCGGTGATCCGCGTCTTCGACGCATCCGCGAACAAGATCCTGCGCCGGGTCGGCATCGAGCCGGTGGAGGAGCTGCACCACGGGGCGACCTTGGAGGAGCTCGGTCACCTGATCGGCGAGTCCCACGATCACGGGCAGCTTCCCCGGGCCACAGCCGACCTGCTGGAGAGCGCGCTGGAGTTCTCCGAGCGACGCTTGGCCGAGGTGATGGTGCCCCGGGTGGACGTCGACACCGTCCCCGAGGCCGCCTCGGGCGAAGATGTGGCCCTGCTGATCGCCCGCCGCGGCCACTCCCACTACCCCGTCATCGGACAGCGCACCGACGACGTCGTGGGCGTCGTCGGAGTCCGTGAGCTCATGCCGCTGCCAGCCGGCCGGCTCGCCCAGCAGACGTCCCGGTCTCTGGCCCGCCCGGCGCTGTTCCTCCCCGACAGCCTCTCCCTGCCCCGCGCGGTCGAGCAGATGGAAACAGCCGGGGAGGAGTTCGCCGTGGTGCTGGACGAGCACGGCGGGCTGGCCGGGATCGTCACCTTCGAGGACATCGCCGAAGAGCTCGTCGGGGAGATCGCCGACGAGAGCGACCGCGTCGTGCCTCTGGCCGTCCGCGACGGCGATGGCTGGCTCATCGACGCCGGCCGCCGCATCGATGAGGCAGCCGAGGCCACCGGCATCGCCCTATCGGACGAGGAGGACGCCGACTTCGAGACCGTCGCCGGCCTCGTCATCGACCGGCTCGGGCGCCTGCCCGTCATCGGCGACCAGGTCACCGTGGACCTCACCGACGGCCACCGGGCCACGATCGAGGTCACCGAGGTGGACCGGCACGTACCCGAACGCATCTACATCAAGCAGCTTCCCGAACCTGTGCCCGGCGCCGACCGGAACAGCACGGGGACCGAGTCCGACCGCAGCAAGGAGCGGCCCGCATGAATCCGATGATGGCCGCCTTCGTCACCGTCCTGCTGCTGATCGGCAGCGGCTTCTTCGTCGCCGCCGAGTTCGCCCTGGTCGCAGCCAAGCACCACCGCATGGAACAAGCAGCCGCCCACGGCCGGCGCGGCGCCCGCTCGGCGCTCGCGGGCATGCGGGAGCTGTCCCTGATGCTGGCCGGCGCCCAGCTGGGCATCACCATGTGCACCCTGGGCCTGGGCATCGTCTCCAAGCCCGCCCTCTCCCACCAGATCGACCCCCTGCTCCTCAAGCTGGGCCTGCCCGCCGGGCTCAGCTACGGCATCGCCTTCGCCCTCGCCATGGCCGTCGTGGTCTTCCTCCACATGGTCCTGGGCGAGATGGCGCCGAAATCCTGGGCGATCGCCCACCCGGAAAGCTCCGCGATGCTCCTCGCACCGCCCTTCCGCGCCCTGATCCGCCTGGTACGGCCCCTGATCTGGATCCTCAACCAGGTCAGCAACGCACTGGTGCGGCTGTGCAGGGTCACCCCGCGCGAGGAACTCACCTCCGTCCACAACCGCGAACAGCTCACCCACCTGGTCGCTGAGTCCCAGCGCCTCGGGCTGATCAGCGCAGGCGACTCCACCCTGATCACCCGCTCCCTGACCGAACCGCAAGCCCCCATCGGCGCCCTGCAGGTCCCCGCCGACCGGATCGCGCAGGTGCCCGCGGGCGCGGACACCGTCGCGATCCTGGCCGCAGCCACCGCCGCGGACCGCACCCGGCTCCTGGTGAGGGACGAGGACCGAGTCCTCGGCTCGGTACACGCCCGCGACGCTCTCGCCGCCCGAGCCCAGGACCGCCCGGTCACGGCGGGTGGGCTAGCCCGCCCGGTGCCCGAGCTCAGCCAGGACACCACCGTCGCCCAAGCGGTGGAGGCACTGCGGAGCCATCGCGCCTCGCTCGCCGTCGTACGCGACAGCGACGGACGGCTGACCGGCCTGGTCAGCCTGGACGACCTGATCAGCCGCCTGCTGGGCTCACACCGCACGTGACGCAAGCCCTACCCGCATCCTCGCGGGCGGTGTGAACGTCCCTCGCGTACTCAGCCGTGGCGGCCCCGGCCCTGGCCCGCCCCTGTAACCGTCGTGGTGCGGGTCGCGCGCCACGACACGGCGAACGTGACCGCGAGCACGGTGACGATGAAGGTCAGCGACGCCCAGACGGGCACCTTGTAGAAGTCGGAGATGAGGAGTTTGACGCCGACACCGGCCAGGATCACTCCCAGGCCAGTCTGCAGATAGCGGAAGCGCCGCGCGGCACCGCTGATGAGGAAGTACGCCGCCCGCATGCCGAGCAGCGAGAAGGCGTTCGCGGTGAAGACGATGAAGGTGTTCTCGGTGACGGCGAAGATGGCCGGAATGCTGTCGACGGCGAACACCACATCCGTCGTCTCGATCACCACCAGCGTCGCCAGCAGCGGCGTGGCGGCCCAGCCGGCGGCGGTGCGCACCAGCAGGCGCTGTCCGTGCAACTCGTCCGTCACCGGCAGCACGCGGCGCATCGCCCTGAGCACGATGTTGCGTTCCGGGCGGACCTGCGCGCCGCCGTGCCGCAGCACCTTCCACGCGGTCAGCAGCAAGATGGCGCCAAAGACGTAGATCGTGACGTGGAAGGCGTCCAGGAGTGACGCACCCACGCCGATGAACACCGCTCGCATCGCCAGGGCGCCGATGATGCCCCACATCAGCACCCGGTGCTGGTACTGGTCCGGGATCCCGAAATGAGCGAAGATCAGCGCGAACACAAAGATGTTGTCGACCGACAGGCTCTTCTCGATCAGGTAGCCGGCCAGGTACTCCTCGGCAGCCACCATGCCCTGCCACCACAGCAAAATGGCCCCGAAGGCCAGGGCCAGCACCACCCACAGCGCACTCCACCACGCCGCTTCCTGTAGAGATATCTCCGTGGCGTGACGATGAACGACGAACAAGTCGAGCGTCAGCACCGCCACCAAGAAGGCGATGAAGATGACCCACGCCACGAAAGGCACGTCCATATCGTCAGCATTGCCCGTTTCGCCCGGAGCGAACCGGCTACACAGTGCAACGTCCCCGCGGCAAGGTCAGAACTCCAGAGGTCCGGGCCGGGGCAGACGCCCAGCCCCGCTCGAGCGTGGACTACAGGCCGGAGCGCACCACGGTGACGGGGCAATGGGCGTGATGGAGCACCGCCTGGCTGACGGACCCCAGCAGCATGCCGGTGAAGCCGCCTCGTCCGCGCGCGCCGAGCACCATCAGCTGCGTTCTGCCGCTCACCTCGATCAAGGCCGGACGGGTCCGCCCGCGTAGCAGGGAGGTGCGGACGGTGAGCTGCGGGTACCGTCGGCGATGTGCGGCCAGGGCCTCGGCAAGCAGTCGGTTCTCTTCCGCCCGAAGCTGGTCCGCATCACCGATCAGGTCTGTCAGGTCCACCGGATCGCCGAAGTGGTGCTCGCCGTGGTCGGTCCAGGTGGACCACGCGTGCACGGCCAGCAGATCCGCGCCCCTGAGTGCGGCTTCGGCGAAGGCGAACGCGACGGCGGGCTGCCCCTGTGGGGAGCCGTCCACGGCCACCGCCACCGGCCCGGCCGGGTCCGGGCGGCCCCGCACGACCATCACCGGGCAGCGCGCGTGCGCGCTCAAGTGGACTGCGGTCGATCCCAGCAACAGCTCCAGAAAGCCTCCCGAGCCGCGATGGCCCACCACAAGGAGCTGCGCGGTGCGCGACTGAGCTTCCAACGCGGTCACTGGCACACCCGGGAGCACCGCGCGGCTCACCTCTATCCCCGGTGCTGCGGTTTCGGCCCGCCCGACCGCCTGCGCCAGCAGGTGGTCAACCGCCTCCCGCAGGGCCCCGGCCGGAGGGCCGAGCGGCGACGCGCCGGGCGGGGCGTGCATGGCCGGCCACGTGAAGGCATGAACCACCCGCAGCTCCACCTTTCGCATCCGCGCCTCGCGCGCTGCGACGTCCACAGCGGCGAGCGCGGAAGGCGAGCCGTCCACGCCGACGACGACCGGCCCACTCATCGTGCCTCTTCCTGCCAGCAGATGGAAGGGCAGAGGCGTCACCGCCTGCCCCTTCCAGCTTCCCCTGCCGTCACACCATCCGCCACGCAATGGCCCCGTGCCGCTGCCACCGGTCCCAGGCGATCCGCGACTGAGTTCACCGTCCGCTCCAGGGGGGTTGTCGGCGTACTCGTCTGAGTGGCCCTGGCAAGATTTCCGTGAAACGGGGCTGTGCAACCGTGCGCCGGTGACGCTCCGTCACAGGTAGCTGCACTGTCAGCGAGTGTGATGACCTCGTACAGATCTTGTCTCCGCATCTGGATGCGGTGCGGGTGGAGCGAGTGTGGGTGGCGGGCGGCGTGGTCCGCATCGCAGCCTGCACCCGGGAGTTGACGCTGGCGTGCCCGGACTGCGGTCTCGGTTCTGCGCGGGTGCACAGCCGGTACTCCCGCACGCTGGCCGATGTCGCTGCCGGTGGCCGCCCGGTGCTGATCAGTCTGATGGTGCGGCGGTTGTTCTGTGACAGTGCGGACTGCGGTCGGCGGACGTTTGCCGAGCAGGTGGAGGGGCTGACGGTGCGCTATCAGCGTCGCAGTCCGCTGCTGCAGCATCTGGTCGAGATGGCCGGGGTGCTGCTCGCTGGCCGCGGCGGGGCCCGGCTTCTGCGCATCTTGAAGACGCCGTTGTCGCGGACAAGTGTGCTGTTCCAGTTGATGCGCATCCGGCTGCCGTCGGCCGCGACACCGCGGGTGCTGGGCGTGGATGACTTCGCGTTGTACGCGGACGTCTACGGCACGCTGCTCGTGGATGCCGACAGGCGGTTGCCGATCGAGTTGTGGGCCGGGCGCGATGCCGAGCAACTGGCCTCCTGGCTGCGTGCGCATCCCGGCGTCGAGGTAGTGTGCCGGGACGGTTCGCTGGTCTACCGACAGGGCATCACCGAGGGAGCCCCGGACGCGGTGCAGGTCAGCGACCGTTTTCACCTGTGGCAGGGGCTGTCGAAGCGGGTCTCGGACATCGCCGCGGCCCACCGCGACTGCCTGACCGCCGCAGTACCTGAACCCCAACCGGCCCCACCGCCGTCGGACGAACCGCGCGAGGCGGCCGATACTCCCGCCCGCCGTCACGCGAAGCGACTGTTCGAGACCGTCCAGGAATACACCGGTACAGCCCGCAGTCTCAGCGCGATAGCCCGCGAACTCGGCTTGAACCGCCGCACCGTGGCCAAGTACGCACGCGCTGGATCCTGGCAGGAGTGCATACGCCGCACACCGCCCCGCCGGTCCACGAGCCTCGACCCGTATCTGGACTACTTGCGGCAACGCTGGGAGGAAGGCGAGCAAACCGCGACCGTGCTGCACCAGGAGATCGCCGCCAAGGGCTACCGCGGCCATTACCAGCGGGTCCGCGACGCAGCGGCGCGATGGCCATCTCTCGACCAAACCCACACTCTGGTCAGGCAGTTCGCGGCCATGCTCGATGCCCGCAACGCCGCCCCGCTGCCGGACTGGCTCGACCAACTCGCGGACTCTGGCCTGCCTGCCCTGGCGAGCCTGGCCAACGCCATTCGCGAAGACCAGCCAGCAGTCGTGCAGGGGATCACCACCCCGTTCAACTCCGGCGTCAACGAAGGCCGCATCACGGATCTGAAGCTCCAAAAGAGGATCATGGCCGGCCGCGCCGGTGTTCCGCTCCTGCGCCACCGCGTCGTCCTCATGGCGCACCTCCGACGCAGCTACCTGTGACGGAGCGTCACCGGCGCACGGTTGCACAGCCCCGTTTCACGGAAATCTTGCCAGGGCCACGTTCGCTTGTACGCCGACAGGGGTGGCCGCGTGGAGGATGAAGTACAGGGTGATGGCCGAGTTCGCCGAGGACATGGTTGAGGCGGCGGTGCCGGCCGCCGCACCCCAGGCAGCGAGGCTTCCCGCGGTGAACGCCGGAGGCCATTTCCGGCCGGAGGGCGCCCGGCCGGAGAGCGGCTACCGGCGCGGAAACAGCGCGGCAGCGGCGATTCCCGCGAGGGTGACTAGGGCGCGCCGCGGCTGATCAGAGTCCACTGAAACGACTGGCCCACCCGCTCCCGAACCACCGCACCTTTGGCATGGAGCCGCGTGAGGATGGTCATCACAGTGGTGTAGGCAAGGTCACCGCCGAGCCGCTCCTGCACCCATCCGACGGTCGCTGGCGTGGATGCCTGACGTAGCGCCCCAAGCATCTCCGCCTCCAGCGCGCCCCGCCCGCGCCGACGGGAATGACCGGCGCCCCCCGTGGTCCGATCCGCCATTACGCATCTCCCTTAGAAGGCACGCGGGGACATCAGCGTCTCCGCACCGTCGATCACTGCCGTGCAGCGGGGCGTGCCAGGGCCCGGAACGACACGGACGATCACAGGCAGCGGCGGATCCGTGGGCAGTTCCCCGGTCAAAACCTGGGGGCGATGGCCCCGCAGCGGAACGCGACCGGTCTCCTTGCCGTCGACGAGCAGCTCGACCAGCCCGGGATGGCCGCCGTGGATGCTCACGGTCACCGAGTGGCTCCTGGCATCGAGGTGAAAGTGGTGACTGCGCGCCATCACGCACCTCCTGAGGAACTACCGCCTCTAACATCATGCCTTTGGTGGGGCTCACCTGCTCCGCGTGCTCCCGGGCGCGCCATGCCGGACACTCCTGTATAAGGCTGGCGTATTTCGCGCGGGTCAAGAGTGAGGGTGTTCGGCGTGCTTGAGGTCCCGCTCTGGCTGTGGATGGTGTTCGCCGCGACCGTGGTCGTGTCGCTGGCGGTGGACCTGCTGGCCCACCGCACCGCGCACGTCATCCGCTTCAAGGAGGCAGCTGCCTGGAGTGGCCTGTGGGTGAGCCTTGCCCTGATCTTCGGCGCCGTCGTCTTCCTCGTTCTGGGCACGACCGCCGGAACCGAGTACACGACGGCCTGGCTGCTGGAGAAGAGCCTGTCGGTCGACAATCTCTTCGTCTTCGCCGTGATCTTCGCCTACTTCAAGGTGCCCCGCGCCTACCAGCACCGCGTGCTGTTCTTCGGCGTCATCGGCGCGCTCGTCTTCCGCGGGATCTTCCTCTCCCTTGGCGTGGCCGTGGTCAGCCGCTTCACCGCGGTGCTGTACGCCTTCGCCGCCGTCCTCTTCTACAGCACCTACAAACTCCTCAAGGACGAGGAGGAGAGCTTCGACCCGGGCAAGAGTTTCGCTGTACGGATGCTCCGCAAGATCGTCCCGGTCCGGGACGAGTACGCTGGAGCGAAGTTCTTCGTCAAAGAAGCTGGCAAGCGGGTGGCGACCCCGCTGCTCGCAGTGGTCGCCGCCATCGAGGCCGCCGACCTCATCTTCGCCGTCGACAGCGTCCCGGCCGTCCTCGCGGTCAGCGACGACGCGTTCATCGTCTACACCAGCAACGCGTTCGCCATCCTCGGCCTGCGGGCCCTGTACTTCATGCTCGCCGGGCTCCTGGACCGCTTCCACTACCTGAACAAGGGCCTGGCGATCATCCTGGGCTTCATCGGGGTCAAGCTCATCCTCCAGGCATCCCACAAGATGATCAGCCCCAGCATCCCGGAGATCCCTTCACCGATCAGCCTCGCGGTCATCGTCGTCGTCCTGACGGGTTCCGTGGTGCTCAGCCTCAGAAGGCCCGCCCCGCTGCACATTCCGGAACAGGCCGACGAACAGAGGGACGCCTCCTGGGTCACCGAGCAGCCCGGTCCACCACCTGTGGTGGACGCCCCTGACCCCCCCGCCAGTTCACCGGGGCGGGACGGCCGCCCGCGCTCGGGGCGGCTTCCCGACCCGCCAGTACGGGCATATCGTAAAAAAATGGTCAAGATGAAGCGCGAGCGAGAAGCGTACCTGTGTCCGACCTGCAAGAAGCCGGTGCCGACCGCAGTACACCGCCACAAGACCCTCGGCGTATTCGTTCCCGTCTGGGGACCAGGCGCGTGTCAAAACCGCGACTGTCCCGACTTTCGGCTGGACCCCAATCGCAGACACTCCCAGGCCCGGTAGGGGATCCTCTGCCGCCCGTCACATCAGGCGGTCCCGGGCCCCGCCGCCGGGCTCGTCGGCCAGCACGATCGCGGCCCTCACGCGCTTACCCACTGTCTCGCGCCGCAACTCAGGCCGCCCGACCCAGCCCGCATCAGCAGGACAGGCCGGCCGCAGGGCCGGGGAGGTCACCCATCCGCTGATCTCCACAGCGCCGCCGCTGACCTCCAGGTCCAGCAGGCACGGTCCTGACGCGTATGTGAACGCGTTGGTCACCAGCTTCACCATGCCCATCGCTCACTCCGAGACCGGAAGCCCGTGAACGGCCTGCACCTCGGTCATGAATCGGCGGGCAAAACGCCGGGCCACAGCGATCGGCTCGCTGCTGTCCAAGGCCACGGCAGACAGGACCGGGCGGCTGACGAGCGGCTCATATCAGTCTTCGTGCACCGCTAAACCACGCCGCCACGCTCGTCCCGAGCAACACGGTCACCGAGTGCGAATGCTCCCGAACCAGCACAGCACAGACCCAGGATCGACGCTTGCGGTGCCCGGGCGGCACCACCGACGACACGCTGCACACCATGCTGCGTCGCCGCGCGGGCGGCGAGAGCGTCGAACAGATCAAGCCCAGCCTGATCGTCCCCACCGGCCACCGGAAGGTCCGAAACCCGGGGTCCGTCAAGCATCTACCGGTGCTTGCCGAGCACGGGAAGCGGCAAGCGGACGCGGTCGAGCAGGCGCACACCGACTTCGCCACTCTCCAGAGCCCTGGGAGCATTCCGAGCCAGGTGGCGGGGCAGCATGAGCGCATGATCAACGGGCCCACGGCGCGAAGGGGGCGCCCGGGCTGGGCGCCTCCTGGGCCAAGTCGGCATTGCTTTCTTGTAAGGGCTTGCCGGGAAACAAGGGCACCCAGAATGTCAGCGGGAGTACTAATGTTCTGGCGCCGCGAGCACCTCCAGCACCCGCCACGGCTCGTCGGCCGGTACGGTGCCGTCCTGCACCATCCGGTCGATGGCCGCCCGCACGACGGCGGCCGTCTCCACCGGCACGTCCCGAACGCCGAACACGGTCTCCAGCGGCGCCGTCCCCGCCCGGGTCGCCTCCCCGGTAGCCGCGTCGAACCAGCCCTCGGCCAGCTCGCCCAGGTGCCGCTCGAACACAGCGAGGATCACGCCGAGCGCCGTCGCGCTGTTGCCGATCTTGTACGCGGCTCGGGAGGTCTCCAGCGCATCGAGCACTGGCTCGTACTGCTCCAGCCCGGCCACCCACCGCTGGTCCGCCGTCGCCGTGGACCGGGCCGCGTCGAAGGCGGCCTCGGCTCGCTCCAGCTCATCGGGCAGGAACATGAACTGCACGCTGGCGAAGTCGAGGTTCGCCTCGCCCAGGGAGGCGACGTCCACCTTCTCCAGCAGGTCCAGGGCCTTGTCGTCCAGGCCCGTGTACTGCCGCCACTCCACCGACTCCAGCTCGTCGTACAGCTCCTTGAGGATCGCAGGATCGTCCTGGCCCGCAATCGCGTTGTGCGAGAGCTGGAGAGCGATCTGCCGCTGGCGGGGCAGCGGCTCGTCTATCTGCATCCACCAGATCTGCGTCAGGCCGGCCTCGATCGCGGCGAGCGTGCGGTGGTTGCCGGACAGGACGACCAGCCGCCCCGTATCGCGGTCGTTCCACACCAGCGGCGTCGAGGTCAGGCAGCCATCCCGCTCGATGTTCGCCACGAGCTGCCGGAACTGCTCGTGCGGCAGGAACCGAGCGTTGACGTCGAGCAGTGTCAGCGTGCGCGGGTCGCCCTGCACCATCTGCGGCGGGGCGAGGCGAGTGGTCTCCTCCATGGTCAGACTCCCGTCTTCGTCGTCTGGGCGCCCCACCGCTTCGCCCACGTCTGAAGGGCCTCGGCCAGCGTGTGCTGGCCCATAGCCCCCTGGTACTGGAGCTGGAACTTCCAGCCGTCCTCGTTCGACGGGCTGCGCTTGTGCAGCCGCAGCAGCCCGCGGTACTTCATCGACACCGGGTTGTTGCTGAACGCCGTCGTCGCCACCCTGCGGATCCGCCGCGAGAACGCCCGCTGGCACAGCAACTGCGCCTCGGCACTGGTGGCCGCGAGGACGATCAGCTTCGACAACCGCGGGTAGTCGGTCGGCGCGACCGCGAAGTCCGAGAGCACGTACGCCTCGTCCGGCGTGAACGTGCTCGGGGCCATCGCGAACACGCCCAGGAGCCGTCCGCCGCCGTCCTTCACCGCGACGGCCAGGTTCGCCGCACCCGGCGCGATCTTCGGGTTGAGGTACCGGGAGCGCAGCGCGTTGAACTGGCCGGGCTTCAGCAACGACAGCCGCAGCGGACCGACGAGTTGGTCACCCTCGCGCAGGCGGGGGACCTTCACCGGCTCGATCGGCTGGCGCGGAGCGACGATCCTCGTCCGGGCCTGACTGGCGTACACGTAGAAGGGAGCAGCGCGTGGCGTCGCCTTGATCACGCCGCGCAAGTAGGGGTGCAGCTCGGGCACGTCGTGGTTGGAGGCAGTCAGCCAGTACGGCCGGTCCGTGATCGCGCCGAGCACGCCGACCACGTCGTCGTCGGACAGCGGCTCGTACTCAGGCGCGTCCCAGGTGAAGTGCGCCTCCAGCGGCTCGTACAGCTTCTCGTAGCCACCGCCGTAGAAGGGAGGGAAAGAGCACACCGGGGCATCACCAGGGACCTTCTGGAGCCAGGAGCGCACGTCCTCCACCTCGTACGAGGCCAGTTCGATGTCCGAGCCAGACAGCCGCTCGACCGTCTCCGCGTGCTTGACCTTCCACTGCTCCCGGTAGGAGCGAACGACCCGCTCGTGCCATAGCCCCTCGCGGCCGACACTGGCGAGGAACCGCGTGCCGAGCATGAGCGTGGCGACGGTGCCGACACCGTCGTCCAAGGAGTCCGCAAGCCAACCGAGTTCGTCTCGGCTCTCCTCTCGGAGCTGGATGCCGACCGGTTGCCGGGTGAGCCACCGGCCGACCGCGCTGGTGTAGATGGACACGTCGGAGGAATGGAGGGCGAAGCCCATGCCGGCCACGCTGCGCTCGATGGTGAAGTTCCCGCAGCACGGGACGTACACGGGGCCGCTGGGCCACTGGCTGGCGGTCTCGCGCACGATGGAGCGCATGGGGCCCGGGATGGTGCCCTGGAACATCTCTCGCCTCCCGACGAACGACAGCGCCCGGCCTCGGCGGGGTGCCGGGGCCGGGCGCTGCGCTGAAACCTTACACAAGGAGCACGCAGCCCCTTGGAATCATGTCATCTATCTTTTGACTTGACGGAGTCTCGACAGGAGGGGCTTCTCAACCGGTCGGCCGCTTGCTCCAGAGCCACACGCCGGAGTCGTCGGCCTCCATCACCGCGACGGCGAACCCCTCATCTCCGCCCGGTTCCACCCAGACCATGAGGTGATCATCGAAAACGAAGTCCACCTGCGCCGGGTACACGCCGTCCGCGATGTCCTCATGCCCCCGAAGCCTCACCTCGATCTTGGAGCCAGGCTTGACGGCCTTCAGGTCCCTCATCATGTTCCTCCCCGCCCGTCTTTCGCTCTGAACTGCGCCGACACCGCTCACAGCAGGGTGCCCTGCTGGAAGCCACTATCCGCCACGGGAGACAGCTCCCGCACCTCATCTCCGGTGACGTCCTTCCACCAGGCGGCGAACACGCGGCGGTGGCACCACAGGCCCGGCTTGGCCAGGTCCTCGAAGCAGAGCAGCACCAGGCGGTGATCACCCTCGGCCTGCGTGATCTGCCGAAGCCGCGCCGCGATCCGCTCGGGGCCGAGCTGATCGAGGTCGGCCCGGTAGGCCGCGGTGAACTCGGGCTCGGGCGCGTTGAGGTAGGCCCGACGTGGCGCGAGCTCCCGCACCGAGTGGGTGAGGGAGTAGGGGAGCTTGAACCGGACGCCGCCCAGGGTGATGCGCACCGGCACCCCTTGCGGGGGCTGGAACGCCTGGAACCGGTTGGTGAACAGGGTGAGCACGCTTGCTTCCTTCCTTACTGCTGATCACCCGGCCGTGGGCGTCGCGCTGGCGGCCGGGGTCTTGCTGGCCCCGCCCGCTACCTGGGGAGCGGGAGCCGGGCGACACCGGGCCCGCGAGGAACGAACTCCCCGCGAACCCGGGCCGGGTCTTGTTACTCGCCCGAGAAGACGAAGGAGGTCCGGGCCGCGAGCTGGACGATGACGTCGAACTCCACCGGCCCGTCCGCATAGTTGGCCGTGACCCGGATGACCCTGTTGGTCTCATTGGCGAACGCGGAGGCCGTGGTCTCCTCCACCTCGGAGATCACTTCCGAGGCCGGACCGGGCACCAGGTCCCGGGCCTCCGCCAGGAGCTAGGAGAGGTGGTCGGTGAACTGACGAATCCTGGGGGATGCCGACTTGGACCCCCAGTCCACATACTCCGACCTGACCTGATGGAATCCGACCGAGTCCAGTTTCCCGTTTTCCGCCATTTCCGTATCTCCAATCCCGAAGGGAATTTCCCTTTCCGTGCTTATATTTTATGACATTTGCAATTCCATTAACATGGAATCTGGCAGGGAATTCCAATTGAAGCGGGCGCAGTCAGGACTTCTGGCTGCGCCCGCTCCTCCGCTTCCTGGGGAGAGGTGGGGCGCGGCCTCCGCCGCGCCCCCTGTGTTCTACTTCGCGGTCGCTTCGGCCTTCTTGGCGGGCGTCCGGCGCGCCGCGGGCTTGGTCGCCGTGGCCGTCCGCGTCGCGGGCTTCGGGGCGGGCTTGGCCGCCGCCGTCTTCGCCGCAGGCTTCGGAGCAGGCTTGGCCGTCGTCTTCGCTGCGGGCTTCTCGACCGGCTTCTCGTTCTCGGCCGCCTCGGGCTTGGTCGCCACTTCCGTCTTCTTCGCAGCCGCCGCCTCCTGCTGGACCTCAACGGCCGCCTTGTTGAACTCCGCCTCCATGGCCCGCTGGATGCCCTGAGCCTTGGACAGCAGGTTCCGCACCATCTGCACCTTGGCGTACAGGCGGCCGACGACCCGCAGGTGACGGGCGAGGTCGTCGCCGAGGATGACGGCCAGGTCCTCCGGCTTCTTCTCCGCCAGTTCCTCCAGCAGCGGGATCAGGACCTCCTCGGCCTTGCCGAGGCCGTCCTTCGCCTTGGCCTTGGCCTTCTTCCGCTTGTCCTCCTCCTCGGCGGTCGGTGCCTTCTCGTTGGTGAGGGAGGTCTGCTGCTCCATCATCTTGAGGCCGTTGGCGAAGTGCTGCGCCTCGGCCTCGCTGTCGAAGTCGCCCCGCACGTAGCGCATGGCGGCCACCATCTGGTTGGCCGGGTTGAGCTGGGCGATGTGCCAGGCGAGGTTGTTCTTGATCTGGCCCTTGTCGACCATCTCGGCGACCTCGGGGCGCAGGGTGAGCAGGCCGAGCCGCCAGGTGATGTGGGTTTCCGTCTTGCCGAACTGCTTGGCGATCCTCGCCGGGGTCCATCCGGCGGCCTTCAGGTCGGCGTACGCACCGGCCTCCTCCATGATCGTCATGTCCGAGCGGTTGACGTTCTCAGCGATGCTGAGGACGTACGCCTCCTCCTCGCTGACCCCCTCGATGACCTTGGCCGGGACGACCTCCAGGCCGGCCGCCGTGCAGGCCCGCCACCGGCGCTCGCCCGCGATCAGCATGTAGGGGGCTTCGGCGCCCTCGACCGGGCGGACCACGACCGGCTGGAGGAGACCGTTCTCCTTGATGCTGCCGACCAGTTCCTGGTGAGCCTCCTCGTCGAAGAACTTGCGGGGCTGCTCCGGGTTGGGGGCGATCTCGTCAATCTTGAGGTTGGCGAACATAATTCCCGCGCCTTTCTGAATTCCGAGGGAAACCGTCCTTTGTGGTTTCCCCTTTGTTCTTACAGTTATATCTTAATCGCAAACACCGCTAAAGCAAGTGAGGATTTCTTTTAATTTCCGAATTTCAATTTCGGAACCCACTCGGCTTTGCGGCGCTTGTGGCCGTCATGAAGGGAGGGGTGTCGCAGTGTCGGGAGCTTCCAGAGGGCCCCGGATATGAGGTGAGCCCGCCGCGGCCTCACGGCCGCGACGGGCTCAGCTCCCATCACGCACCCCAACGACCGCACCGATTGCGGCCAGCTCCTCGCGGGCGGGGCGCGGGGGGTCGGCCACCCGCGAGGAGCAGGGAAGGCGCCGCACAACCGGCGCCAGTCGCCCGGGATCCTGCGGCTGCTGTACCGGAGCGACGCCACGAACGTAGCACACGATTCAAGAATGTCGTCTATCTATGTGCTGGCGCCGTTGGCTTCGCCGGCCCCCGTCACCCCCGCGGCCTGCCCGGATCCCGGCACCACTGACAGCAGTTCGAGGCCCGTACGGCCCGCCTCAAGGGTCCCCGACTGCGCCGCGCCCTGTTCGGTTACGTGCGGAGGCTGCTCCCTCGACAGGGCGGTGATGCGTTCCGCGTTCAGATCCAGCTCAGCCATGCCATTCCTCCCGTGAAGACCGGCGTTCGCTTCTTCCCTTCAGCCGGTCACTGCGCCACCGAGCCCAGGCTCCATTCCCGCTGGCAGGCTCGGCCTGCACCGCAAGCGGAATCCGTAATTTCGGCGTGATCATGACGCTAGCCAGTGCCGACCGCGCGCGCCGACTCTCCGTGCACAGCGCATGTGTTTGCGCTTGTCACGGCGCACAGTGGCGTGCGGCTTGAACAGGGGGAGCATGCGCGGTAGCGCAGACTTCACGCATTCATGCAGGTCAGCGCGCCCGTATACCCCTGCGGGCAATCAGGCACGCCTCAACACGCCGTGGTGTGTGCGACATTGACATGTCCTCTGTGTGAAGTTTGGATGTTGGCGCAAAGTAGATGTTGATCAATCAGTCGCTGGCGTCCCCACGCGCCGGCCGCGGGTGTTCGGGGGCCCACGATGAGCCGCGCCGTGCACGACCGCTCGGTCTATGCGGCATCTCGGGGATTCACATGCCCATCAGTGCGCATGAAACACGACGCGAACGGCTTCAGCTCGGGCTCCTGGAGCAGATGCGGCGTCAGGCCGCCGACCCCAGCCTGCAACGCCTGATCGCATGGCTGGCGGATGCCATCGACGGCCACGTGACCGTGACCAGCGCCACGGGCGAAGTCCTGGCCCAGGCACCTGAAGGTGCCCGCGCGGTTCTGGCGCCGGCAGCACACGAGCGGTCACGCGTAGCAATCGGGGAGCTGAAGTCCGCGACACTGGACGAGGGTCCCTTGAAGGCACGACTGCTGGCCATCGGTCACCACGCCCCCCATGCCGTCCTGGCGACTGCTCGAACAGAGCCGTACCCCGCAGCTGTGGCCGACATCGTGGGCCACGTCGCCGACCTCGTGGCATTGCTCTTGCCCACCACAGAGTTCAAAGCCAGTTGGCAGCGGGTGCGTCAGGCCACCACAGAGGTCGGCTTGGCGATCTTTCAACTCCTGATGGGCGGTCAAGTGGCCCTCGCACGGCGATCGGCGGCCAGCATCGCTCCCCAGGTACTGGCTGACGACGTGCGTGTCTACGTCGTGGACTGCCGGGCAGGCAAGCGTGAGCACACAGCGGAAGTCATCGAGACAGCCATCAGGAATTGCGGCCTGGCCAGGAAGCGGACCAGGTCCGAACGAGAAGCGACTGCGCCCGGCGTGCTCGTCGTGCGGTGCCCGGCCTACGACAACCACCTCATCATCGTCGCCCCCGCCGAGGACGGTGCCGGACAGCCCTCCGGGGTCGGCCGGAGCGACTCGGTGGGGGAGACGTTGCGCAAGATCGTTGCCGACCGGCCCGGCCACTACCTCGGAGCCAGCGAGACCACCGCTCTCACCCGTATCGCGGACGCCTACCGGGACGCGACCCGCGCCCTTAACGTCGCCCAGCACCTTCCGGAGCGGACATGGCAGTACAACGGCCACTCACAGCTCGCCTCCATGCTCGACGACCGAGCCCGACAGTGGGCTGAAGCGTTCCTCCAGCCCCTCTTCCACGCGCCATACCAAGAACGGGATCACCTGTTCACCACAGCTCGCCTTGCCCTTGCCTTCCCCACCACGGAAGCGGCCAAGATCCTCGACGTGCACCGCAACACCGTCGCCAGCCGGTTCAGGCGAGTTGGCGACCTCCTTCAGCTCGACCTGAGTGACATCCGTGCCCGCGCGGTCCTGGACCTGGCTCTCCAGATCGACGCACGAGCAGCCAGCCTCCCGCCCACGCCACCGTCCTCGAACGCCGTGAGCCTCGAAGAAGTGCTCTCCACCTGCACAGCCCACGCATGGGCCGAGATGACCCTCGCCCCGCTGGATCAGGATCGCCGGGATCTGCGGCGCACGCTGCGTGCGTGGCTGGCCCACAACACCAGTGCCGACAGCGCAGCGGCCGAGCTCGGAGTGCATCCGCAGACCGTCCGGGGACATCTACGCAGCGCGGAACGGCTGCTCCAGCGTCCGCTCCTGGCGGGTGCCGCAGGCGCCCACGAGATGGTCATAGCCCTGTTCATCGGCGGGCGCATCTCGACATTGCCAGGAGATGTGCCGCCTCTTCTTCCGGACGACGTCTACGGCGTCTGCGAGGCGACGCGAGCCCACGCATCGCCACGCCCCCTCTGGGATGGCAGAGACCAGGCGAACGAGTAGACGCCCCTGGCACCATGTGCTGTCGTTGAGCACCTGGTGCCACTCGCCATTCGGGGCGCTCACCGGTTATCTAGCCAGATTTACCAGGCGACTTCGCGGCAGGCTCATCCCACTTGCGCCACTTCAAGGCCACTCGGTCGGCATCGACCGTGCGCGAGCCGCGGGAAGCGGCCGGATACACGGCCACCTGCTCCAACATCAGTACGACCAGTCCCTTTTGGGCCCGCAGGGGCGCATGCTTCCACCACCGCACCAGGTCGGCTACGCCGCCCAGGGGAGCATGCTTGACCTGCTCCAGGATCCGCGCGCGTACCTCGTCCGCCCGGATGCTCTTCGTCAGCTCCTGGTCGGCCGTTTTGAAGGACTCCTTCGAAATCTCCCGGCGGGCGTAGTCCTTCCCGAGCTCCTTCTGTTGCGCACGGGCCGCTTCGATGTCCTTGCGCAACTGCTCGACCTCGCCGAGCACTTGGTCCCGCGCCGCTTCCAGAAGGGCACGCACCTCCGGCTTCGCCAACTCCGCCAGCACGTGCTCCGCCACGTATGTCTCCAGCAGGTCGGCGTTGATCCGCACCTTGCCGCAGCCGCCCGGATGCTGCTGGGTACTGGGGCTGCACCGGTACCCGCGGCTCCCGCTGCCGGACGGCGACGCGTCAAGCCACTCGGTGCACAGCCCGCACACGCTCTCGCCCCCGGTCAGGAGGTACTCGCGCTGCTCCGCCCGATCGTTGTCGGGATCGTTGGACGGACGGAGCGCGCGGATGGCGAAGAACTCCTCGGGCGTGATGATCTGCGGGCCGCCGCTGCTCACCAGCTCGCCCTGCTCATTCTCGGTGAGGCCGGCGATCGCCGGGTGATCGAGCACGTTCGCCAGCACGGCCGGCCGCCACAGCCCACCGCGCGTCGTGCGATGCCCCTCGGCGTTCATCCAGTCCGTGATCGCAGGGTACGACTGCTTCAGCAGGCGGCGGCTTGCCGCCAGTCGCAGGGCAGCCGCCTCCGACTCACGCAGCCGCCGGTACGCCATGTCCTCGAACCCGTACAGCCGTGGCACCTGACAGCTCCCCTCGCCTGGACCGACCCCCTGTTGACCCTTATAACTTTACCCAAGGTAGGTCACACTGATGCAAGGGATGCAGCACATCACAAGAGCGGGCAAAGCCGCGCCGATCACCCATGCCTGGACTTCAGCCCCTCAACAGCCAGCACCTTCCACAGCTCCGCCGTCGGCACCCGGACGGTGCTGCCCAGCGGGAGCGTCCTGACCGGGAAGGACCCGCTGCGAATCAAGGCGTACGCCTTGTCCCGGCTGATCCCCAAGGCCCGTGCTGCCGTTGTCACATTGACCGTGGCCGGAAGGGCCAGCAGCTCCTCCAAGCCCATCGCTCCGGCCGAAGCCTGCCCGCCCGCTTCCTGAGCAGCCATGTCGTTGGTCGCAATCTCCCCCGCGCCAACTTGAAGGCGACTTTACAACACTGTCCGACAGCCCCCTCAAGATCGAGACAGATCGCAGCGCGATCACAGAAACAACCGGCAAACCCCCAGATCACGGGCGGCAAGGGCGAGGGACAGCAATGTTCGAGGACAAGACCTACAAGCGGTGCGCCTGCAAGGGCCCCCTGACAGACAAGGAGGGCAAGCCAGTCCTCAAGGACGACGGCACACCCAAGATCGGCTACCTGGAGAAGCGATGCCCCAAGCTCAAGCGGCGTGACCACGGCTCCTGGTACTACTCGATCGAACTGCCACCAGGCCCAGGCGGCAAGCGCGAAACCGCCAAGAAGGGCGGCTTCCGCACCCAGAAGGACGCGGCAACAGCCTGCAAGGAGATCTGGGAGCTTGCCCAGGGCGGCGTACAGGTCAAGTCGAACGAGACCGTCGCCGAGTTCCTCCGCCGCTGGTTCGCCAAGCGCGTCGACCTGAAGCGGTCCACACGCAAGGGCTACGAAGACCACATCGAACGCGTCTTCATACCCGCCCTGGGCCACCTGAAGATGCGCGACCTACGCACCCGCCACATCCAGGACATGTTCAAAGCCATCTGGGCGGACAACAAGACCCACCAGCAAAACCGCGAGGCAGCCGACGAAGCCCTCGCAGCCGAGCGCGCCGCACACACAGCATGGCGCACCTGCACGATCCGCCCCCGGCCGCCCGAGCTGCGCCAGAACTGGAACGCCGCCAAGGCCGCACTCCGAACAGCGCGCAGCAAGCCGCGTCACATCACCGGCCCCGGCACCCAACTCAAGATGAACAACACGCTCAGCGCCGCCCTCGAGGACGCGCTCGCCGAGAAGCTGATCAGCGAGAACTGGGCCAAGAGCGTCGTCCTGCCGAAGTACGTGCGCCCCAAGCCAGTGGTGTGGACCGACGAGCGGGTCGCCCGCTGGCGGGCCACCGGGCAGAAGCCTGGCAAGGTCATGGTCTGGACACCCGAGCAGACCGGAACGTTCCTCGACGCCGTCGCCGAGCACCGGCTCTACCCGATGTTCCACCTCATGGTCTTCCGGGGCCTGCGCCGAGGCGAAGTCGCCGGACTGCCCTGGAGCGAGACCAACTTGACCATCGGTACCGTCCACATCAGCGAACAACTCGTCGCCGCCTCCTACGACGTCTGGGAAGACACACCCAAAAGCGAAAGCGGTGCGCGCACCGTCTCCTTGGACTCACAGACCCACGAACTGCTCAAGCTGTGGCGGCAGCGCCAGCAGGCCGAGTGCGAGGAATGGAACCGCGCCTACGAGCTCTGGCAGCAACACCGCAAGACCCAGCCCGACGAGCCAAACCGCAAGGCCCCGAAGGAGCCGTGGAAGGACACCGGCCTGGTCTTCACGTGGCAGAACGGACGTGCCTACCACCCCGAGTACCTGTCACAGGCGTTCGACCGGCTGATCAAGAAGCTGAACCTGCCTCCAGTTCGGCTCCACGATCTCCGACACTGCGCTGCCACGCTCTCCCTGGCCGCCGGCATCCACATGAAGAAGATCCAAGCCCTCCTCGGCCACAGCAGCTACTCCCTGACCGCCGACACCTACACCTCGGTGCTGCCCCAGTTCGAGAAGGCCGAGGCCGAAGCTCCGGTCGCCCTGGTGCCGCGAGCCCGGAAGCAGCAGGAGCCGTCTGGGGAGGCCGAGGTTCCCAGCGATGAGCTGGGGGAGACAGCCGCCTGACGGCATGTTCCCAGTGCGTTCCCATCTGACGTAAGAAGGCCCTCCGTGATCTTCACGGAGGGCCTTTCTCATGCTCACACAGGCTCTGACCTGGTATTTCTCTGTGCCCCCGGCAGGATTCGAACCTGCGACACCCGCTTTAGGAGAGCGGTGCTCTATCCCCTGAGCTACGGAGGCGGGGCCTTGAACAGGGTAGCGGATCGGCCTCGGGCGGTGGAGAGAGGCTGGGCGGTGAGGGGCGGGCTTCGGTGGGGGAGGCGATCGGGCGCTGTCGTAAGGGTGCCGGACAGCGGGGCATGTGCGGCGGCGGTGCTCCGTTCAGTGAGCTGTTGGGGAGTGGTACGCATCGGACCGACTGTGCGGTGTCGAGTATTTACCAAATCAGCGCGATATCTTGCGGTCATTTGTTGAGGGTGGTTGAGTGTGCCGCGCCCCGCACCGCCACGTTCATGCCCGAGGGAAACCACCCATGAGAAGTGCCCGGTTCCGCCGTACCCGCCGCGCCGGCGCGGTCGCCGTCCTCTCCGCACTCACGCTGACCGCGCTCGCCGCCTGCGGCACGAGCAGCAGCGACAACGGCAGCGGCGCTTCCAAGGGCAGCGGGTCCTCCGATCCGTCCGCCCCGCTGGACCCGAAGACCAAGGTGACGATTCACCGCGTACGTCACCGACAAGACGGTTCCGCTCCTGAAGGACATCGACCCGAACGTCCTCGGCTCGCTCAAGCACGAGGGCAAGCTGTACGGGCTGCCCACCAGCAACTACTCCATGGGTCTGCTGATCAACCGCAAGCTGTTCCAGCAGGCCGGGCTCGACCCCGACGCCCCGCCGCGCACCTGGGACGAGGTCCGCGCCGCCGCCCGGAAGATCGCCGCGCTCGGCGACGGCATCGCCGGCTTCGGCGAGTACAGCGCAGGCAACACCGGCGGCTGGCACTTCACCGCCGCCCAGATGTACAGCGTCGGGGGCGAGGTCGTCGACGCCGGCGGCAAGAAGGCCGCGTTCAACGACGAGCTCGGCAAGCAGGTCGCGAGGAACCTCCACGCCATGCGCTGGGAGGACGACAGCATGGGCAAGACCCAGCTGCTGAAGTGGGGCGACCTGCAGAAGCAGATCGCCACCGACAAGCTCGGCATGTTCCTCGCCGCCCCCGACGACATCGCGTACATGGTCCAGCAACTCGGCGCGGAGTACGAGAACTTCGGCATGGGGCCGATCCCCGGCGGAAGGAACACCCTGGCCGGCGGCAACAACTACATGATCAAGAAGGGGATCTCCCCGGACAAGGTCAAGGCCGCGATCGCCTGGCTCAACTTCAAGAACCTCACGGTCGGCAAGGGCCAGTTCAACTGGGCCCGCACCAAGGCCGACAAGCTTCCCGTCGGCGTCCCGCAGCCCAACTTCTGGCTGGGTGAGTCGAAGAAGAAGGACGACGCCGCCCGCCTGGCCAACGCCACCATGCCGGTCGCCAACTTCAAGTCCTTCATGGACACGCCGGTGCCCGGCAAGGCCGAGCCGCCGAAGGCGCAGGAGGTCTACAAGGTCCTCGACAACGTGATGTCCGGCATCCTCACCAACAAGGACGCCGACATCGACAAGCTCCTCGCCACCGCGGAGGCGCAGGTCAACCAGGTCCTGGCCAACCAGTGACCGGACGCCGGGCGGGGCGGTCCGCCCAAGGCCGGCCCCATGGCCCGCCCCGCCCGGCAGCGCAGACATGGCAGCGCAGACACGGCAGACCCGTACCGAGGAGCGACGATGTCGGCCCCCAGCCTGACCCCGAGCAAGGCGGCACCTCCCCGCCACTCCCCGCCGTACGAGCCGGGCCCCGTACCCGCCGGTGGCCGGTTCGCCAAGAGCCTGCGGCGCAATCTGACGGCCCACGGTTTCCTCATCGGAGCCGTCGTCTGTTTCGCGGTGTTCTCCTGGTACCCGATGGTCAGGGAGTTCCTCCTGGCTTTCCAGAGACCGAGGGCGGCGAGGTCACCTGGGTCGGCCTGGACAACCTCACCACCGTCTTCAACGACCCGGCCTTCTGGCAGGCATGGCGCAACACGCTCCTGTTCACCGTGCTCGCGCTGATCTTCGGGTTCGCGGTGCCGTTCGTCGTGGCGATCGTCGTCAACGAGTTCCACCACGGACAGGGCTACCTCCGGCTGCTCGTCTACCTGCCGGTGATGCTGCCGCCGGTCGCCTCGGTGCTGCTCTTCAAGTACCTCTACGACCCGGGGTACGGGCTCCTCAACGAGCTGTTCCGCTTCCTCCACCTGCCCGAGCAGCAGTGGCTGCAGGACCCGGACCTGTCCATGCTCTCCGTCGTCATCGCCGCGACGTGGATGAACATGGGCGGCGCCGCCCTCATCTACCTCGCCGCGCTCCAGGGCATCCCCGGCGAACTGTACGAGGCGGCCGAACTCGACGGCGCCGGCCTCTTCGATCTTCGCGGTCGTCGGGGTCTGGAAGGACTTCCTCTGGCCGATGCTCACCCTCCCCGACCCCGCGAAGCAGACTCTCAACGTCGGGATCTACTCGCTCTCCAGCGGCGTCCCGGTGAACGTCCTGATCGCCGCCCTGACGATCGCGTCCCTGCAGACCCTGCTCATCTTCCTGCTCTTCCAGCGCAACATCATGAGCGGCCTCACCGCCGGCGGGCTCAAGGGATGACGTCCTCCCCGCCCGGTCCGTCACCCTCCCCATGCCTTCGCCGCCGTCCCGGCCTCATGCCCCGCAGCCACCGGGACGGCGGCGAAGACCCCTTCTGCCCGAAAGGACCTCACGTGGCAGCCCCTCACTCGCCCCGCACCGACGACTGGTGGCGCGACGCCGTCATCTACCCGGTGTATCCCCGCAGCTTCGCCGACGGCGACGGCACCGGTGACCTCGCGGGCGTCCGGGCGAGACTGCCCTACCTCGCGGAACTCGGCGTCGACGCCGTGTGGTTCACCCCCTGGTACGCCTCGCCGATGGTCGACGGTGGCTATGACGTCGCCGACTACCGCGCCATCGACCCGGCCTTCGGCACCCTCGACGAGGCCGAGAAGCTGATCGCCGAGGCCGCCGCGCTCGGCATCAGGGTGATCGTCGACATCGTCCCCAACCACGTCTCCGACCAGCACACCTGGTTCCGGGCCGCGCTGGAGACCGGACCCGGCAGCCCGGAGCGCGCGCGCTTCCACTTCCGTCCCGGCCGTGGCGAGCACGGCGAACTCCCGCCCAACGACTGGCCGTCGCAGTTCTCCGGGAGCACCTGGACCCGGGTGCCCGACGGTGAGTGGTACCTGCACCTCTTCACCCCCGAGCAGCCCGACCTCAACTGGGCCCACCCGGACGTCCGCCGGGAACACGAGGACGTGCTCCGCTTCTGGTTCGAGCGGGGTGTGGCGGGCGTACGGATCGACTCGGCCGCCCTGCTCGTCAAGGATCCCGCGCTCGCCGACTTCGAGGAGGGCGTCGACCCGCACCCGTACGTCGACCCAGGACGAAATCCACGACATCTACCGCTCGTGGCGGGCGGTGGCCGACACCTACGGCGCCGTGTTCGTCGGCGAGGTCTGGCTGCCCGACGCCGAGCGCTTCGCCCGCTATCTGCGCCCCGACGAACTGCACACGGCCTTCAACTTCACCTTCCTCACCTGCCCCTGGGACGCCGGCCGGCTGCGCAGCGCCATCGACGCCACCCTCGCCGAGCACGCCCCCGTCGGCGCCCCCGCCACCTGGGTGCTGTGCAACCACGACGTGACGCGCACCGTGACCCGGTACGGGCGCGAGAACACCGGCTTCGACTTCGCCACGAAGCGCTTCGGCACCCCCACCGACCTGGAACTCGGCACCCGCCGCGCCCGCGCCGCCGCCCTGCTCACCCTCGCGCTGCCCGGCTCGGTGTACGTGTACCAGGGCGAGGAGCTCGGCCTGCCCGAGGCCGACATCCCACCGGACCGGATCCAGGACCCCATGCACCTCCGCTCCGGCGGCACCGACCCCGGCCGCGACGGCTGCCGGGTCCCCCTGCCCTGGGAGGCGGAGGCCCCGTGGTACGGCTTCGGCGCCGGCGGTGAGCCATGGCTGCCCCAGCCCGGGGACTGGGCACGCTACGCCGTCGACCGCCAGCGCACCGACCCGGAGTCGATGCTCGCGCTCTACCGCGAAGCCCTGCTCGTACGCCGGTCCGGGACGGGCTTCGGCGACGGCCCGATGGCCTGGCTGCCGGCCGAGGACGACGTCCTCGCCTTCGCCCGCGCCGACGGCCTGCTCTGTGTCGTCAACCTCTCCGGCCGCCCGGTCGCCCTTCCGCCGCACGAACGGCTGCTCCTCGCCAGCGGACCGCTCGACGCCGACGGAGCGCTGCCGCGGGACACGGCCGTGTGGCTGCGGGCCTGACGGCCCCGGGGCCGGGTCCGGACCGGCGCCCGGGTGCGGCTCGTGGTCGGCCCGCGGCAGGGGTACGTCCCACATGGGAGTCGGGTCCGCCCGGAACCGTGGCGGGGCTGTAACGCGCTGCGCCTCGATCGTGGACGGACGCAGAACGACCGCAATCCACTTGCGGGGCTTGCGCTAGCCTTGCGTGCATGACGCGACGACTTGCTCAGGTGGCGAAGAAGGTGGGGGTCAGCGAGGCGACGGTCAGCCGGGTCCTCAACGGCAAGCCCGGGGTGTCCGAGGCGACCCGCCAGTCCGTGCTCACGGCGCTGGACGTCCTGGGGTACGAGCGGCCGACGCAGCTGCGCGGGGAGCGCGCCCGGCTCGTCGGCCTGGTGCTGCCGGAGCTGCAGAACCCGATCTTCCCGGCGTTCGCGGAGGTCATCGGGGGTGCGCTCGCGCAGCAGGGGCTGACGCCCGTGCTGTGCACGCAGACCAAGGGGGGTGTCTCCGAGGCCGACTACGTGGACCTGCTGCTCCAGCAGCAGGTCTCCGGCGTGGTCTTCGCCGGTGGCCTCTTCGCGCAGGCCGACGCGCCGCACGACCACTACCACCGGCTTGCGGAGCGGAACATCCCGGTCGTCCTCGTCAACGCGTCGATCGAAGGGCTCGACTTCCCGTGCGTCGCCTGCGACGACGCCGTCGCCGTCGAGCAGGCGTGGCGCCACCTCGCCTCGCTGGGCCACGAGCGGATCGGCCTGGTCCTCGGCCCCGCCGACCACGTGCCGTCGCGGCGCAAGCTGGAAGCCGCCCAGGGGGCGGCCAGGGCCGCGGGCCTGGAGTGGGCCGACGAGTTCGTGGAGCGGTCGATCTTCTCGCTGGAGGGCGGGCAGGCCGCGACCTCACGCCTCCTGGAGCGAGGGGTCACCGGCATCGTGTGCGGGAGCGACCCCCTCGCCCTCGGGGCGATCAGGGCCGCCCGCCGGCGGGGGCTCTCCGTCCCGTCGGACGTGTCGGTCGTCGGCTTCGACGACTCGGCCTTCATGACCTGTACGGAGCCGCCGCTGTCGACCGTGCGCCAGCCCATCGAGGCCATGGGCCGTGCGGCGGTCGATCTGCTGTGCGCCCAGATCCAGGGGACCCAGACCCACTCCGGCGAGCTCCTCTTCGAGCCCGAGCTCGTCGTCCGCGGATCGACCGCCCCGCCCCCGGCCCGCTGATCCCGTCCTCCGCATCCCCGTCACCCCACCGGCACCGGTATCACCGCCGCCCAGCGCGGCTCCGATACCGGTGCCGGTGGCGTTTCCGGGGCACGCAGCCCGTCACGGCGGTACGGAACCGTTGACAAAGCCGTCATGCAGTAGAAACCTGTGACTCTAGCGACGCAAATAGATCACAGAATTACTCAAGAAGTTGGCTTGTCGTCGCCATTCATTGTCGGAGTCATGCTGGGCTCCTGGCGCGTGACCTTCTCCTCTCTCCCGGGCTCCCTCGCGCGTCATCCGCCCGCGGCCGGATCCGGGAAGTGGAGGCGGGCCACGCGCCGCGCCCGGATCGGGGAGAGGCCACCATGAGAGGCACACATCCGAGCAGGCGGCTCGCCGTCGGCCTGCTGATAGCCGGCCTGATCGCCATCGGGCTGCTACCCGTCCCCGCGTACGCCGCGGCGGAGCCCAACCTCGCTCTCGGCAGACCGGCGACGGCCGGCGGAGCACACGGGGGTTACCCGGCGGGCAACGTCACCGACGGCAGCCAGCAGTCGTACTGGGAGGGCCCGGCGGGCTCCTTCCCCCAGTGGGTGCAGGTCGACCTCGGCGCACAGGTCGCCCTCGACCGCGTCGTACTGAAACTGCCCACCGGCTGGGAGGCGCGCTCCCAGTCCCTCGGCATCCTCGGCAGTGCCGACGGGAGCTCCTTCACCACCCTCGTTCCCGCGCAGGCCCGCTCGTTCACCCCGTCCGCGGCGAACACCGTGACCATCGGCCTCCCCTCCGCCACCGCCCGGCACGTCCGGGTGCAGGTGGCCTCCAACACGGGCTGGAACGCGGCACAGTTGTCAGAGCTGGAGATCTACGGCGCAGGCGGCCAGGGGCCCGTCGACCCGCCGGCCGAGGGGACGAACCTGGCGCGCGGCAAACCGATCGAGGCGACATCCACGACGCAGAACTACGTGGCGACCAACGCCAACGACGACAGCCTCACCACCTACTGGGAGTCCGCGGGCTTCCCGTCGAGCCTGACCGTGAAACTGGGCGCCGACGCGGACGTCGAGGCCGTGGTCGTCAAGCTCGACCCCAACCAGGTGTGGGGACCGAGGACCCAGTCCCTGCAGGTCCTGGGGCGTGGGCAAGCGGCTTCCGCGTTCACCTCCCTGAAGGCCCGCGCCGACTACGCCTTCAGCCCGTCGACGGGCCGGAACTCCGTCGTCATCCCGGTGACCGGCCGCGTCGCCGACCTCCGGCTGACCTTCTTCTCCAACACCGGCGCCCCCGGCGCCCAGGTCGCCGAGATCCAGGTCATCGGCAGGGCCGCGCCCCACCCGGACTTCGTCGTCACCGACCTGACCTGGTCCCCGGCCTCTCCGTCCGAGGCGGACGAGGTGACGGTCAAGGCCACCGTCCGCAATGCCGGTACGGCCCCCGCCCCCGCGACGACGGTGAACGTCAGCGTCGAGGGCACCGTCGCCGGCTCCGCTCCGGTCGCCGCCCTCCCGGCCGGATCGTCCGCGACCGTCGCCGTCCCCGTCGGCCGGCGCCCCATGGGGACGTACACCGTCTCCGCCGCCGTGGACCCGACGGACACCGTCCCCGAACTGGACAACAGCAACAACAGCCGCACCGCGGCGACGAAGCTGACCGTCGCCCAGAGCCCGGGCCCGGATCTTCGGGTCACCGCCATCACCGCCAACCCGGCGGCGCCCGCGGTCGGCGCGTCCGTCTCCTTCACGGTGGCGGTGAACAACCGCGGCACCACCGGCGTCCCCGCCGGGACCGTCACCCGCCTGACCGTCGGCGGCACCACCCTGCAGGGCACGACCGGCGCCATCGCCGCCGGGGCGACGGCCACCGTCGCCATCGCCGGCACCTGGACCGCCACGAGCGGTGCCGCCACCCTGACCGCCACGGCCGACGCCACCGGCACGGTCGCCGAGACGGACGAGAACAACAACGTCCACGCCCGCTCCCTCGTCGTCGGACGCGGCGCGGCCGTGCCGTACACCGAGTACGAGGCCGAGGACGCCCGCTACCAGGGCACCCTCCTCACCTCGGACAAGAAGCGCACCTTCGGTCACACCAACTTCGCCACCGAGTCCTCCGGCCGCCGGTCGGTTCGCCTCGACAGCACCGGTCAGTACGTGGAGTTCACCTCCACCAACGCCGCCAACTCCATCGTCGTCCGCAACTCCATCCCCGACGCCCCGTCCGGCGGCGGCAGGGAGGCCACCATCAGCCTCTACGCCGACGGCGACTTCGTCCGGAAGCTGACGCTCTCCTCCAAGCACAGCTGGCTCTACGGGAACACCGACGACCCCGAGGGCCTGACCAACACCCCGGGCGGTGACGCGCGCCGGCTGTTCGACGAGTCCCACGCGCTGCTGACCGAGACCTACCCGGTGGGCACGGAGTTCCGCCTCCAGCGCGACGCGGGCGACACCGCCGCCTTCTACATCATCGACCTCATCGACCTGGAGCAGGTCGCCGCCCCGGCCGCGAAGCCCGCGGCGTGCACCTCGATCACCCAGTACGGCGCCGTCCCCAATGACGGGACCGACGACACGGACGCGATCCAGCGGGCGGTCACCGCCGACCAGAAGGGCGAGATCACCTGCGTATGGATACCGGCGGGCCAGTGGCGCCAGGAACAGAAGATCCTGACCGACGACCCGCTCGACCGCGGTACCCACAACCAGGTCGGCATCCGTGACGTGACGATCCGTGGCGCCGGCATGTGGCACTCCCAGCTGTACACACTGACCCCGCCCCACCAGGCGGGCGGTATCAACCACCCGCACGAGGGCAACTTCGGCTTCGACATCGACGACAACACCCAGATCTCGGACGTCGCGATCTTCGGTTCCGGAACCATCCGGGGCGGCGACGGCAACGCCGAGGGCGGTGTCGGCCTCAACGGCCGGTTCGGCAAGAACACCAGGATCAGCAACGTGTGGATCGAGCACGCGAACGTCGGCGTCTGGGTGGGTCGCGACTACTCGAACATCCCCGAGCTGTGGGGGCCGGGCGACGGCCTGGAGTTCAGCGGGATGCGGGTCCGCAACACGTACGCCGACGGCATCAACTTCGCCAACGGCACCCGCAACTCGACCGTCCACAACTCGTCCTTCCGCAACACCGGTGACGACGCCCTGGCCGTCTGGGCCAGCAAGTACGTCAAGAACCCGTCGGTGGACATCGGCCACGACAACCACTTCCGCAACAACACCATCCAGCTGCCCTGGCGTGCCAACGGCATCGCGGTGTACGGCGGTTACGGAAACACGGTCGAGAACAACATCATCTCCGACACCATGAACTACCCGGGGATCATGCTGGCGACCGACCACGACCCGCTGCCCTTCTCCGGGCAGACCCTCATCGCCAACAACGCGCTGCACCGCACGGGCGGTGCGTTCTGGAACGAGGACCAGGAGTTCGGCGCCATCACGCTCTTCGCCCAGGGCCAGGACATCCCGGGCGTCACCATCCGGGACACCGAGATCCACGACTCGACCTACGACGGCATCCAGTTCAAGACGGGTGGCGGCGCGATGCCGGACGTGAGGATCACCAACGTACGCATCGACAGATCGGTCAACGGCTCCGGCATCCTCGCGATGAGCGGCGCCCGGGGCAGCGCGACGCTGACGGGCGTGACCATCACCAATTCGGCCGAGGGTGACGTCCTCGTGGAGCCCGGCTCGCAGTTCGTCGTCCATCGCACCGGCTGACACCCACGGCACCGGTACGGCGGCCCGCCCCTCCGGGCCGCCGCGCGCACAGTCCGCATGGCGAAGCGCCCCGTATTCCCGAGAAGCGAGGACTGATGACCACCCCCACCTGGAGATCACGGGGCCTGAGCGCCGTGATCGTGACGAGCCTGCTGGCGCTGGGCGGTCCGCTGACGACCGCCCGCGCGGCGGGCGGACCCAACATCGCGCTCGGCGACACCGCGTCGGCGAGCAGCTCCCACGCCGAGTACGGCGCACCGAAGATCACCGACGGCGACCAGGGCACGTACTGGCAGAGCGCCGGGTCGAACCTGCCCCAGTGGGTCCAGGCCGACCTCGGGACGACCGAGCGGGTCGACGAGGTCGTGCTGAAGCTGCCGGCCGGCTGGGAGAGCCGCAGCCAGACCCTCTCCGTCCAGGGCAGCGCCGACGGCACCGGCTTCACCACGCTGAAGAGCTCCGCCGCGTACACCTTCAGCCCGGGGTCCGGGAACACGGTCACCGTCTCCTTCCCGGCCACGCGGACGCGGTTCGTCCGGATCGACATCACCGCCAACACCGGCTGGCAGGCGGCGCAGCTCTCGGAGCTGGAGGTGCACGCCGCGGACGGCTCGTCGGCCAACCTCGTCACCGGCCGCACCCTCACCGCCGGCAGCCACACGCAGACCTACACCGCCGCCAACGCCAACGACGGCAACCGCGCCACCTACTGGGAGAGCGCCAACAACGCCTTCCCGCAGTGGCTCCGGGCCGACCTCGGTTCCTCCGTGCGCGTCGACCGCGTCGTCCTGCGCCTGCCCGGAACCTGGGGCGCCCGCAGCCAGACCCTGAAGATCCAGGGCAGCGGCAACGGCACGGACTTCACCGACCTGACGGCCTCCCGGGCGTACGCCTTCGACGCCGCGAGCGGCCACGCGGCCACCATCGCCTTCGACGCCACCACCACCCGCTACGTCCGCGTGCTGGTGACCGCGAACACCGTCCAGGCGGCCGCCCAGATATCCGAGCTGGAGGTCTACGGCCCGGCCGGCGGCGACAGCCAGGCGCCGACCGCACCCGCGAACCTGGCGTACACCGAGCCGGCCACCGGCCAGATCCGGCTCACCTGGAACGCCGCCACCGACAACGTGGGCGTGACCGGTTACGACGTCTACGCCAACGGGGAGCTGCTCACGAGCGTCGCCGGTGGCGTCACCGCCTTCACCGACACCCGGCCGGCGAACCAGACCGTGTCCTACCACGTACGGGCCAAGGACGCGGCCGGCAACCAGTCGGGCGACAGCAACACCGTCACGCGCGTCGGCGACGCCGGCGACACGCAGGCCCCGACGGCCCCGGCGAACCTGGCCTTCACCGAGCCCACGAGCGGGACGATCAGGCTGACCTGGACCGCCTCCGCCGACAACGCCGGTGTGACGGGCTACGAGGTCTACGCGAACAACGTCCTGCGTGGCAGCGTCGCCGGCGACGTCACCACCTTCACCGACACCCAGCCCACGACCAGCACCGTCACCTACCACGTACGGGCCAAGGACGCGGCCGGCAACCGGTCGGGCGACAGCAACCGCGTGACCCGCGGCGGCAACGGCGGCACCGGCTCCGACCTCGCCACCGGCAAGCCGATCGGGGCCTCCTCCACGGTGCACACCTACGTGCCGGAGAACGCCAACGACAACAACACCGCCACCTACTGGGAAGGCGCGGGCGGCAGCTACCCGAACACCCTCACCGTCAAGCTCGGGTCCAACGCCGACCTCGACCGGCTCGTGCTCAAGCTGAACCCGGACACCGTGTGGGCCGCCCGCTCCCAGACGATCGAGGTCCTCGGCCGGGAGCAGAACGCCACCGGCTTCACCAGCCTCGTCGCCGCCAAGAGCTACGGCTTCGACCCGTCGAGCGGCAACACGGTCACCGTTCCGGTCTCCGGCCGGGTGGCCGACGTCCAGCTGAAGTTCACCGCCAACTCCGGCGCCCCGGCCGGTCAGCTCGCCGAGTTCCAGGTCATCGGCGTCCCCGCGCCCAACCCGGACCTCGTGGTCACCGGCCTGACCACCTCGCCCGCCTCACCCGTGGAGTCGGACGCCATCACCGTGTCGGCCACCGTCCGCAATGACGGCCCGGCCCCCGCTCCCGCGAGCACGGTCGCGGTGCGCCTCGGCGGCACCAAGGTCGCCACCGCGCCGGTCGGCGCCCTCGCGCCCGGCGCCCAGGTCACGGTCGACGCGTCCCTCGGGGCGCGCCCGGCCGGCTCGTACGAGCTGAGCGCGGTCGCGGACGAGGCGAACGCGGTGGTCGAGCAGAACGAGACCAACAACACCCGCACCAGCCCCAACCCGCTGGTGGTCAAGCCGGTCACGAGCGCGGACCTGGTCGCCGCCTCGGTGACGACATCCCCCTCCAGTCCGGCCGCCGGCGACACCGTCACCTTCAAGACCATGGTGAAGAACCAGGGCAACGCGGCCAGCGCCGCGGGCAGCCACGGTGTGACGCTCACCCTCCTCGACGACTGGGGCGCCACGGTCAGGACCCTGACGGGCACCCACACCGGCGTCATCGCCGCGGGCGGCTCGGCCGAGGTGAGCCTCGGCCCCTGGACGGCCGCCAACGGCTCGTACACCGTGAAGGTCGTCCTCGCCGACGACGCCAACGAGCTGCCGGTCAAGCGGCAGAACAACACCTCCACGCAGCCACTGTTCGTCGGACGCGGCGCCGACATGCCGTACGACATGTACGAGGCGGAGGACGGCACCGCCGGCGGCGGCGCCACGGTCGTCGGACCCAACCGCACCGTCGGCGACATCGCGGGCGAGGCGTCGGGCCGCAGGGCGGTGAACCTGGACGCGACCGGCGAGTACGTCGAGTTCACCACCCGCGCCGACACCAACACCCTGGTGACCCGCTTCTCCATCCCGGACGCCCCGGGCGGCGGCGGCACCGACTCCACCATCAACGTGTACGTCGACGGCACCTTCAGGAAGGCACTGCCGCTGACCTCGAAGTAC
This sequence comes from Streptomyces sp. CB03238, assembly GCF_002099185.1. Classification (NCBI taxonomy): domain Bacteria; kingdom Bacillati; phylum Actinomycetota; class Actinomycetes; order Kitasatosporales; family Streptomycetaceae; genus Streptomyces; species Streptomyces sp. CB03238. The sequence continues at coordinate 255,814 of NZ_NBCN01000009.1, read as the reverse complement.
GCCTGGCTGTACGGGGCGGAGGCATCGCCCGGCAACTCCCCGGGCGCGGGCGCCCCCCGGCACATCTACGACGAGGCGCACCTCATGCTCGGCGGGACCGTCCCCGCGGGCAGCAGGATCCGGCTCCAGAAGGACGCCGCCAACACCACCACGTACGCGATCGACTTCGTCAGCCTGGAGAAGGCCGTCCCGGTCGCGAACCCGGACCCGGCGAGGTACACCGTGCCCGCCGGATTCACGCACCAGGACGTGCAGAACGCGCTCGACCGGGTCCGGATGGACACCACGGGCACGCTCGTCGGCGTGTACCTGCCGCCGGGCGACTACCGGACGTCGAGCAAGTTCCAGGTGTACGGCAAGGCGGTGAAGGTGGTCGGCGCCGGACCCTGGTACACGAAGTTCCACGCCCCGTCCACGCAGGACAACACCGACGTCGGCTTCCGGGCCGAGGCGGCGGCGAAGGGCTCCCTGTTCAAGGGCTTCGCCTACTTCGGCAACTACACCTCGCGCATCGACGGGCCGGGCAAGGTGTTCGACTTCTCCAACGTGTCGGACATCGTCATCGACGACATCTGGAACGAGCACATGGTCTGCCTCTACTGGGGCGCCAACACCGACCGGATCACGATCAGGAACTCCCGGATCCGGAACATGTTCGCCGACGGCATCAACATGACCAACGGCTCCACGGACAACCTCGTGTCCAACAATGACGCGCGGGCGACCGGCGACGACAGCTTCGCGCTGTTCTCGGCGATCGACGCGGGCGGCGCGGACATGAAGAACAACGTCTACGAGAACCTCACCTCCACCCTGACCTGGCGGGCCGCGGGTGTCGCCGTCTACGGCGGCTACAACAACACCTTCCGCAACATCCACATCGCCGACACCCTGGTCTACTCGGGGATCACGATCTCGTCGCTGGACTTCGGCTACCCGATGAACGGCTTCGGGACCGAGCCGACGACCTTCGAGAACATCTCGGTCGTCCGGGCGGGTGGCCACTTCTGGGGCAATCAGACGTTCCCGGGCATCTGGCTGTTCTCCGCCTCCAAGGTGTTCCAGGGGATCCGGGTGAACCACGTGGACATCGTCGACCCCACGTACAGCGGGATCATGTTCCAGACGCAGTACGTGGGCGGTCAGCCCACGTTCCCGATCAAGGACACCGTCTTCACCGACATCTCCATCACCGGCGCCCGCAAGAGCGGTGACGCCTGGGACGCGAAGTCGGGCTTCGGGCTGTGGGCCAACGAGCTGCCCGAACCCGGCCAGGGTCCGGCCGTCGGGGAGGTGACTTTCCACGGCCTGCGGATGAGCGGCAACGCCGAGAACATCCGCAACACCACCTCCACGTTCAGGATCCACATCACCCCCTGACGCCCCGGGGCTCCGGCCCCTCCCGCAGCGAGACCAGCGCCCGCCGCACTCCGCGACGGGCGCTGGAGCTCCGCAGCGGGTAAGTGGCTGATACACGGATCTTGACGGGGTACGGTCGGGGCGCATAGCGTCGCCCGGAGGGACTGAGCAAGCGCTTAGGAGAGGCGATCGTGCCGCACACCGATCCGTCCACGCATCACCCGTCGGTACTCACCGCGCCCGGGGCGCCCTTCGCCGTCGTGGCGGACGGGGACGGGCGCCTCGTGTACGCCGGCGGGCCGCGCACGCTGCGGGAGTTCGCCGAGGTCACCTGGGCGTACGGCGAGCAGCCGTTCCTCGTCGCGGAGAACCGGACGTACACCTACGGGGAGTTCTTCGCCGCCGCCTGCGCGCTCGCCCGCCGGTTCACCGACGTGTACGGGCTGCGGCCGGGCGACCGGGCCGTGGTCGCGATGCGGAACCATCCCGAGTGGCAGATCGCGTTCTGGGCCGCCCAGCTGGCCGGCCTCGTCGCCGTACCGCTCAACGCCTGGTGGACGGAGGACGAGTTCGCGTACGCCCTCGACGACTGCCGGCCCGGCATCCTGCTCGTGGACGGGGAGCGGGTGGCGCGCGTACGGGCCTGGGCGCGGCGTCACGGCGTGCGGGGGCTGGTCTTCCACGGGGAGGCCGAGGAGGGGTTCGAGCGGTACGAGGACCTCCCCGCCGCCGACCCCGCGCTCGGCCCGCCGGAGGTGGAGGTCCGGCCCGAGGACGACGCCACCATCATCTACACGTCCGGCACCACCGGGCGGCCCAAGGGCGCGGTCGCCACGCACCTCGCCCAGGCCGGGGCCGCGATGAACCCGCGCTTCCACGCCGCCGTCGCCGCGCTCGAGCGGGGGGAGGTGCCGGGGCAGGGTCCGGCGCCGGTGTCGCTGACGACGTTCCCGTTCTTCCACGTGGCCGCGTTCACCTCGTTCTACTCGGTGATGGCGGCGGGCGGCACCCTCGTGCTGATGCGCAAGTGGGACGCCGTGAAGGCCCTGGAGCTGATCCACGAGCACGGCGTGACGCACTACGCGGGGGTGCCGACCACCGCCCTCCAGTTGCTGGAGGCGGCGGGCGAGAGGGGGCTCGGGACGCTCGCCCACCTCAACACCGGCGGCGCCGCCGCACCGCCCGGCCTGGTCGCCCGCTGCCCCGAGGGCGTCGAGCCCCGCAACGGGTACGGGCTGACCGAGACCAGCGGCGGCGTACTGGCCAACTTCGGGGCGGACTACCGGCGCTTCCCCGGGAGCGTCGGGCGGCCCACCCCCGTCACCGAGGTGCGGATCGCCGCCCCGGACGGGCGGGCGCTGCCCGAGGGCGAGGTGGGCGAACTGTGGCTGCGCGGCCAGACCCTGGTGCGCGGCTACTGGGAGGACCCGGAGGCGACCGCCGCCGCGTTCACGCCCGACGGCTGGCTGCGCACCGGTGACCTCGCCACGGTGCGCGAGGGGCGGGTCAGCGTCGTCGACCGGCTGAAGGACATGGTGATCCGGGGCGGCGAGAACGTGTACTGCGTGGAGGTCGAGGCGGCGCTGTACGACCACCCCGACGTGGCCGACGCGGCCGTGCTCGGCGTCCCCCACCCCGTACTGGGCGAGGAGGTCGCGGCCGTCGTACGCCTCCGGGAGGGGGCCGCGGCCGGGGCCGAGGAGCTGCGGGCGCATGTGGCGCGGAGCCTCGCGGCCTTCAAGGTGCCCGCCCACGTCCTCGTACAGGACGGGCCGCTGCCGAGGAACGCGACCGGCAAGGTGCTGAAGCGGGATCTGCGGGTCGACGTCCAGGCGCGGGTCCGGGCGGACGAGGCGTCTGGGCGGCTCAGGCGCGGCTGACGCGGACCCGGTAGGCGCCCGTCTTCGGGTCCTCGGACAACACCGTGACGCGTACGCCGCTCTCGCGGTCGGTGAACGACTCGCCGGGGCGATACGGGGCGTCCGACAGCTCCGCGTGCACGTTCGGGCGGCGCGTGCAGCCGCCGCTGTCGCGGTCGCTGTCGACGACGGTGACCGGGCCGTGCCCGGTGTCCACGTCCGACTGAACGTGGTAGATCAGCACGCCCGGCTCGCACACCGCCTCGTCGTTGCCGTCCCGGGTGCGGACCTCCACCGCGTACCCGGACTCCGGCGTCAGCGGGACGAAGGCGAGCTTCGGCCCGCCCTTGGTGGCCAGCGGCGTGAGCGTGTACTCCCGGCTGCCGGACGCGGAGGCGCAGCGCACCTGGTCGTTGTCGAGCCAGCCCAGCTTCCACTTGTGCCAGGCCAGCAGATCGTTGTTGGCCCCCCAGTCCTCGGACATGATGTCCCAGTGCCCCACCGCGCCGCCGCCCTCGGCGGTGTACAGGTCGGGCAGGCCGAAGACGTGGCCGTTCTCGTGCGGCAGGACCCGGTAGCCCGTCTCGTGGTACGTACCCGAACCGTCGTCCTGGCGGCTGTAGACGAACGACGTGTTGGCGAGCGGCGAGCCGTCGGCGTGCGGGGCCTCGCCGTTGCCGGAGAAGGTGACGGACAGGACGGTGTCCAGCGCCGAGGGGCCCGCGTTCGGGGTGACCAGGACGTTGACCAGGTCGTACGCGCCGAAGTCGACCTTGGGGTCGGCGGCCGTCACGATGTCCTGGACGAGTCGGCGGTAGCCGGGTTCGTACGGTGAGCCGCGCTCGATCCCGTACGACGCGAACGGCATCGGCATCCGCAGCCAGCCCGGCAGCGGGGCCTCGGGGCGGTAGCGCAGCCGCCCGTAGGAGCTGACGCGGAACCAGTCGGTGGTCTGCGGGAAGAACTCGGCGAACCGGTTCATCGCCGGGCCCTCACCGGGGGCGTCGGGGAAGTCGATCATCAGGGTCAGGGCACGGACCTCGCCCGTCGAGCGGGCGTAGCCCGGGCCCGTGGGTATGCCCTCCGACAGCTGGACCCCCAGGGCGGTCGTGATCCGGCACGGGGCGAGCCCCGGGGCGTCGGTTGCGGAACGGGCGGCGATGGGGCCGGCCGAGGCGCTGGTCCGGTCCGGGAGGGTCGAGCTCGCCGTGGCCAGGCCGGCTATGGCGAGGGTGGCGGCCGCGCCGAGGGCGACCGGTCTGCGTATCCGCCGGCGGGTCTGCTGCATGCGTGCTGATCGCCTTCGGTCCGCGGCAGCCGGCCGGGTCCGGACTGCTCTCCGTCCGATCAGCCTGTGCCGGGCGGTGGGCGGGCGCCCGCCGGGTGCGGCCGATCGTGGGTTACTCGCGAGAAGGGTCGTGATGCAGGTCGCATGAGGCGCATGAGATAACCGGGGACCGGATCCCCGGTTACGCCTGCGTCACCAGTAAGCGGGGAAGCCGTCCCCGGTTGTGGCCAGTAGGGAGTGAACCGTGACCAGCACCGCCACGCGCCGCGTGTCCCGCCCCCGGGCGGACGCCCTGCGCAACCGCGAGCGGATCGTGAACGCGGCCCGCGAGATGTTCACCGAGTTCGGGCCCGACGTGCCGTTCGGCGACGTCGCCCGCCGGGCCGGCGTCGGCAACGCCACGCTCTACCGGCACTTCCCCGACCGGCTCGCCCTCGTCCACGAGGTCGTCCTGTCCGTCGTGTCCCGCACCACCGAGCGGGCCGTGGAGGCGGCGGCCGAAGAGAGCGACGCCTTCCAGGCGCTGCGCCGCTTCGCCCACGCCGCCGCCGACGAGCGGATCGGCGCCCTGTGCCCGATGCTCTCCGGCGCCTTCGACGAGGACCACCCCGAGCTGCTCGCCGAACGCGCCCGGCTGGAGGAGGCCGTACAGGCGCTCTTCGACCGGGCGCAGACCGCGGGGCGGCTGCGCACCGACGTCGCCGTCGGCGACCTGATGATTGCGCTCTCCCAGCTCACCCGCCCCCTGCCCGGCTCCGCCTGCCCGAGCTTCGACCGGTTCGTACACCGCCACCTCCAGCTGTTCCTCGACGGCCTGGAGACCCCCGCGCGTTCCCCACTGCCCGGCACCCCCGCGACCCTGGAGGACCTGCGACGCGAGCCGTAACCCTTCCCAGGGCGGGCTTCTCCCGCCCGTCCATGGCGCCCGCCTTTGATGTCCGTCCGGGTGCCCGGTCGTGGGCGCCGGCCTTTGATGTCCGTCCCGGTGCCCGGTCGTGAGCCCGCCTTTGATGCCCGTCCGGGTGCCTTGCCCTGAGCCCGCCATGTGGGCCCGTCCCTACGCCCGCCTTTGACGCCCGGCCGTGGCGCCCGTCCCTGCGCCCTGCCTTGAACGCCGGCCTTTGACGCCCGTCCCTACGCCCGCCTCCCACGCATAGCGCGGGCGGCCCCTCTGGCCCGGGGCCCACACCCACCCCCCTCCGCGCTGGGCGGCGCGGCCACCGGCGAGGCGATGCCGCTCGGCTCGCGAGCCCTCCAGGGCGCCTTCGGCGCGCTGCTCGCGCCCACCGCGGGGCGCAGAAGCTGCTCCAGCTCCAGGGCATGGTCGAGGGCATGGTCGAGGGCTGCTCCGCCGCCATCTGGTGGGCGGTCGGCATCCTGGTGGTGGCCGCCGCGATCGCGTTCACGTTCGTCAACACGGGCCGTCCGGGTGCCGGTTCGCCGGCCCGTCGCCGTCGGCGGGGTCGAGGACGACGCGCGGGTCCCGGTCGTCGCGCACTGACGACGCGCCGAGGAGGGGCGTTTCCCCGCCGCCGACGTGGCGGGGAAACGCCCCTTTGCGTACCCCAATTTCTGCTTATGCTTTCGAGCGTGTTCGACTCCCGGTACATCAAGACCTTCCACGAAGTGGTCAGGACCGGTTCCTATACGGCGGCCGCCCGTTCCCTCGGGTACACGCAGCCGGCCGTCAGCCAGCAGATGAAGGCGCTCGAACGGGACGTCGGCACACCGCTGTTCACCCGCGTCGGGCGCGGCCTCAGGCTCACCGAGGCGGGGGAGGCCCTCACCCGGCACACCGGGACGATCCTCGACACCCTGGCCGCCGCCCAGGAACAGATCGACGCCATAGCGCGGCTGCGTTCCGGCCGGGTACGCGTGTGCGCCTTCCCCAGCGCCGGGGCGACGATCCTGCCCGAGGCCATGGCCCGGATGGCCGCCGAACACCCGGGCATCAGGGTCGAGCTGGTGGAGAGCGAACCGCCCGAGTCGCTGCGGATGGTCACCCGGGGCGAGTGCGACATCACGCTGGCCTTCAGCTATCCGGGCCTGGCGGTCGACATCCCGGACGAGCTCGACGAGTTCAGGCTGCTGGAGGACCCGCTGACGGTGCTCCTGCCCACCGGGCACCCGCTGGCCCGCCGCCGGGCCGTCCACCTGTCCGACCTGGCGCACGAGCGGTGGATCGCCGGCTGCGCGCGCTGCAACGCCAACTTCCTGCACGCCTGCGCCGAGGCGGGATTCACCCCCGACATCGCGTGCACCACGGACGACAACCTGGTGATGCAGAGCCTGGTGGCGGCCGGTGTCGGCATCGCCATGGTGCCCGCGCTGGTCCTGTCGTTCCTGTGCCACGAGAAGGTCACGGGCCGGATCGTCGAGCCGCACACGCGTCGCCAGGTGTACGCGTACGTCCTCCGCGACCATCTGCGGATACCCGCCACGGGCCTCATGCTGGACAAGATCGTCGAGGTGGCCGAGTCGAAGGTCGGCTGCTGAACACGACGTACTCATAAGCGTTCGTCAGGGGGATGGCAAAAAACCCTCCTTGGACGTGATGGGTCGTCCGGCCGGACGCTGCGGCCATGACGACGACATCCGTGACGACGACCTCCGCCCCCGCCCCCGGCCTCGTCACCGAGCGCCTCCGTACCCTCGTCGCCGGCATACGCGAGACCGTGGACCGCGGGCTGCCGCCCGAACCGACCGCCCGGCTCGTGGCGGAACGCCTCGCCCCGCACCTCGGCGCGCCCGACCTGCTCGGCGCGGCGCAGTGCGAGGGCGATCCGGACCGTTACCGCCAGCACGTGCTGCACGCCGAGCCCGACGGCGGCTTCTCCGTCGTCGCCCTGGTCTGGCTGCCCGGGCAGTCCACCCCCGTCCACGACCACGTCTCGTGGTGCGTGACCGGCGTCCACCGGGGTGAGGAGCACGAGCGCCGCTACCAGCTCGTCCCGGACGGCACCTCCGCCCGGCTGCTCGCCACCGAGGACGTGGTGAACGGCCCGGGCGCGGTCGCCGCCTTCGCCCCGCCCGGCGACATCCACTCCGTACGCAACGGGGGCGAGGTCACCGCCGTGTCCATCCACGTCTACGGGGCCGACATCACGCGCCTGGGTACCAGCATCCGGCGCATCTACCGCCTGCCCATGGACGCGGACCGTTGATGGCGCTCGTCGGCTCTCGCGTCCGTCCGGTCGCGATCGGCGGCAGGGCCCGGACCGGGCGCGGTCCCGTTCCCGGGCTGGCGCTCGCCGCCGCCGGGGTGGGGGTGGCCTGGCTGGTGCACCTCGCCGTGCCGGCCGTGCCCATGCTCACCGCCGCCGTCGTGCTGGGCGTCGCCGCCGCGCACACGCCCTGGCTGCGCGCCCGCATCCGGGGCCGCTGCCGGCCGGGCCTGACGCTGGCGGCCAAGCGCCTGATGCGGGTCGGTGTCGTCCTGCTCGGGCTGAAGCTGAGCCTCTCGGACGTCCTTGGCCTCGGCTGGCGGACGGTCGCCATGGTGCTGGCCGTGGTGGCCGCCACCCTCGCCGGTACGTGGTGGCTCGGGCGCCGTCTCGGGCTGCCGGGTGACCAGCCGGTGCTCATCGCCACGGGGTACGCCATCTGCGGCGCGTCGGCGATCGGCGCGGTGGGCGCGGTGCGGGACAGCGACGAGGACGACGCGGCCACGTCGGTCGCGCTGGTGACCCTGTGCGGGACGCTCGCCATCGCCGTACTTCCGCTGCTGCAGGGGCCGTTGGGGCTGAGCGACGCGCAGTTCGGGCGCTGGGTGGGCGCGGGCGTGCACGATGTGGGCCAGGTGGTCGCCGCCGCCCAGACCGCCGGGCCGGCCGCGCTGGGGGAGGCGGTCCTGGTCAAGCTGATGCGCGTCGCGCTGCTGGCCCCGCTGGTGGCGGCGCTGGTGCTGGCCGCCCGGAGGCGGGGGCGTACCGCTGCCGCCCGGGGGCGGGGGTGTGCCGCGCCGGTGGGCGGGCGTCCCACGGGCCACCGGCCGCCCCTCGTGCCGTTGTTCGTCGCCGGATTCCTCGCCATGGTGGCGCTGCGCACGACCGGGTGGCTGCCCGCGCCCGCGCTGGACGCCGCCGGGACGGCTCAGGAGCTGCTGCTCGCCGCCGCCCTGTTCGGCCTCGGCAGCGCGGTCCACCTGCCGACACTGTCCCGGACCGGGGCGCGGGTCGCGGCGCTGGGGCTCACCGCCTGGGTGATCGTGGCGGCGGCGTCGTACGCGGGCGTCCTGCTGACGACCTAGCCCGAGCTACCGCAGCCAGGGCAGGTCGGCGTCCCGGCCCGACGGCTGGAGGCCCTCGGCCATGACCCGCATGATCTCGCCGAGCTGGCCGACCTGTTCCGGGCTGAGCCGGTCGAAGATCGCCTGGCGTACGGCGGCGACATGGCCGGGCGCGCTCCGCTTCAGCACCGCGTACCCCTCGTCCGTCAGGTACGCGTTCTGGCCGCGCTTGTCGGAGGGGCAGTCCTCACGGCGTACCCAGCCGTTCTTCTCCAGCCGCGCCACGGCGTGCGACAGCCGGGACCGGGTGATCTTGGCGTCCTTGGCCAGCTCGGTCATCCGCATGCGGCGGCGCGGGGCCTGGGAGAGCTGGACGAGCAGGCCGTAGTAGATGTGCGGCATCCCGGCGTCGCGCTGGAGCTGGCGGTCGAGGTGGTCCTCCAGCAGCGTGGTGGCGTGCAGATACGCGCGCCAGACGCGCTGCTCGTCGTCGCTGAGCCAGCGAGGCTCCTCGCTTCCGCCGTTCGGTGCCGTATTCATGTATCCACTCTACGACTTCTTGAAAGTTGAACAAGTGGTCGATACGCTTCTGTTCGAGCATGCTTGAAGATTCAAGTACGTAGGATGGAAGACACGTCAGGAGCCGCCGCCATGACCGCCACCGGTGACCGTTTCGCGGGGCGGATGCCCGCCCTCTACCTCTCCCACGGCGCACCGCCGCTCGCCGACGACCCCGTCTGGCCGGGCCAGCTCGCCGCCTGGTCCGCCCGCCTGCCGCGGCCCTCCGCCGTCCTGATGGTCTCCGCCCACTGGGAGGAGGCCCCGTCGGCCCTCGGCGCCACCGGGACCGTGCCCCTCGTGTACGACTTCTGGGGCTTCCCCGCGCACTACTACCAGGTGCGGTACGCCGCGCCCGGTGCGCCCCGGCTCGCCGAATCCGTCCGCAAGCTGCTGCGCGGGCCGGGCGCGCCCGTACAGGACCTGCCCGACCGGGGGCTGGACCACGGGGCGTACGTCCCGCTCGTCGAGATGTACCCGGACGCCGACGTCCCGGTCCTCCAGATGTCCCTGCCCACGCTCGACCCGGCCCGGCTCATGGACATCGGGCGCAAGCTGGCACCGCTGCGGGACGAGGGCGTGCTGATCGTCGGCAGTGGGTTCTTCACCCACAACCTGGCGGCGCTGCGCCACGAGGGCGTACCCGGCTGGTCGGCGGAGTTCGACGACTGGGGGCGGCGGGCGCTGGAGGCGGCGGATGTGGACGCGCTGCTGGACTTCGCCCACGCCTCGCCGGCCGGCCCGCTCGCCCACCCCCGTACCGAGCACTTCGCGCCCCTGTTCGTCACGCTGGGCGCCGCCGACGCGGCCGGCGACCTGGGCGGCGGGCGCAGCGTGATCGACGGGTTCTGGATGGGCCTGGCGAAGCGGTCGGTGCAGTTCGGTTAGAGGTCCTTCTGGTACCAGGCCACGTCCCAGTACCGCCCGAACTTCCGGCCCACCTCGCCGAAGGTGCCGGTGTGCCGGAAGCCGAAGCGGGTGTGCAGGCGCACCGACGCCTCGTTCGGCAGCGCGATCCCGGCGTAGGCGCGGTGCACGTCCTCCTTGGCGAGGGCTTGGAAGAGGTGTCCATAGAGCAGGGTCCCGATGCCGCGCCCGCCGGCCTCCGGGGCGAGGTAGACGCTCACCTCGACGGAGGGCGCGTACGCGGCCTTCGGCCGGAAGGGGCTGGAGGTGGCGTAACCGAGAACCGTTCCGGGGTCGCCGGCCTCGCGAGCAACCAGCAGGCGGTGTGGGCCGTCTTCCGGGTGGGAGTGCAGCCAGGGGCGCCGCTCGGCGGGGGTGAGGGGAACGGTGTCGAATGTGATCGCCGTCTCACGGACGTAGTGGTTGTAGATGTCCGTGAGGGCCGTGAGGTCGCGCTCCGTGCCCGGCCTGACCTGCACCTCTTCGTCGTCGTGCGACATCCGCCCTCCCCCGGTGGCGGGACAGGGTACTGCAAGATCACGGAAATCGACGGGTGTCATGGGAATTCTGTCCGGATTCCAGTCGTTGTTTCCGTCGGATGCAGGGCACCCGGGAGGGTGTCGCGACCCAACTCAGCAAGGGAGCTCGCATGGCAACCCGTGCCGTCGCCCGTCGTCAGTCCACCACCAGTGAGACCAGGACCACCGACCGGGCAAGCAGCGTTCGCGCCGTGGGCGGGGAGATCGCCGACCGCGACCTGGTCGGCATGTACCTCGACGAGATCGCGCGCACGCCCCTGCTCGACGCCGCCAAGGAGGTCGAGCTGTCCCAGACCATCGAGGCGGGTGTGTACGCCCAGCAGATCCTGGACGGGGAGGTGGACTCCGACGCCGCGGGCGCGTCCCGTGAGGAGCTGGAGCGCCTGGTCGCCGATGGCGAGCGTGCCAAGGACGTCTTCATCCGGTCGAACCTGCGCCTCGTGGTGGCGGTCGCCCGCCGCTACCCGCGCAGTGGCCTGCCGCTCCTCGACCTCATCCAGGAAGGCAACGCGGGCCTGGTGCGGGCGGTGGAGAAGTTCGACTACACCAAGGGCTTCAAGTTCTCGACGTACGCGACGTGGTGGATCCGCCAGGCCATCACCCGGTCGATCGCCGACCAGTCGCGCACCATCCGCCTCCCCGTGCACCTGGTGGAGGAGCTGGGCCGCATCCGGCGCGTGCAGCGCGAGTTCAACCGCGAGCACGGCCGCGACCCGGAGCCCGCGGAGGTCGCCGCCGAGCTCGGCTCCAACGCGGAGCGGGTCATCGACGTCCTGGACTGGGCGCGCGACCCGGTGTCGCTGAACATGTCCGTGGACGACGCCGGCGAGACCCAGTTCGGCGACCTCCTGGAGGACACCTCCGCCGTGTCGCCCGAGCAGTCGGTGCTGACGCTGCTGCGCAGCGAGGAGCTGGACGACCTGATCGGCAAGCTCGACAACCGTACGGCGTCGATCATCCGCATGCGGTACGGCATCGAGGACGGCCGCGAGCGGACGCTGACGGAGGTCGGCAAGGAGCACGGCCTGACGCGCGAGCGGATCCGCCAGATCGAGAAGCACGCACTGCTGGAACTGAAGCGCATGGCCCGCGACACGGGCTTCGACGCGGCGGCGTAACCCTCCGGGGCGTCGCCCTCGGGCCCCGTTTCGGCGGGGCGCCGTTGTGTGGTGCGCCCGTTTCGGCGGGCACCGTCGTATGGCCCTCGGGGGCGGCCCGGCGCGGGAGCGTGCCGTTGGGGCCGCTCCGGGGATCGTGTCCTGGGCTCTCCTTCGCAAGCCCAGTCGTCTTACGCCCAGAACACGACGCACTGCGCGCCCCCCTTCGGGGGCGGCCCTTTATGACACCGACCGCGTCAGGCGGGCGCCCAGGTCCGTCACGTAGGACACCAGCGCCTCCGGGCCGTGGACGGTGAACTCGCAGTCGGCCAGGGCCAGCCGCAGCGCCAGCCACTCCACGGAGTCCGCCGAGCGGGCGCGCAGCCGGCATGTGCCCGGGCCCGTCGGTGTGGGGACGAGGTGCTCGGGAAGGCGGGCCGTCACGAATTCCGCCGGGGCCTCGAAGGTGACGTCCACGTCGTGCTCCTGCGTACGCGTCACCGAGTGGCCCAGCAACTGCGCCGCGTCGCCCGTCGGCAGCTCGCGCGGTGTGAACCGGGCGCCCGTCGGGAAGGGGTCGGCGACCCGGTCGACACGGAAGGTGCGCCAGTCCTCGCGCGCGAGGTCGTAGGCCACCAGGTACCAGCGGTGGCCCGTCGACACCAGGCGGTACGGCTCGACCTGCCGTTTCGTCTCCGTCCCGTCGCCCGCGCGGTAACCGAACCGCAGGCGCTCATGGGCGGTGACCGTCGCCGCGAGCGTCGTCAGCGTCGAGGGCGCGACGGTCGCGCCGTCGCCCCGCGTCAGCGGGATCGTGGCGTTCTGGAGGGTGGCGACCCGGTGCCGCAGCCGCGACGGCAGCACTTGCTCCAGCTTGGCCAGTGCCCGTACGGCCGCCTCCTCGACGCCCTCGATGGCATGGCCCGCCCCGGCGCGCAGCCCGACGGCGATCGCCACCGCTTCCTCGTCGTCCAGCAGCAGCGGCGGCATCGCGGCGCCCGCGACCAGCCGGTAGCCGCCGACCGCGCCCCGGGTCGCCTCGACCGGGTAGCCCAGGTCGCGCAGCCGGTCGATGTCGCGGCGGACCGTACGGGGACTGACGCGGAGCCGTTCCGCCAGCTCGCTGCCCGGCCATTCGCGCGGCGTCTGAAGGAGCGACAGCAGATTCAGGAGTCGTGCCGGAGTGTCCGTCATGCTTTCCAGCATGCGGCCCCACTAGGACATGACCTGTCCTATATACCGATTAGTTTTCCGGCATGACTTCCTCCACCACTCACGCAGCGGGGCAGAGCGCCGCCGCCGACCGGCGGCGATGGCTGGCGCTCGCCATCGTCATGACGGCCGCGTTCATGGACCTCGTCGACGTCACCATCGTCAACATCGCGATCCCGAGCATCGAGCGGGACCTGTCGGCGTCGTTCGGCGCGATCCAGTGGATCACCGCCGGGTACGCGCTGGCCTTCGCCGCCGGGCTGATCACGGGCGGACGCCTCGGCGACATCTACGGCCGCAAGCGGCTCTTCCTCGTCGGCATCGCCGGCTTCACCGTCGCCTCCGCCCTCTGCGGTCTCGCCGCGAGCCCCGAGATGCTGGTCGCCTCCCGCCTGCTGCAGGGCGCGATGGCCGCGATGATGGTGCCGCAGGTGCTGGCGATCATCCATGTCACCTTCCCGGCGCACGAGCGCGGCAAGGTCTTCGGGATGTTCGGCGCGATCGTGGGTCTCGGGGCGGTCTCCGGGCCGCTGCTGGGCGCGCTGCTGACCCAGTGGAACCTGTTCGGGCTGGAGTGGCGGCCGATCTTCCTGATCAACCTGCCGGTGGGCATCGCCGGGCTGATCCTGGGCCGGAAGTTCATCACCGAGTCGCGCGCCGACAAGGCGCTGCGGCTGGACCTGGTCGGCGTCGCGCTGGTCACTCTCGCGCTGCTGATGCTGATCTACCCGCTGACACGCGGGCGTGAGCTGGGCTGGCCGCTGTGGGGCCATGTGTGCATGGTGGGCAGTCTGGCGGTGTTCGGCGTGTTCGTGGCGTACGAGAAGTACAAGACGCGCAAGGACGGCTCGCCGCTGGTGGAACTGTCGCTGTTCCGGGTGAAGAGCTTCGCGGCCGGCATCGCGGTGCAGCTGACCTTCGGTGTCGTGATGGGCATCTTCTTCCTGGTCTGGACCCTGTACATGCAGATCGGCCTGGGCTGGTCCCCGCTGAAGGCCGGCCTGACCGGTGTGCCGTTCTCCATCGCCGTGTCCGCCGCGGCCGGGATGTCCGTACAGAAACTGGTGCCGCGCTACGGGCGGAAGGTGCTCCAGGCGGGTGCGCTGACCATGGCCGCCGGGGTGCTCCTCTACATCTGGGAGGCCGGGCGGTACGGGACGGGGATCGCGCCCTGGCAGATGGCCGCGCCGCTGATCGTGATGGGCGTGGGCATGGGCCTGATCGTGGCGCCGCTGACGGACGCGGTGCTGTCGGACGTGCCGCGTGAGCACGCCGGTTCGGCGTCCGGGCTGATCAACACGACCGGGCAGATGGGCACGGCGCTCGGCCTCGGGCTGGTGTCGGTGGTGTTCTTCTCGGTCATCGACGAGCGGCGGCCCGCGCCCACGGAGGTCGGCGCGGCGTTCGCGGACGCCTTCCAGGGCGCGCTGTGGTGGGTCGTGGCGGTCCTCGCGCTGATCTTCGCCGTGATGTTCGCGCTGCCGGGGCGGCCGAAGCAGCACCTGGAGGGCGGCGCGGCCGCCCCGGAGGTGGCGGAGGCGCCGGAACCGGTGCTCACGCACTGACGGCACCTCGCGCCGGCGCCGGCAGCGTAGACGTCGGAGTCATGGCGGCCCGGCTTCGGGGACCTTCTCGGTCTCTGGAGTCGGGCCTTCCGTTTGCCCGAATGTGTTTACTTCCCGGAAAAGCGGACGTAGTCTGCGAGTGAAACCACAGGTTCGGGCATTGATCGGACGTAAAACCACATGTATGCACCGGAGCGCCAGCAGCTGATCCTGCGCCTCGCCCGCGAGGGAGGCCGGGTCGACGTGCTGTCCCTCGCCGAGCAGTTCCAGGTCACGGCCGAGACGATCCGGCGCGACCTCAAGGCCCTGGACCGCGCCGGGCTCGTCCGCCGGGTGCACGGCGGGGCCATCCCGGCCGGGCGGCTCGACTTCGAGCCCGACCTCGCCGAACGCGAGTCCACCGCCGCCGACGAGAAGGACCGCATCGCGCGCGCCGCCCTCGCCGAGCTGCCGGAGGACGGCAGCGTCATCCTCGACGCCGGCTCGACCGTTGCCCGGGTGGCCGCCGCACTGCCCCCCGAGTGCGCGCTCACCGTCGTCACCCACGCCCTGCCCGCCGCCTTCCGGCTGGCCGACCACCCTGGCATCGCCCTCCACCTGGTCGGCGGCCGTGTCCGGCACCGTACGCGTGCCGCCGTCGACGCGTGGGCGCTGCGGGCGTACGACGAGATCCGTGCCGACGTGCTCCTCCTCGGCGCGAACGGGTTCTCCGTCGAGTACGGGCTCACCACCCCCGACCTCGCCGAGGCGGCCGTGAAGCGCGCCATGGTCGCCGCCGCCCGGCGCGTGGTGCTGCTCGCCGACTCGGCCAAGCACGGCACGGAGCACTTCGCCCGCTTCGGTGACCTCACCGATGTGGACCTGCTCATCACGGACACCGGACTCAAGCCCGAAGACGCGGCCGCCATCGAGGCGGCCGGAACGGAAGTCGTACGCGCATGATCCTCACCGTCACCCCCAACCCGTCCCTGGACCGGACCTACGAAGTCCCGTCCCTGGAGCGCGGCGAAGTGCTGCGCGCCACCGGTGAGCGCATGGACCCGGGCGGAAAGGGCGTCAACGTCTCCCGCGCTGTGGCGGCGGCCGGGCACCGTACCGTCGCCGTCGTGCCGCTGGGCGGCGCGCCCGGCGCGCTGGTCGCCGAACTACTGGCGGCGGAGGGCATCGAGGTGGCGCCCGTCCCCCTGAAGGGCCACACCCGCTCCAACATCGCGGTCGCCGAACCGGACGGCACGCTCACGAAGATCAACGCGCCGGGGCCCTGGCTGACCCCGGGCGAGTCGGAGGCGATCCTGTCGGCGGTCGGCGCGTACTCGCCCGCCGCCGACTGGGTCGCCTGCTGCGGCAGCCTGCCGCGCGGCCTCGGCCCCGAGTGGTACGCCGACCTGGTCACCCGCGCGCACGGGTACGGCTCACGGATCGCCCTGGACACCTCCGGGCCGTCGCTGCCGGCCGCGCTGCGCGCCCGCCCCGACGTGGTGAAACCCAACGCCGAGGAGCTCGCCGAAGCGGTCGGCCGCCCCCTCGTCACGGTGGGCGACGCCCTCAAGGCGGCGGAGGAACTGCGCGACGCGGGCGCCGGCGCGGTGCTGGCCAGCCTGGGCGCGGACGGGCAACTGCTGGTCTCCGACGCCGGAGCCCTCTACGGGTACGCCGCCGTCGACGCCGTACGCAGCAACGTCGGTGCGGGCGACGCGTCCCTGGCGGGTTTCCTCGCCGCGGGCGGCGCGGGCCCGGACGCCCTGGCGGCGGCGGTGGCGCACGGCGCGGCGGCCGTGCGGCTGCCGGGCAGCGAGATGCCGACGCCGTCCGACCTGAACCTGTCGGCGGTCACGGTGACCGCCGACGTACCCCTCGACCGATACCTGAGCGAGCAAGGGAGCCCGCGATGAGCGAGTTGATCACCGCGGACCTGGTCGATCTCGACCTGGCCGCGAACACGAAGGAAGCGGCGGCCCGTTCGCTCGCCGAGCGCATGGTGCGGCTGGGCCGGGTGACCGACCTGGACGGCTTTCTGGCCGACGTGGCGGCACGGGAGGCGCAGATGCCGACCGGCCTGGACGGCGGCATCGGCATCCCGCACTGCCGCAGCGCGCACGTCACGGAACCGATGCTCGCCTTCGGCCGCTCGGGCCCCGGCATCGACTTCGGCGCCCCGGACGGCCCGGCGGACCTGATCTTCCTGATCGCCGCCCCGGCCGGCGCGGACGACGCCCACCTGACCATCCTGTCCAGCCTGGCCCGCCGCCTGATGGACCCCGCCTTCACCTCCGCGCTCCGCACGATGACCTCCCCGGCCGACGCCGCCACCCTGATCCACGGCGACGCCCCGGAGGCGGCGCCGTCGATCCCGTCGACCCCGGCCGGGGGCTCCGCCTCCGGCGAGGCGCCTTCCGGGGCGGCCGGCACCGCCGCCGACGCGGAGTCGGTGTCGTCCATGCCCGACGAGCCCGCCGCACGGCAAGGAGCCGGGGCGGAACGGCCCGCCGCCGAGGCCGACTCGGGGCCGGCCGACGGTGCCGGGAGCGCCGCGCCGCCGGGCGCCGGGGGGCCGGGGGGAACGCTCGGGGGCGGGCCGTCCGTGCCGTTCCGGGTCGTCGCGGTGACGTCGTGCCCGACCGGGATCGCCCACACGTACATGGCGGCCGAGTCCCTGGAGAGCGCCGGACGGGACGCCGGGGTCGAGGTGGCCGTCGAGACGCAGGGTTCCGCCGGGTTCGCCCGGCTCGACCCCGCCGTCATCGCCGCAGCCGACGGCGTGATCCTCGCGCATGACGTCCCCGTCCGGGAGAAGGAACGGTTCGCCGGGAAGCCCACCGTCGACGTCGGCGTCAAGGCCGGCATCAACCGGGCCGCCGAGCTGATCGCCGAGGTCCGCGGCAAGGCGTTGCGCGGCGAGGTCACCGCCCCGGCGGCGGCCGGGAGCGGCACGCCCGTCGAGAGTGCGGGCGAGCCCGGCGAGGGCTACGGCACCAAGCTCCGCAAGTGGCTGATGTCCGGCGTCAGTTACATGGTCCCGTTCGTCGCCGCCGGCGGACTCCTCATCGCCCTCGGCTTCGCCATCGGCGGCTACACCATCGACAAGGCCCCTTCCGTCGCCGAGCACTTCGCCTGGGGCCAGGCCGACAGCTGGGCCGCGCTGCTGTTCCAGATCGGCGGCCTGGCGTTCAGCTTCCTGATCCCGGTCCTCGCCGGATACATCGCGTACGGGATGGCCGACCGACCCGGACTCGTCCCCGGCTTCGTCGGCGGCGCCGTCGCGCTCACCATCAACGCCGGGTTCCTCGGCGGCCTGGCCGCCGGCCTGCTCGCGGGCGGGGTGGTGATGGCGATCCAGCGGGTCAGGGTGCCCGCCCCGCTGCGCGGCATCATGCCCGTGGTCGTCATCCCCCTCATCTCGTCGGTGATCGTCGGCTTCCTGATGTTCCTGGTGATCGGCAAGCCCATCGCGTCGCTCCAGAAGGCGCTGACCGACTGGCTGTCGGGCCTGTCCGGCGCCAACGCGGTCGTCCTGGGCGTGATCCTCGGCCTGATGATGTGCTTCGACCTGGGTGGCCCGCTCAACAAGGTCGCGTACGCCTTCGCCATCGGCGGGCTCGCCGGCCCCAACGAGGGCTCCCTGAAGGTCATGGCCGCCGTGATGGCCGCCGGTATGGTGCCGCCGCTGGCGATGGCCCTGGCCACGGTGGTGCGCGGCAAGCTGTTCACCAAGACGGAGCGGGAGAACGGCAAGGCGGCCTGGGTGCTCGGCGCCTCGTTCATCACCGAGGGCGCGATCCCCTTCGCGGCCGCCGACCCGCTGCGCGTCATCCCCTCGGCCATGGTGGGCGGCGCGGTCACCGGCGCCCTGTCGATGCTCTTCGAGTGCACCCTGCGCGCCCCGCACGGCGGCGTCTTCGTGATCCCGCTGATCGGCAACCCGGCCCTCTACCTGGTCGCGATCGTCGCCGGCACCCTGGTGAGCACCGCGCTCGTCGTCCTCCTCAAGGGCCACGCCCGCAAGGCCCCCGCCCTCGTCCCGGCGGCGGACGAGCCGGGGGAGACCCACGAGAAGGTCACCGTCGCGGCCTGACGCCGACGGCGACGGCGGTGCGCCATTGCCGCCCCGGCGACCGGGAGCCGTTACGCGTGCCGCTGGTCGCCCGGGGCGGCGCCCGTGGTGTATGGCACGTATGGCACGTCGCGTGGCGTACCGCCCAGCGCGCCGAGCCCCAGTCCGGGCGTCGGCCACGGTCAGCCCGCGCCGAGCCCCAGTCCGGGCGTCGGCCACGGTCAGCCCGCGCCGAGCCCCGGCAACCGGCGGCGGCCCGCCCCGGTGACCGGGAGCCGTCACCCCGGCGACCGCCGGCCCCCGCCTCGTCCAAGGCCGCTCGCCCGCGCCGCCGAGCCGTCAGCGCACGCGCCCCCGCACCCGCGCGCGGAGCTCCATCGCTTCGCGCGCGGTGTGCTCGTCCTCGTAGACCTCGCACATGTGCCGGCCGTCCGGCGTCGCCGTGTGCTCCACCTCCCAGACGCTCATCTCGCTGCCGTCCAGCAGCAGGAACGCGTGCTCGTACAGCGTGAACCCGGCGTCCTTCCCCGCCACGCTGCACTGCCGGCCGAAGACCTGCCTGATGTGGTGCGCGAACGCGCCCCGCAGCCGCGCCGCCACCGCCTCGCCCGGCCGGTCCTCGTTCTCCGCGCGGCGCAGCACCCGGCGCGCGTGGTCCGCCGAGTCGTCCGGTACGTACACCAGCGGGGCCGGGACCGGCGGCCGGGTCAGCAGCGCGCCCAGCAGCTCCAGATCCGCGTCCAGGTCCACATCCAGGTCCGCGGTCAGGTCCACGGACAGGTCCTCCTCCGGCCCGGGGGAGCCGACCGGCAGGCGGGCGGCGGCAAGCCGTACGTCGGACTCGTCCACGTACAGCTCGTGCTGCTCGCTGCCGTCCCGCCCGGTGTTGTGCACCAGCTCCCACAACGTCAGCGGCGAGCCGTCCGCCAGCAGGTACGTATGCCGGTACGTCGCCCGGTGGAGCGCCGCGCTGTGGTGCGACGAGTGCAGCGAACTGGCGTGGGCCAGCGCGGAGTCCAGTCGCTCGACCAGCGCGTCGGGCAGGTCGAAGGAGTTCAGCGCCCGCCCCAGGAGGCGCTCGACGTGCATCTCGGTCGTCTCGTTGTTCGGAACGTTCAAGAGGGGTCTCCAGGCCGTCGCCGCGTGTCACTCGATGCTTGCTTACGGTAGTGCCTGGGTCTGACAACGCGTCCGGCTTCCACAAAACGAGGGGCGCACATGGCGAGTTCCCGCGCGCCCCCCACAACTCCATGCCGGTGCAGTTCAGTCGAGCCGGTACAGATCGCGGTACGAGGGGAAGTCGCCGCCCGGTCCCGACACCGACCCGGCCGCCAGCACCGCCCGTACGATCGCCCTGGTCACGACGGTGGCACCGGCGGCCAGCACCTCGTTCAGCGCGAGCGGGCCGTGCGTGTCCGGCAGGGGGCGCTCGCCCGTCGCGAGGGTGAACACGGTGTCGCCGTCGTTGAGCAGGTGCACCGGCCGCACGGCGCGCGCGATGCCATCGTGCGCCGTCCCCGCGAGCTTCTGCGCCTGCGCGCGGGTCAGTTCGGCGTCCGTACCGACCACGGCGAGCGTGGTGTTCAGCGGCGGCCAGTCGTTGCGCTCCAGGGCCTCGGCCAGCCGCCGTGCCGCCGCCGCGTGCACCTCCGGGTCCGGGTACGCCACCGGCCCGTCGCCGTACGCCCCGTACAGCGCCCCCGTCAGCGGATCGACCGCCGAACCCACCGCGTTGGCCACGACGAGCGCCCCGACGGTGATCCCGGACGCCAGCACCGTACTGGCCGTCCCGACCCCGCCCTTCATCCCGCCGATCACCGCCCCCGTCCCGGCGCCGACGGCCCCGCACTCCACGGGGGCGCGCGCGCCCGCCGCGTCCGCCGCCTCCACCGCCGCACGCCCCGTCGACGCGTCCGGCCGCGCCGTCCAGTCACCGCCCCGGCCCAGGTCGAACACGCACGCCGCCGGGACGACCGGCACCACCTGCGACGGGTCGGGCCCCACCCGTACACCCCGGCCGCGCTCCTCCAGCCAGGCCATCACGCCGGCCGCCGCCTCCAGCCCGTACGCGCTGCCGCCCGTGAGGACCACCGCCTCGATGCGCTGGACCAGGTTGCGCGGGTCGAGCGCGTCGGTCTCCCGGGTGCCGGGCCCGCCGCCCCGTACGTCCACGGCCGCGACCGCCCCGCCCTCCGGCGCCAGGACCACGGTGGTGCCGCTGAGCGCGTTGTCGCCCGGTACGCGCGCGTGGCCGACCCGTAGCCCGGCCACGTCCGTCAGTGCGTCATTCATGCCCCTTGAGTACCACGGTCCATACGGGCGGTGAGCGTGACCCCGACCGCGACGGACGCCGCCGCGACGAGCCCGGCCGCGAGGACGCCCCAGCGCCCCGCGAACGTACAGAGCAGGATCCCGAGCGCGGCACACGGCAGCACCGACTGCTGCGCGATGCCCACCTTGAAGTACCGGGAATGCAGCGCCCACACCAGCAGCAGGAACAGCGCCGACGGCAGGGTCACCGCGGCCGCCGCAGCCGTCGCCGACAGGTGGGCCTCGCCGACGGTCTGCTCGACCGCGACCTCGATGCCCGCGCCGATCGCGGCCGCCGACGCGAAGACCAGGTAGTGGCCGTACCCCCACAGGAACGCCTGCCGGTTGGACAGCAGCCGCCGGTGGACCGGGACGACGAAGTAGATCCACCAGGCGGCGAAGATCAGCAGCAACCCACCGGCGGCGATCGGCAGCAGGTCGTCCAGCGCGTCGTTCTCCTCGACACCCGTCTTCACGGCGACGGTCGCCGCCGCGATGGTCTCGCCGAGCACGATGATGGTGAACAGCCCGTACCGCTCGGCGATGTGATGCGCGTGCCAGCTGGAGGCGAAGTCCTTCTCCGCGAGCGGCGGTACGGCCATCTCGGCGACCACCATCACCAGGAACACCCACGGACGGGCCGCCTCGGGCACGACCAACAACGCCGTCCAGCCCACCTGGCACACCGTCACCCCGGCCGCGTACCGCAGCGCCATGGTCCGCTCCGCACCGGACGCGGCCCGCGCGGCACGCACCCACTGCGAGGCGAGCGCGAGCCGCATCACCAGGTACCCGAGCCACACCAGGAAGAAGTCGTGCTCCTGGAAGGCCCGGGACACCCCGGCGGCCAGCACCAGGACCCCCGCGATCTGGACGAGTGTCACGACGCGGTACAGGGCGTCGTCGTTGTCGTACGCCGAGGCGAACCAGGAGAAGTTCATCCACGCCCACCAGATGGCGAAGAACACCATCGCGTACCGCGCGATGCCGTCCCCGGCATGGCCCTCCGCGACGGCGTGCACGAGCTGGACACCCGCCTGGGCGACCGCCACGACGAAGCACAGGTCGAAGAAGAGCTCCAGGGGCGTGGCGGCGCGGTGCGCCTCGTCGCGGCTGCGCGAGACCAGGGGCCGCAGGGGCGTACGGGGAGGGGAGGTCATCCCCACAGGACAGCAGAGGCCCTGGCTCCGGACGCCATCCGTGGGAAGCCGTCACCCCCGAAGTCCCCACAACGGGCGAACCGCCCCGTACCCCCCTACGGTGGCCGCGTGACCGAGCCCCCCGACCCCCCGCCCCCGGCGGACCCGGCCCCCGACACGCCGCGCGAGCCGGCGCCCGCCCCCGAGCCGCCTCCCGACGGCGAACCGGGCCCCTCCGAGCCCCCCGCCCCGACGGGCGAGCCGGGCCCGGCCACACCGCCCGCCCCAACGGGCGACCCCGCCCCCGGCGCCCCACCCGCCCCCACCGACGGCCACCGGGGCACCGAGCCCGCCCGACCGCCCGCGCCCGAGCCGGAACCCCACGCGGGCGGCGCCGACCGCAGCGGAGCGGCATCGCCGCACACCGAGCCGGGCCCGCCGACTGCCGACCCGGCACCCACCCCCACCGCCCCACCACAGCCCGACCACCGCGACGGCCCCCGCACCACCCCCGTGCCGGCAGCCGCCCCACCCGGACCCCCCACCGTGCCGCCGGCCGACCCCTTCCCACCCGCGCCCGCCCCCGGACCGGTTCCCGG
>NZ_NBCN01000009.1:0-232902 GCF_002099185.1 Streptomyces sp. CB03238 | reverse complement strand
CCCCAGGCCGGCGCCCGAGCCCCCCAGGCCGGCGCCCGAGCCCCCCAGGCCGGCGCCCGAGCCCCCCAGGCCGGCGCCCGAGCCCACCGGGCCGGCGGCCGGCCGGCGGGCGGCGTTGGTCGGGGCGGGCGTCGCCGCGGTGCTCGTGGTGGCGATCGTGCTCGGCAGCCGCATGCTCCGGGACTTCGACTCCGCCCTCCTCCCGTACGCCGTCGCCACCGTCTTCCTCGCCTTCGGCGTCGCCTACCGCTACACCATGTGGATCTCCGCCCCCGGCGCCCGCCGCCTCTTCCAGCAGGGGTGGCGCACGTTCCTCTCCCCGGCGAACTTCCGCAAAGCCCCCACGGCGGTGCCCCGCATGGCCGCCACCTACCTCGGGTTCCAGAAGTTCCTCGGCGCCCGCTCGCACGCCCGGTGGGCGGCGCACCAGCTGGTCTTCTGGGGCTGCGTGCTGGCCGCACTGATCACCTTCCCCCTCACCTGGGGCTGGTTCACCTTCACCTCCGCCACCGGCTCGGGACCCGGCTACGAGATGCGGCTGTGGGGCATCAAAATCCTCGGCTTCGACTCACTCGACCTCGCCGGCTGGCTGATGTTCCACGGCCTGGACATCGCCGCCGTCCTCGTCATCCCCGGCGCCTCCTACTTCCTGTGGCGCCGGATGAAGGACCGCGGCGCCGTCACCGGGCAGCGCTTCGCCTACGACCTCGTCCCCCTGATCGCGCTGATCGTGATCTCCGTGACCGGGCTTCTCCTCACCTTCTCGTCGCTCTTCCTGCACGGCGGCGGCTATGAGTTCCTCGCCGTCCTCCACATGGTCTCGGTGGTCCTCACCCTCATCTACATCCCGTTCGGGAAGTTCTTCCACATCGTCCAGCGGCCCGCCGCCGTCGGCATGCAGTTGTTCAAGTACACGGCCCACAAGGACGAACAGCACTTCGCCTGCCGCCGCTGCGGCGAGCCGATCGACACCACCCCCTACGTCGAGAACCTCCGCGGCACCATGCGTGACCTGAAGCTCGACTTCGACACCTGGGCCGAGTACTGCCCCCGCTGCAAACGCGTGCTGCGCGGCAGCGCCTATCTCACCCACGTCAAGAAGGGCTTCAAGTGAGCGTCCCGCTGGACCCCTCCCTCGCCCCGCCCGGCAGCCGGAACTTCCGTGACGCCGGCGGCCTGCCCGCCGACCGCTGGCACGCCGACCAGACCGGCGAGACCCTCGTCCCCACCCACTGCTGCTTCTGCGGCGTGCAGTGCGGGATGTATCTGCGGGTCGACCACCGCGGCAAGGTCTTCGGCGTCGAACCCCGCAACCACGACATCAACCGTATGCGGCTGTGCCCCAAGGGCATCAACGCCTACCAGCAGGTCAACCACCCCGACCGGCTCACCACCCCCCTCATGCGCCGCTCCCGCGACGAACCCTTCCGCACCGCCACCTGGGACGAGGCGCTGGACTTCACCGCGTCCGAGATCCACCGCGTCCAGTCGGCGTACGGGAACGACGCCTTCGGCCTGCTCGGCGGGGCCAGCCTGTTCACCGAGAAGACGTATCTGGTGGGCAAGTTCGCCCGGGTGGCGCTGCGCACCCGGCACGTCGACTACAACGGCCGGCTGTGCATGGTCTCCGCCGCCGGGGCCAACAAGCTCGCCTTCGGCATCGACCGGGCCGGCAACCCGTTCTCCGACATCCTCCTCACCGACTGCCTCCTGATCGCCGGGTCCAACGTCGGCGAGTGCTTCCCCGTGATGACCCAGTACGTGTGGGGCGCCCGGGACCGGGGAGCCACCCTCATCGTCGTCGACCCGCGCGAGACGGCCATCGCCCGCACCGCCGACGTCCACGTCGCCCTCAAACCCGGGACCGACTCGGCGTTCTTCAACGCCGTCCTGCACGTAGTCGTCGCCGAAGGCCTCGCCGACGCGGCCTATCTCGACGCCCACACCACCGGCTGGGAGGACGTCAAGCAGACCGTCAAGGACTACCCGCCCTCCCGCGCCGCCGCCGTCTGCGGCATCCCGGAGGAACAGATCGTCCAGGTGGCGCGGATGTTCGCCGGCGCGGACAAGGCCATGGCCTGGCACGCCCGCGGCATCGAACACCACTCCCAGGGCGTCGAGAACTGCCTGACCGTCATCAACCTCTGCGCCGCCACCGGCAACATCGGCAGGCCAGGCGCCGGATACGGCACCCTCACCGGACAGGGCAACGGCCAGGGCGGCCGCGAGCACGGCCAGAAGTCCGACCTCCTGCCCGGCGGCCGCTCGATCACCGACCCCGAGCACCGCCGTCAGATCTGCGAGATCTGGGGCATCCCCGAGTCGGAACTGCCGCCCGCCGGCACCTCGATGATGGAAATGGTCTGGCAGATGCAGCGCCGCGAGATCCGCGGCCTCATCGGCGTCTGCAACAACCCCTTCGTCTCCCTCCCCCACTACGGCACGGTCAAGAACGGCTACGACACCCTCGACTTCCACGCCCAACTCGACTTCTTCCTCTCCGAGACCGCGGCCAACGCCCATGTGGTCCTCCCCGTCACCGTGTGGGCGGAGGACGAGGGCGTGATGGCCAACGCCGAGGCCCGCGTCGTCAAGCACAACAAGGCCCAGGACCCTCCGCCCGGCGTACGGACCGACACCTGGGTGCTGTGCGAGCTCGCCGCCCGCCTGGGCGCCGGAGACAAGTTCGCCTTCACCGGCTCCCGTGACGTGTTCGAGGAGCTGCGCACCGCCTCCGCCGGCACGGTCAACGACTACTACGGCATCACCTACGAACGCCTGGAGGAGACCGGCGGCATCGTCTGGCCGTGCCCCGCCACCGACCACCCGGGCACCCCCCGCCTCTTCGAGGACGGCAGGACCTACCACCCCGACGGCAGAATCCACCTCCAGGTTGTCGAATGGCACCCGCCCATGGACCCCTACAGCGACGAGTTCCCCCTCTCCCTCACCACCGGCCGCACCGTCGCCCACTTCCTCTCCGGCAACCAGACCCGCCGCCTGGGCGCCCTCGTCGAACAGACCCCCCGCCCCTGGGTCGAGGTCCACCCCTCGCACGGCTTCCGCAACGGCGACGCCGTCCGCGTCGTCACCCGCCGCGGCAGCGAGACGTTCCCCGCCCTGGTCACCGAGGCGATCCGCCCCGACACCGTGTTCATCCCGTACCACTGGCCCGCGCCCACCGCGGCGAACGTCTTCACCATCGACGCCCTCGAC
Organism: Streptomyces sp. CB03238; assembly: GCF_002099185.1. Classification (NCBI taxonomy): domain Bacteria; kingdom Bacillati; phylum Actinomycetota; class Actinomycetes; order Kitasatosporales; family Streptomycetaceae; genus Streptomyces; species Streptomyces sp. CB03238. The sequence goes on along the minus strand of NZ_NBCN01000009.1, from coordinate 229,686 downwards.
CCCCGTTCCAAGATCCCCGAGTACAAGGTGTGCGCGGCCCGCATCGAGGCCGGCGACCTCATCGTCCCGGTCCCCGCCCCGCCCACCGCCCCGGACCGGCAGGCGTACCCGGAGACCCAGGTCTCCCGCACCGACCCCCTGCCGCCCACGGCCCCGCAGGGCCGGGGCACCGCGGAGAGGAGCTGACGCCCCCATGATGGGCAGAACGATCTTCATCGACCCGGGCCGCTGCATCGGCTGCCAAGCCTGTGTCTCCGCCTGCCGCGAGTGCGACTCCCACCGCGGCAAGTCGATGATCCATCTCGACTACCCCGACGAGGGGCGCTCCGTCGCCTCCCTTCCCACGGTCTGCATGCACTGCGAGGACCCCGTCGCCCCATGCGCCGAGGTGTGCCCGGCCGACGCCATCCTGGTCACCGCCGACGGTGTGGTGCAGCAGGCGGACACCACCCGCTGCATCGGCTGCGCCAACTGCGTCAACGCCTGCCCCTTCGGAGTCCCGAAGATCGACCTCCAGGCGAAGCTCCAGATGAAGTGCAACCTCTGCTACGACCGCACCTCCTACGGCCTCGCCCCCATGTGCGCCACCGTCTGCCCCACCGGAGCGCTGTTCTACGGCACCGTCGAGGAGCTCCGGGCCGAACGCCCCGGCGTCCAGGTCGCCGACTCCTTCACCTTCGGCACGGCGACCGTCACCACCGGCGTCGCCATGGTCGTGCCCGCCGACAAGGTCCAGTGGCCGGTCCCCGGCGGACTGCCCCTCGTCGAGGTGAACGGGGTGGACGTCCGATGAGCGTCACCGCACAGCAGCCCCCACCGCCCGAGCCCGGCACCGACACCTCCCAAGAGGCCCTGCGCGACCGGATCGCCGCCGACTCGCTGACCACCCGCCGCGACTACCTGCGGATCGTCGCCACCGTCTCCGGCGGACTGGCCGTCGGCGGCATCGGCGTCGCCTCCGGCGTCCTGCACCGGCACGGCGACAGCGAGACCGCCCCCGACGCCAAGAAGATCGCCGACCGGCTGGAACCCGGCGAGTCCCTCGCCTTCCGCTACCCGACGGACGACGACCGCGCGGTCGCCGCCCGCCTCGGCGACGGCACCCTGGTCGGCTACTCCGCCGTCTGTACCCACCTCGCCTGCGCGGTGCTGTGGCGGGCGGACCGGGGCAGCGAGGGCGAGCTGTACTGCCCGTGCCACGAGGGCGTCTTCGACGCCCGCACCGGCGAGGTCACCGCAGGCCCCCCGCCCCGCGCGCTGCCCAAGGTGCTGCTCGTGGAGGACGGTGACGGCACGGTCTGGGCGGTCGGCACCACCCGGTCCGGGGAGAGCGTCAAGGACGGACTGTGCCGGCAGGTCGGCGACGACCGTCCGGACCTCGCCGCCCGGATCGGCTGCCCCGGCGCCGATTCCGACTCCGACTCCGACTCCGGACAGGACTCCCACCAGGACGGAACGCAGCGCACATGACCGCCGCACCCCCGCCCCCGGACCCCCAGCGTCCCGACCCCCGGCTCAACCGACCTGTCCGGGAGCGGTACCCGCAGATCCGCCCCACCAGCGGCTACGGCGACCCGCGGATCCGCCACACCGGTCCGGGCCCCGGCGCCGGCGTCGAGCAGGAACCGGAGCGGTCCTCGAAGCTGTCGGCCCGCCTGGCGCTGGCCCTCACCGTCGTCGTCGGCCAGCTCTGGGGGCTGACGGTGGTGGTCAACGAGTGGATGCGGGGCGACACGACGACGGCATGGTGGGGCGCGGCCTTCCTCATCCTGTCGTTCCTCGTCGTCCTCGTACTGTGGCAGATCGACCCGGACGACCGCTGACATCCGGCGTACGCTGGGAGTATGAGGACCGCCCCCGCCCCCGGACCGCGCGATTCGAAGACCGAATCGGCGCCGAAGGAGGAGAAGATCCCGCAGAATCCGAAGGACACGCAGAGTGCGGACAGCACGCACAGCACGCACAGCACGCACAGCACGCACAGCACGGACGGTCCGAACAGTCCGGCAAGTGCGGCGAGTCCCAAGAAGAGGACACCGGCGCTGATCTTCGACGATCCGCTGGACCAGCAGTCCGCGGACGATACGGACCGTGGGTGGGGCGAGCGGCCTCCGGTCGGCGACAGCGCCGCCGACCTCGCGCGTTTCCTCGACGAGAAGCCGCCGCACCACCTCTGAGCCGGCGGCGCTTAGGGCGCGCTGCGGCCCGCCGGTCCGCGCTGGGCGACGAGCGCGTCGCGGATCTCCTTGAGGACCTCCAGCTCGGTGACCTCCAGGGCCTCCTCCACGCCCCTCCTCTCCTTCTCCAGAGCCGCCCGGCGGGCCAGGTACTTGGCCATGGGAAGCACCATCAGGAAGTAGACGACGGCGGCGGTGATCAGGAAGCTCAGTGTGGCGCTGAGCACCGAGCCCCACAGGATCGCGACGCCCTGGACGACCTCCCCGTTGGCGTTCACCTGGCACGGGCCCTTCAGACAGGACTGGTAGCTCTCCAGGTTCTGGGTGCCGAAAGCGCCGACGACCGGGCTGATCACTCCCCGGACGATCGCGTTCACGATGTTGGTGAACGCGGCGCCGATCACCACCGCCACCGCCAGGTCGATCACGTTCCCGCGCAGGAGGAAGGCTTTGAAGCCTTCCAGCAAGCTCTGATTCTTCTCCTGGCTCACCACGGTGCCTTTCGTCGCATGTGCAGTTGGCGGAGCCATTACGCCCTGCACAGTGCATAACCGTCCAATCCGTACACGCGGACAGGTGACGGGTCAGGCAGTCAGTGCGACTGAGGAGGGGGAGGGGGGCGGTGCTCAGCACAGCGTCACCGCCAGACGGGACGTCGTCGCCGCGCCGGCCAGCACGGCGGCGGTCGCGCGCGGGACGGACAGCACGACCAGCGCGCCACCGTCCGCCGACGCCCCGCTCGCCTGCGGCACCCTTTCCACGTGGGCGCCTGTGGCCACCACGCGGGCGTCGCCCTCACCGTCCGCCGCCGACGACTCCGGTGCCGCGATCACGTCGACGCGGTCCCCGGGCCTCAACAGCCGGACGGTCTCGCCGTCCGCGATCCGTACCGGAGCGGACACCATCTCCGGCTTCCGCTCGCCCTGCGGCGCCGCGGCGGCCTGCGGCTTGTGCGTCTCGGCGGGCCCGCGAGACCCCGGAGCGGAGGCGGCCAGCGCGGCGGCCGTCATGGCGAGCCCCGCCGCCATCGCGCGCCGCCTTCGCCGCACCGCCCGCCGCAGTCGGTGCCGCCCGCCGCGCACCCGCAGCGGCGCGAACTGCGGCACCCCGCACGTCTCGGGCACCGGCGCCGGCGCACCGTGCGCCGAAGCCGGGCGCGTGGCGGGAAGAAGAGCGGGAGTAACAGAAAGGGGCGAGGGGGACGACGTCATGGCAACCACCGCCTGCCGTGAGGGACCGGGAGCGAGCATCGGCTCCGCCGGCTTTCCGCCGACGCCCTCACGATCCCGCGTCCCCGCCGATCCCGCTCAGGCCTGTGGACAACTCCGGCAGTGGGGAAAACTCCGTCACCCGTCGGCGGGACCAGCCGCCATGGTCACGGCAGCTCGATCCCCAGGTCCCAGCCGTCGTGCGCATGCGTGCACAGGCAGGAGCGGCTCTCCGGCTCGGGCAGTCCGGCGACCGCGTCGAACAGCACCTCCCGCAGCCGGCCCACGTTCTCGCCGAACACCCGCAGCACCTCGGTGTGCGAGACGCCGTCACCGGTCTCGGCGCCCGCGTCCAGATCCGTCACCAGCGCCATCGACGTGTAGCAGAGCCCCAGCTCACGAGCGAGGTAGGCCTCCGGGTGCCCGGTCATGCCGACCACCGACCAGCCCATCGCGGCATGCCACTTCGACTCCGCGCGGGTGGAGAAGCGCGGGCCCTCGATCACGACCATGGTCCCGCCGTCCACCGCCTCCCAGCCACGGCCGTGCGCGGCCGCGAGGGCCACCTTGCGCCCGTCGGGGCAGTACGGGTCGGCGAACGAGGTGTGCACGACGTTCGGTACGGTCCCGTCCGGCAGCGGCTCCCCGTCGAAGTACGTCTGCGTACGGATCTTCGTCCGGTCCACCAGCTGGTCCGGCACCAGCAGCGTGCCCGGCCCGAACTCGGGGCGCAGCCCGCCCACCGCGCACGGCCCGAGGACCTGCCGTACGCCGACCGAGCGCAGTGCCCACAGGTTGGCCCGGTAGTTGATGCGGTGCGGCGGCAGGTGGTGGCCGCGTCCGTGCCGGGGCAGGAAGGCGACCCGGCGCCCGGCCAGCTCACCGAAGAACAGCGAGTCGCTCGGGCTGCCGTACGGGGTGGTCACCGGGACCTCTGTGACGTCCTCCAGGAACGAGTAGAACCCGGAACCCCCGATGACGCCGATGTCCGCGCGCATGACCGTGCCGCTTCCCGCGCCGTTACCCGCCTTCGCTGCGTTCGCCATGCGGCTCACCCTAACGGGGCCCGGATACGCCGAGGACCCCGCCGTGGAAATCGGCAGGGTCCCGGGAAAGCCGGAGCTGGATCAGGCGGCGGAGCTGGAGCTTCCGGCCGCACTCGACGTCGCGGGCTTCGAGTCCGAGGACGAGGAGCTCGACGACGAGGAGTCCGATGACGAGCTCGACGACGAGCCCGAGGCCGAGCCCGACGACTTCGAGGCCGGCGAGCTGCTCGACGACGCACCGCGGCTGTCGTTGCGGTAGAAGCCGGAGCCCTTGAAGACAATGCCGACGGCCGAGAACACCTTCTTCAGGCGTCCCTTGCAGGCCGGGCACTCGGTCAGGGCGTCATCGGTGAACTTCTGCACCGCCTCGAGGCCCTCGCCGCACTCGGTGCACTGGTACTGGTAGGTCGGCACTTGTCTTCCTCCTGGCACTCTCACTCAATGAGTGCTAACGACAGTCCATACTGACGTATTCCGCGGGATCAGTCCACCGTCACCGGCACGCGGTGACCGACGCCACGTGCCACGGTCCGGGTCGCCGTACGGGGCGCGAGCCGCGAACGGAGCGCCACCAGGGTGGCCAGGGCCAGTGCCGTACCGGCCAGCGGGACGAGGAAACCGGCGCTCGCGCCGTACCCGTCCGCGAGCCGGCCGGCCACCGTCACGGCGGCCGCCTGGCCCAGCCCCACGGCGCCGGTGAGCCAGGTGAAGGCCTCGGTCCGGGCGGACGCCGGGACCAGCGAGTCGACGAGCGTGTAGCCGGTGATCAGGGCCGGCGCGATGCACAGGCCGACGATCAGGCCGAGCGCGCCCAGCATCACTACGGAGTGCGCGGACCACAGCAGCGAGGCGGTGGCGGTCAGACCCGCGTACCCGAGGATCAGCCGGCGCCGGGGCCCGGTCTTCCAGGCGATGGCGCCGACCGCGATGCCGGCCAGCATGTTGCCCGCGGCGAAGAGCCCGTACAGCAGGCCGTTCATGCCCGGCTGCCCGATCTCCTCGGTGAACGCGGTCAGCGAGACCTGCATGCCGCCGAAGACGGAGCCGATGCCCAGGAAGGCCACCGCCAGGACCCGTACGCCGGGCACCGACAGGGCGGAGACGCGCTCCACGCGCGCGTGGGCGGCGGAAAGGCCGTGGGCGGGCTGGGTGCGCCGCTGGGCGGCGAAGAGCAGGCCGCCGGCCAGTGTCAGCGTCGCCTCGGCGATCAGACCGGCCGCCGGGTGGACACCGGTGCACAGCGCGGTGGCGAGGACGGGGCCCACCACGAACGTGAACTCGTCCGTCACGGACTCGAAGGCCGCCGCCGTCGACATCAGCGGTGAGCCCTCCAGCTTCGCGGCCCAGCGGGACCGCACCATGGGCCCGATCTGCGGCACGGAGGCGCCGGTCGGCACCGCCGCGGCGAACAGGACCCACAGGGGGGCGTCCGCCAGTGCCAGAGCCGTCAGGGCCGACACCGACACGGTGTGGACGAGTACGCCGGGGATCAGGACGGCGCGCTGTCCGAAGCGGTCGGCGAGCTTGCCGCTCTGCGGCGCGAACAGGGCCATGGAGACGCCGGTGAACGCGGCGACGGCGCCGGCGCTGCCGTACGAACCGGTGGTGTGCTGCACCAGCAGCACGATGCCGATGGTCAGCATCGCGAAGGGCTGCCGCGCCGCGAATCCGGGCAGCAGGAACGTCCAGGCGCCGGGTGTGCGCAGAAGCTGCCCGTATCCAGGACGCTTGACAGCGTCAGAGGTGTTGACCGTGGATGCCACGGCCCGTGCCTTTCTGCCGCCTGGTAGCGCTCCCCTGGGTGTCGGGAGTTGCCGAGAGCTGTCCTCTTGCGCGGAACTGCGGTAGATGCCGGGCTCCACTGCGGGGGAGCGTCACGGCCGCCATACGGTCGCGCCAGCTCTGCGTCAGGCAGAGTTGGTCGATCAGTGTGCCTTCATGGTACAGGGAAGAATGGTGTGGTGCCTGTGAAATTGCCGATACGAGGCAGGCGTCACCTCCGATTAACCGGACGTTTCCCTTCCCGTTCCTCCGGCACGGCTCCCAGGCTCTCGGCTCCCCTACACGGCTCCCAGGCGCGGCTCCCCTTACACGGCTCCTGGGTACGGCTCCCCTACACGGCTCCTCAGCCCCTTCCATCCCCTCCCGTCCCCAGCCAGCCGGCCAGCTTGCCGCCCTGGCCCACTGCCCGCAGCCGCCGCTCCGTCGCGTCCCTGACCGGGTCCGTCGCCACCACCAGCAGTTCGTCGCCGCGCCGCAGGACGGTCGTCGGCGACGGTACGAAGCTCTGGCCGTCCCGTACGACGAGGGTGACGGCCGCACCGGGGGGCAGCCGCAGCTCGGCGACCTCCACGCCGTGCATCCTGGACTTCTCCGGGATGGCCACCGACAGCAGGTGCCCCCGCAGCCGCTCCAGGGGCGCGGATTCGACGCCCAGGTCGGCGGCCTCGGCCGAGTCGCCCAGCCGCAGGGCCTTGGCCAGCCAGGGCAGGGTCGGGCCCTGCACCAGCGTGTAGACGACCACCAGCACGAAGACGATGTTGAAGATCTTCTCGCTGCCCTCGATCCCGGACACCATGGGAATGGTCGCCAGGATGATGGGCACCGCGCCGCGCAGCCCGGCCCATGACATCAGGGCCTGCTCCTGCCAGGGGATGCGGAAGGGCAGCAGGCTCAGGAAGACGGACAGCGGGCGCGCCACCACCGTCAGCACCAGCCCGACCAGCACCGCCGGCCAGAAGTCGTCGATCAGCTCGTGCGGGGTCACCAGCAGCCCGAGCAGGACGAACATGCCGATCTGGGCGATCCAGCCCAGGCCCTCCGCGAAACCGCGGTTGGCGGGCTGGTGCGGCAGCTTGGCGTTGCCCAGGACCACCGAGGCCAGGTAGACCGCGAGGAAGCCGCTGCCGTGCGCCATGGCGCCGGCCGCGTACGCCACCACCGCGATCGCCATCACGGCGATCGGGTACAGGCCGGAGGCGGGCAGGGCCACATGGCGCAGCCCGAAGGAGCCGAGGAAGCCCACCGCCAGTCCGATGGCCGCGCCGATGGCCAGCTCCAGGGCGATGGTGCCGAGCAGCATGTACCAGCTGTCGACCGGACCGACCGTCGAGAAGGCCACCACCAGGATCACGACGGGGGCGTCGTTGAAGCCGGACTCGGCCTCCAGGGTGCCGGTCACACGCGACGGAAGGGGCACCTTGCGCAGGACGGAGAAGACGGCGGCGGCGTCCGTCGAGGAGACGACCGCGCCGATGATCAGTGCCTGCCGCCAGTCCAGGCCCACCCAGTAGTGCGCCACCGTGGCCGTGACGCCCACGCTCACCGCGACGCCGGCGGTCGACAGGACGGCCGCCGTGGGCAACGCCGGTTTGATCTCCTTCCACTTGGTTCCCAGGCCACCCTCGGCCAGGATCACCACAAGCGCGGCATAGCCGATCACCTGGGTCAATTCGGCATTGTCGAAGTGGACACCGCCGATGCCGTCCTGCCCGATGGCGATCCCGATCCCGAGGTACAGGAGCAGGCTGGGGAGCCCGCTGCGGGAGGAGATCCGCACCGCCGCGACAGCGACGAGCAGCACGAGCGAGCAGATGAACAGGAGTTCGTTGAGCTGGTGGACAGTCAGTGGCCGACCCTTTCCTCACGTGCACGCCGGATCATTCCAGCCGCGGTACTTCGTTACCTTACCTAATCATTAACGCTTCCTTGACGCCGGTCCGGGGTCGGCGACGCTCCCGCGGAGTCCCCGGAAGGAGCCCCTTACTGACACCGCGTCCGGGCCGGGTGGGCGCTGCGCCTATGGTTGCTCCAGCACTCCAGGACCAGCCTGCGCCTCGAAGGACAGCGATGCCCGCCAACACCACCGCCGCTTCCACCAAGAAGAAGGGGCGACGTGCCCGTCTGCTCGTGATCGCCCTGGTGCTGGCGCTGGTCGCGGGCGTCGGCTACGGCGCCTACTGGAGCGTCAGCACCGTGCGCGCCCCCTTCCCGCAAACCACCGGCACCCTCGAGCTCGACGGGCTCTCCGCGCCCGTTGACGTCAAACGTGACGATTACGGCGTACCGCAGATCTACGCCTCCACCGACGAGGACCTGTTCCGTGCCCAGGGCTATGTCCAGGCGCAGGACCGGTTCTGGGAGATGGACGTCCGCCGCCACATGACGGCCGGGCGGCTGTCCGAGATGTTCGGCAAGGAGCAGGTCGAGACGGACGCGTTCCTGCGCACCCTCGGCTGGCACCGGGTGGCGCAGGAGGAGTACGACAAGCTCCTGTCGCCCGACACCAAGAAGAACCTCCAGGCGTACGCGGACGGCGTCAACGCCTACCTGAAGGGCAAGGAGGGCCGCGACGTCTCGGTCGAGTACGCCGCCCTCGCCTTCAGCAACGACTACGCGATCGAGCCCTGGACGCCGGTCGACTCCGTGGCCTGGCTCAAGGCGATGGCCTGGGACCTGCGCGGCAATATGCAGGAGGAGATCGACCGTTCGCTGATGACCAGCAGGCTCAGCGAGAAGCAGATCAAGGACCTCTACCCCGCGTACCCCTACGACCTGCACCGCCCGATCGTCGACAAGGGCGGCGTCGACAAGGTCACCGGGAAGTTCGACCCCTCCGCCAAGGGCGGCACCCAGGACACGGACTCGGACAGCGGCCAGGACCTGGGTACGGGCACGGGCCAGGACACCGGCCAAGGCGCGGGCACTGGCACCGGAACCGGCGGTTCGAGCACCGCCCAGGGCGCCACCCAGGGCCTCCAGTCGCAGCTCTCCGCGCTGTCCGCGTCCCTGGAGAAGATCCCCGCCCTGCTCGGCCCCAACGGCAACGGCATCGGCTCCAACTCATGGGTCGTCTCCGGCAAGTACACGACCACCGGCAAGCCGCTGCTGGCCAACGACCCGCACCTGGCGCCCCAGCTTCCCTCGCTCTGGTACCAGATGGGCCTGCACTGCCGTTCCGTCTCGGACAAGTGCCGTTACGACGTGGCCGGCTACACCTTCTCCGGCATGCCCGGCGTGGTCATCGGCCACAACAAGGACATCGCCTGGGGCTTCACCAACCTGGGCGCGGACGTCAGCGACCTGTACCTGGAGAAGGTCACCGACCGCGGCTACGAGTTCGACAAGAAGGAACTGCCCTTCGTCACCCGCGAAGAGGTCATCAAGATCGCCGGCGGTGACATCAAGAAGATCACGGTCCGTACGACGAACAACGGCCCCTTGGTCTCCGACCGCAGCAACGAGCTGGAGAAGGTCGGCGAGGAGGCCCCCGTCGACGCCCTCGCCCCGGACCGGGGTGACGGCTACGCGGTGGCCCTGCGCTGGACCGCCCTGGACCCGGGCAAGTCCATGGACGCCGTCTTCAAGCTGAACCGCGCCGCCGACTTCACGCAGTTCCGCGAGGCCGCCCGCGACTTCGAGGTGCCCTCCCAGAACCTGATCTACGCCGACGCCAAGGGTGCCGAGGGCAACATCGGCTACCAGGCCCCCGGCAAGATCCCGGTCCGTCAGAAGGGCCACGACGGCACCATGCCGGCGCCCGGCTGGGACCCGAAGTACACCTGGAAGAAGAAGTTCGTCCCCTTCGACGAGCTGCCCTACGAGGAGAACCCGGAACGCGGCTACATCGTGACGGCCAACCAGGCCGTCATCGATGCGGACAAGTATCCGTATATGCTCACCGAGGACTGGGGCTACGGTGCGCGCAGCCAGCGCATCAACGACCTCATCGAGTCCAAGACCAAGGACGGGGCCAAGGTCTCGACCGAGGACATGCGCACCATGCAGATGGACAACAGCAGCGAGATCGCCAAGCTGCTGACGCCCTACCTGCTGAAGATCGACATCTCGGACCCGCACGTCCGTGAGGCCCAGAAGCTCCTCGAGGGCTGGGACTACACCCAGGACGCGGACTCGGGAGCGGCCGCCTACTTCAACGGTGTCTGGCGCAACGTCCTCAGGCTCGCCTTCGGCAACAAGCTGCCCAAGGAGCTGCGGGTGAAGGGCGAGTGTCTCAACGTCCGCCCGGCCGACTCCACCGGTCCCGTCGACGAGCAGGACAGGCTGGTAAGGGAGTGCGGGCAGCGCGACGCCGAAACGGCCCAGCCGGACGGCGGCGACCGCTGGTACGAGGTGGTCCGCCGGCTCCTGAAGGACGAGAAGAACGAGTGGTGGAAGTCCCCTCTCAGCCGGACGCACACGGGCACCGAAAGCCGTGACGAGCTGCTGAAGCGCGCCATGGTGGACGCCCGCTGGGAGCTGACCTCCAAGCTCGGCAAGGACGTCAACAGCTGGAGCTGGGGCCGGCTGCACCAGCTGACCCTGAAGAACCAGACCCTCGGTACCGAGGGCCCGGGCTTCATCCAGTTCCTGCTCAACCGGGGCCCGTGGAACCTGTCCGGCGGCGAGGCGGCGGTCAACGCCACCGGCTGGAACGCGGCCGGCGGGTACGGGGTCGTGTGGGTGCCGTCCATGCGGATGGTCGTGAACGTCGGTGACTGGGACAAGTCCCGCTGGATCAACCTGACCGGCGCCTCCGGACACGCCTACAACACCCACTACACCGACCAGACCGACAAGTGGGCCAAGGGTGAGCTGCTCGACTGGGCCTACGGCAAGCAGGCGGTCGACGCCAGGACGGTCGACACGCTCGTCCTCACGCCGTAGGGCACACGACGCGACGGCCCTCAGGCCCTGAAACGGAGGGTGACCTCCGGGGTCACCACCGCGTGCACGGGGTGGTCGTGCGGTTCCTCCGGGACCCGCTCGACCACCTCGTTCGCGTACAGGAGCACCACCAGGGCCGGATCGTGCCCGGCTCGTACGATGCGGGCCAGGACCCGGTCGTACGAGCCGCCTCCCCGCCCCAGCCGCATGCCCCGCACGTCCACCGCCAGGCCGGGCAGGAGGACCGTGTCGGCCTCCAGGACGGCGTCCACGCCCAGTCGGGGCCCGGCGGGCTCCAGGAGGCCGCGCCCGGCCCGTACGAGCCGCTCGGCGCCCTCGTAGGCCGCCCAGTCCAGGTCGTTGTCCTCCAGCAGGACCGGCAGCAGGACGCGGACGCCGCGCTCGCGCAGCACGTCGAGCAGGGCGCGCGTGCCGGGTTCGCTCCCTGTCGAGACGTATGCGGCGACTGTCCATGCTCGCCGCAGCTCGGGCAGGTTCAGGGCCGCGTCCGCGAGAACCGCGGCCGCCTCCTGGACGTCATTACTGGTCAGGACGGTGCGGGCGGCGAGGAGTTGGCGCCGCAGAGCGGCCTTTTCGGACATGTCGCCGGTCACGGTGGCCTCACAAACCTCTCGTACATGGCGATATGGGCAGGAAGTTCACCGGAAGCTAATCTTCCGCCCATACCGACCGGATATGGTGCTCCGCATGACTCAGTCGCACCCCAGGATCAGCAAGGCTGTCATCCCCGCCGCCGGCCTCGGCACCAGGTTCCTGCCGGCCACGAAAGCCACTCCCAAAGAGATGCTGCCTGTGGTCGACAAGCCCGCCATCCAGTACGTGGTCGAGGAGGCCGTGAGCGCCGGCCTCTCCGACGTACTGATGATCACCGGCCGCAACAAGCGGCCGCTTGAGGACCACTTCGACCGCAACTACGAGCTCGAAGAGGCCCTCATCAAGAAGGGCGACCAGGAGCGCCTCGCCAAGGTCCAGGAGTCCAGCGACCTGGCCACCATGCACTACGTCCGCCAGGGCGACCCGCGCGGGCTCGGCCACGCCGTCCTGTGCGCCGCGCCGCACGTCGGCAGCGAGCCCTTCGCCGTCCTCCTTGGCGACGACCTCATCGACCCCCGCGACCCCCTGCTGTCCCGCATGGTCGAGGTCCAGGAGCGCGAGGGCGGCAGCGTCATCGCGCTGATGGAGGTCGACCCGTCCCAGATCCACCTCTACGGCTGCGCGGCCGTGGAGCCGACCGGCGAGGCCGACGTCGTCAAGGTGACCAACCTGGTCGAGAAGCCCGACCCGGCCGAGGCGCCCAGCAACTACGCCATCATCGGCCGCTACGTCCTGGACCCCGGCGTCTTCGGGATACTGCGCGAGACCGAGCCCGGCCGCGGCGGCGAGATCCAGCTCACCGACGCCCTCCAGAAGCTCGTCGCCGACGAGTCGGTGGGCGGCCCGGTGCACGGCGTCGTCTTCAAGGGCCGCCGCTATGACACCGGCGACCGCGGCGACTATCTGCGGGCCATTGTCAGACTCGCGTGCGAACGTGAGGATCTGGGACCGGACTTCCGGAACTGGCTGCGCAGTTATGTCACCGAGGAGATGCAAGGACTGTGAGTACGACCTGGTCGGTGGACGAGCACCTGGAGGACATCCTCCAGGCGGTCCACCCGCTCGACCCGATCGAGCTGCCGCTGCCCGACGCCCAGGGCTGCGTCCTGGTCGAGGACGTCGTGGTGCCCGTCGCCCTGCCGCCCTTCGACAACAGTTCCATGGACGGGTACGCGGTACGGGTCGCCGATGTCACCGGCGCCACCGAGGAATTCCCGGCGGTGCTCACGGTGATCGGCGACGTGGCGGCGGGCAGTGCGGGCCTGCCCACCGTCGGCCCCGGCCAGGCCGCGCGCATCATGACGGGCGCCCCGCTGCCACCCGGCGCCGAAGCGGTCGTCCCCGTCGAGTGGACCGACGGCGGCACCGGCGGCGCGCCCGCCACCGGCATGCGGGCCGCGAGCGCCGCCCCCGAGGGCGCCACCGGCGAGGTCCGCGTGTACCGCCCGGCCGAGGCCCGCGCCCATGTACGCGCGCGTGGCAGCGACGTCCAGGCCGGCGACCTGGCCCTGGAGGCCGGCACCGTCCTCGGTCCGCCGCAGATCGGCCTGCTCGCCGCGATCGGACGCGGCACCGTGCGGGTGCGTCCCCGCCCGCGCGTGGTCGTGATCTCCACCGGCAGCGAGCTGGTCCAGCCCGGCGAGGAGCTCGGCCAGGGCCAGATCTACGACTCCAACAGCTTCGCCCTGGCCGCCGCCGCGCGCGACGCCGGCGCCATCGCCTACCGGGTCGGCGCCGTCACCGACGACGCCACGACGCTGCGGGCCGCCATCGAGGACCAGCTGATCCGCGCCGACCTCCTGGTCACCACCGGCGGGGTCAGCGTCGGCGCGTACGACGTCGTCAAGGAAGCCCTCTCCTCGGTGGGCGACGAGGACGAGCCGGGCAGTGGCATCGACTTCCGCAAGCTCGCCATGCAGCCGGGCAAGCCGCAGGGCTTCGGCTCCATCGGCCCCGAGCACACCCCGCTGCTGGCCCTGCCCGGCAACCCGGTCTCGTCGTACGTCTCCTTCGAGCTGTTCGTCCGGCCCGCGATCCGCGCCCTGATGGGCCTCAAGGACGTGAGGGACATCCAGCGGCCACGCGTGCGTGCCGCCCTCGCCGCCGACAAGCCGCTGTCCTCGCCCGCCGGCAAGCGCCAGTTCCTGCGCGGCACGTACGACGCCGAGGCCGGCACGGTCACCCCTGTGGGCGGCGCCGGATCGCACCTGATCGCCGCCCTCGCACACGCGGACGCCCTGCTGGTCGTCCCCGAGGACACCACCACGGTCGAGCCCGGCGGCGAGCTGGACGCGGTCCTCATCGGCTGATATCCCCCTACGCCCTGGCGGGCGTGGAGGTGCCCCCAGGCGTGGCGGTACCGTGTCTGCCGCTGTGCCTTCCCGGGGGACCACCCCCGGCCCCCGTCCGCGCGACAATGGCCGTGCGGGGCAATCGGCGCCGGAACACGCGAGGCGGAGTTCAGCAGTGAGTACGCAAGGCAGCCTGACGCACATCGACGAGTCGGGGGCGGCCCGTATGGTCGACGTCTCCGGGAAGGACGTCACCGCCCGCACCGCCCGTGCCACCGGCCGGGTCCTCGTCTCCCCCCGTGTGATCGAACTGCTGCGTGGCGAGGGCGTCCCCAAGGGAGACGCCCTCGCCACCGCCCGTATCGCGGGCATCATGGGCGCCAAGCGCACCCCCGACCTCATCCCGCTCTGCCACCCGCTGGCCGTCTCCGGCGTGAAGCTGGACCTGTCGGTCGCGGACGACGCGGTCGAGATCGCGGCGACCGTGAAGACCACCGACCGCACGGGCGTCGAGATGGAGGCCCTCACGGCCGTGACGGTGGCCGCGCTGACCGTCGTCGACATGATCAAGGCCGTCGACAAGGCGGCCGTCATCACCGACGTACGGGTGGAGGAGAAGACGGGCGGCAAGTCGGGCCACTACCGGCGCGCCGAGGCGGAAGGGGCGCAGGCGTGACGCCCCGGGCCGGCCACGTCCACGGCGCGCACCCCCACGAGCCGGGCCGGACCCCCGCCGAAACGCCCGCGCCCCATGCCCCCCGCCCCCCGTACCGCGCGCTCGTCGTCACCGCGTCCAACCGGGCCTCCGCCGGGGTGTACGAGGACAAGGGCGGCCCCATCCTCGCCGAAGGGCTCACCAGGCTGGGCTTCGCCGTGGACGGGCCGCAGGTCGTCCCCGACGGCGACCCCGTCGAGGCCGCGCTGCGCGCCGGGGTGGAGGCCGCGTACGACGTGATCCTCACGACCGGCGGCACCGGCGTCTCGCCCACCGACCGCACCCCCGACGCCACCCGCCGCGTCCTCGACCACGAGGTCCCCGGCATCCCGGAGGCCATCCGCGCGTACGGCCGCGACAAGGTCCCGACCGCCGCCCTCTCCCGGGGCCTGGCCGGGGTCGCCGGGCGCACCCTGATCGTCAACCTCCCCGGCTCCACCGGCGGCGTCCGCGACGGCCTCGCCGTCCTGGAACGGCTGCTGGTCCACGCGGTCGACCAGCTGCGCGGCGGCGACCACCCCAGACCGTCATGAACCCGGCCTGGCCGGTGACGCTGGCGGACGGCGCCGTCGTCCTGCGGCCGATAAAGCTGCGCGACCAGCGGGCCTGGCGCGAGGTCAACCGGCGCAACCGCGACTGGCTGCGCCCCTGGGAGGCGACCATCCCGCCGCCCGCGCCCGGCGTCCCGTTCGCCCAGCGCCCCACGTACCGCCAGATGGTCCGCCATCTGCGCACGGAGGCGAACGCGGGGCGGATGCTGCCGTTCGTCGTCGAGTACGAGGGGCGGCTGGTGGGCCAGCTGACCGTCGCGGGCATCACCTGGGGCTCGATGTGCTCGGGCCATGTCGGCTACTGGGTGGACCGCGAGGTCGCCGGCCGGGGCGTCATGCCCACGTCCGTGGCGCTCGCCGTCGACCACTGCTTCCGTACGGTCGGGCTGCACCGGATCGAGGTCTGCATCCGGCCGGAGAACACTCCGAGCCGCCGGGTCGTGGAGAAACTGGGTTTCCGCGAGGAAGGGCTGCGTCCGCGTTACCTCCACATCGACGGCGCCTGGCGCGACCACCTGGTGTTCGCGCTCACCGCGGAGGAGGTACCGGAGGGGCTGCTGCGCCGCTGGCACCGGATCAGTCGGGGAACCCCACGCTGAAATAAAAAATACGTTCGAATTCGGCCGCCGATCCATCGCAACCGGTCCGATCAATCACAAAAAAATTCAGTGATATCAGCCAGATCGTGCGACACACCGGCCCAATTGGCCGATGGCCTGATGCGAACCCCTCTACGGTGTGAGGCGTGAGCAGCAGCGGCCTCATCTACGCAGTCATCGTCGGGGCCTGGGCCGCCTACCTGGTGCCGATGTGGCTCCGCAGGCAGGACGAGCTGAACGAAGCCCGTCCGACGGAACGCTTCAGCACCGCCATCCGGCTCCTGTCCGGACGGGCGGGCATGGAGCGCCGGTACGCCAAGGAGCTGCGCGAG
This sequence comes from Streptomyces sp. CB03238, assembly GCF_002099185.1. NCBI lineage: Bacteria > Bacillati > Actinomycetota > Actinomycetes > Kitasatosporales > Streptomycetaceae > Streptomyces > Streptomyces sp. CB03238. The sequence continues at coordinate 213,486 of NZ_NBCN01000009.1, read as the reverse complement.
CGCACCGCCGAACAGGCGGCGTCGCCCGACGTCGACCCGGACGCCGAGACCGAGCACCTCAGCTCGGTCGACGTCCGGGCCTTTGCCGCGCCCCCGGCCCGTACCGAGGCGCGCCTGGAGGTCCCGCAGGCCGTGCCCGCGAGACCCCGCCCCGCAGGGCGGCCCCGCCCGGCAGGAGCGGCCGGTGCGGCCGGTGCGGCCGGTACGGCCGCCGAGCGCGCCCGGCGCTCCAAGGTGCTGGCCAGGCGCCGGCGCACCACGGTAATCCTCTTCCTGGCCTTCACGCTCGGCGCGATCGTCGCGGCGGTCGGCGGCCTGGCGTTCCTGTGGGCCCCGGGAGTCCCCGCCGTGCTGCTGAGCGCGTACATCGTCCACCTGCGGGCCCAGGAGCGCCGCCGCTTCGTGTACGTCATGGACCGGCGCCGCGCCGAGGCCGCCGCGCAGCGCCTGCGCGAGAGCCGCCCGCGCGGCCGGCCCGCCCCCGACCAGGGCGACACGCCCGAGGCTCGCCACCAGCAGCCCGACCCGGAACCGGCCCCCGCGCTCACCCCCCAGGAGGCCGGGCGCCGGGCGCTGGTCGAGCAGACCGACCACGCCGAGTGGGTGGACCAGCAGCGCGACCACGGCCCCACCCACGGCGACAGCTGGGACCCGGTCCCGGTGCCGCTGCCCACCTACGTCACCGCCCCGGTCGCCCCCCGCGCGACGGGCGGCGTCGACGTCACCGACCCGGAGACCTGGAGCGCGGCCCGCTCCTCCCCGGCGGAACCCACCCCGCCCCCGGCGACCCGCCAGAACCCCCATCCGAGCCCCTACCCGCCGCGCCGCTCCCACGACCACGGCCGGACACCGCTCTTCGACCAGTACGCGGACGAGGACCGCCCCCGCGCCGCCAACGAGTGAGGCCGACGAGTGAGAGGGCCGGCGACGGTGGCGTGAGGCACCTCTCCGTGGCCCGCGGGGAACGGATTTCCAAGCACCCGGATCGGGATGCTAATGTTTCACACGTCGCAAGGGCCTGTGGCGCAGACTGGTAGCGCACCTCGTTCGCATCGAGGGGGTCAGGGGTTCAAATCCCCTCAGGTCCACGCACAAAGGACCGTTCGCGGGTCAGCCTGCGAACTGTTCACGAGATCCCGTTCAGACGGTCACCGTCTGAACGGGATCTCGTCGTTTGGGCCTCTGCTGATGTGAAAGCGCCGGGACCGCCTCAGGAGGTGCGGGCTTCTTTCGGCCAGCATGGGTGAGGTCTGCCGACTCGGGCCGCCGATACTCCTTTACGAGCGGAAGGCTCGGCGGCCGCAGGGCGGACGCGTAGGCTCCGCTGTTTCCCCGCCGGCTGCCGTCCCCGCAGGTGGGGGCGGCATTGCCGCAATGCTTTGCGGCGCTGCGGACGAGCCGGTGCCGCTGTCTCTTGACGCCGGATTATGCCCTTCGTCTTCATGTGTTGTTAATGATCATTCTGAGACCGTTCGTAGATTTTCGGCCACTGACTTGTTCTTGCTTCCTTGCCTGTCTTCGAGTGGTCGTTCTAAGGTCTCGGTGTTCGAGGAGTGGAGAGTGGCGTGCTCTCCTCTTTGTGTTCCGTGGGAACACCTCACCTCACCTCATCCCGCCTGACTTTCGTCGTCACTCGCCCTGAATCAAGGGTGCACCTCTATCAGGAGAAAGACGTATCGGCTCAGGAGTGCGGTTAAATGGTAGATCGGACAGTGCTGCTCGATGTCACGATTCGCGACGGCGGGTACGTCAATGGACATTCCTGGACCACTGCGCAGGCGTCCCAGGTAGTGGCAGCCTGTTCCGCTGCGGGGGTCCCTTATTCCGAAGTCGGATATCTGAGGCCGGAGCGGCAGCAGGTCGACGGTGACGAAGCGCCGTCGGCCTCATGTCCGCCCGCGTATCTCGAGAAGCTCCGGGAGGCCGCGGCGGGGGCGGAGCTGGTGGTGATGGCGCACGCGAAGGACGCCATGCCGCAGAGCGTTGCCCGGCTCGCCGATTTCGGGGTCGGGATGGTGCGCATGCCCACGCGGCCTGACCAGGTGGCCCGGCTCGCGCCGTACGCGGAGGCTGTGCATGGGGCCGGCATGGCGTTCGCTGTCAACCTCATACGGGTCAGTGAGCTGACCGAGCGGGCCGTCGCGGAAGCCGCGCAGGCCGCGGAGAAACTCTCCGTCGACATCTTCTATCTCGCCGACTCCAATGGAAGCCTGCTCCCCGAAGACGTCACCCGGTTATGGGGCCCAGTGCGTGAGAACGTCGGTGCGGTGCTCGGGTTTCACCTGCACGACGGCATCAGTATGGGTTTCGCGAATGCGCTGGCCGCCATGCAGCAGGGTTTTACGTACATCGATGCCTCGTTGTCCGGGATGGGGAAGGGCGGGGGGAACCTTCCGCTGGAACTCATCGCTGCTTATCTGCGGTCCCGGAGTGGCCGTGAATTCAAAGTCACTCCGCTGATCGAGACCGCGGCCGAACTGCTGAAGCCCTGGAAGGGAAACCAGATCCTCGCCCAATGCGAGGCCATGGTCGGCGGGATGCTCGACCTGAATATGGACGAGCTGGCCGAGCTCAATGGGGCGGGCGCGAGGAATGTTCTGACGATTCTCGATGGTGCGTCCGCCAGTCAGTGACCAGTCAGTGACCCGCCCGTGAGGGCCAGTCCCAGGTTCGCTGGAAAGACCTAGCCGAAGGAGACGAATGTCCGGCACCGCGTTCATCGAAGAGATCGAAAGCATCATCGCGGAACGGTCGAAGATGACCAGTCCGCTCTACCAGACCATCCTCGGGGGGAAGGCCACCAAGCGCCTGCTCCAGACCTTCGTGATCCAGCGGTGGCCCATCAAGAGCTGGTGGACACGGAACCTGATGGGTGTCGCGCACCGCGTGGACGACCTCGACCTGCGACTCTCCTTCATCGAGAACGCCTATGAGGAGGAGACCGGCGGGCTGACCAACTCCAAGCGGCACGTCGAGACCTTCGAGGACTTCGGGCGGTCCGTCGGCGTGGACCCCGCCACGCTCCCGGAGGTCGAGCTGTTCCCGGAGACGGTCGCGGTGATCGAGCACAACAAGAACGCCTGCAACAACAGCAACGTGCACTTCACCGTCGGCGCCACCTCCGTACTGATGCTGATGGAGGGACAGCCCCCCATCACCAACGACGCGGGCCACAGCATGATGGCGGTCATGCGCGACGTCTACAAGCTCCCGACGTGGGGCTACGAGTTCTTCGTGCACCACGCCTCCGGCGACGCCGACCAGGACGGCGTCAGCGAGCTGGAGGACGAGCACACCGAGCCGCTGCGGCAACTGCTGCTGCGCTACTGCGACACCCCGAAGCGCCAGCAGGACGCCAAGGACAGTCTGCGGCAGGCGATCGAACTGCGGCACCGGCACTTCGACGCCGTGCTGCGCGCGGGCTACGACCCGTCCGAACCGGTCTTCGTCTACGAGGACTAGGGCGTGTCCCACGTTTCCGCCGCCCGCCCCGCCTCTCCCGGCCACCAGGGGCCGCGCCCCCAGGCCGTCGAGGGGCGGGGCGGTCCCCCGCCCTACCCGCATGTGTTCTTCGGTGGCCGTTGGGTGACCAGGGCCGAAGCCCTGGTGCCGATCGACAGCCTCGCCATGCGCTACGGGCTGTCCGTGTTCGAGGGTGTCAGGCTCTACACCCCGGCGACCGGCGGCCTGGCCAGGCCGTTCCTGCTCGCGGAGCATCTGAACCGGATGGTCGCTTCGCTGGACGCCATGGGGTTCCCGGATCCCGGGCTTGCCGAGCTGCCCGCCGTGATCGACGAGTTGATCGAACGTAACGCCATCACACGGGATGCCTATGTGCGGGTGGCGGCCACCCCACTCAACCCGGGGACGCTGGCGGAGCCGGCCCGGCCCGAGCTGAGCGTCACAGCCGTCCCCATGGGCCGCAAGCGCTGGCTCGCCGAGGAGCGGGCGATGGCGCTGTGCGTCAGTGACTGGCAGCGTGGCTCCGCAGCCGTGCATCCGCCCGCGGCCAAGAACATCGCCAACTACGCCGGCCCCCGGCTGGCCTGGCTGCAGGCCCGGGAAGCCGGCTACGACGGCTGCGTCCTGACGAACCAGCACGGGCGGATCGCCGAGGCGCCCACAGCGGCGCTCTTCATCGTCCGGGGCGGGAAGCTTCTCACCCCCGCGCTCTCGGAAGACGTGCTCCCCAGCATCACCCGTTCCTGGGTGCTGAGGGCCGCGTGCTCGCTGGGGGCGGTCGCGGAGGAGACCCGGCTCGCACGTGAGGACGTCTACGCGGCCGACGAGGCGTTTCTGTGCGGCACGGGGCTGGAGTTCGCGCCGGTTGCCTCCTTCGACGGGCGGGAGTGCCGGTTCCACGAACTCAGGCCCCTCACAAGGCAGTTGATCATCGCGTACTTCGAAGAGGTGAGGGGCGGACCCCCGTCCGGAGAGGGACCCGGAGAGGAAGGGGAGGTGGTGGCTGGTGGGAGAGCCGGTCACGCATGAGGCGGTGGGCGCCGGGGGAGGGGACGACCCTCCGGCGGGGCTGATCGACTGGGACACGGCGCTGGACCTGGCGGCCCGGCTGATGCGCGTCGGCCGTGGGGGGCAGGGACTGGCGTCGCTGGTGGCCGAAGCGCGGGGTGCGGCTCCGGTGTTCCAGAACAAGGACCATCCGCTCTCCCCGCTGCCGCTCGTCGTGGACGGCGCATCCGCCGCGCGCACGGCCCGCACACTCGAGGCGTACGTACGGCTGTTGGAGAAGGCCGTACGGATCTACCGGCAGGACCCGGAGGTGCGCCGCTGGTACGGGCTGGGGCATGCGGCCGATGCCCTGATCGACGGTGAGGCCGAGGCGGGCCGTGACTCCCGTATCCTCGTATGCCGCCTGGACGGCTATCTCCAGCAGGGCAGCGAGAAGCTGCGGGTGCTGGAGAACAACGCCGACGCACCGGCCGGCACGCTCTTCACCCCCCGCGTCCACTCCGTCGTGGCCGCGATCCTGGAGCGCGCCGGTGTCGAGCTGCCCCCTCACGCGGACGACGTCGCTCCCGACGGCGCCGCCCTGCTCGATGTCCTCACCGCCGCGCTGTCCGACGCCGGACGCCTGCCGGGCACACCGTGTGTGGCCGTGCTCCAGCCACGAGGCAAGGAGAACCGCGAGAGCCGGGAGATGGCAGCGCTCTTCCGGACGCTCGATGTCGACGCACTGATCGTCGACCCGCACGAGCTCACCGCGTCCGGCGGTCACGCATGGGCGGGGCGACGGCGGGTCGATGTCTGCTGGAACAAGATCAATACGGTCTCCTGGGACCGCATGGTGTCGGACGACCCGGAACTGCTCAAGCGCTGGCTGGGGCTGCTCCGCGAGACGGACCTCGTGCACGTCAACTCGTTCGCCGCCCGCTATGTGGCGGAGAGCAAGCTCACTCTCGCGCTGCTGCAGGAGGAGGAGTTCGCTCACCACTTCGACGACGACGACCGGAACCTGACGACCGGGCTGCTGCCGTGGACCCGACGGCTGCGCACGGACACGCGCCGGGTCCTTGACGAGCAGCACCGTTACGTGATCAAGGAGCCGTACGACATCCGCGGGGACGGCGTGACCGTCGGCCGTGCCGTATCGCACTCGGCGTGGTCGGAGGTGGTCGCCAGGGCGGGCCGGCAGCCCGCGATCGTCCAGGAGTACGTGGCCCCCAGCGCCTACCCGACCGTGCGCACCGACGGGGTGCCGCGCGTGGTGGCCATGCCGTTCAGTCTCGACGCCTACGTCCTACGGGGCAGGACCGCCTTCTTCGGGTCCAAGGCAAGCCTGCGGGAGCGGGTCAATGTCTTCCAGGGCGGACAGAAGCTCGCTGTGCACGTGACGTCCGCAGCACGGGACGGGGAGGAATCCGCATGAACGTCGACAGGGTCGCCCTGAGGCTGGTGACCGCCCGGTTGGCCCGGCCGTTCGAGAACCGGTGGCAGCGCTACCACACCTGGACCAAGCTGATCGTCGAAGTGGACGCCGAGGGGGGAACCGGTCGTGCCGAGTGCACCGCCATGGAGACCCCCTTCTACAACTACGAAACGATCGTGACGGCGTGGTACGTCATCGAGGAGTACCTGGGCCCCATGCTCCTCGCCGCCGACGACTGCGGTCCGCACAGCTGCATGCGGCTGTGGCGCGAGGTCAACGGTCACGAGGAGGCCAAGGGCGCGCTGGAGACAGCTCTCTGGGACCTCCAGGCGCGGCTGCATGGCAGGCCGCTGTGCGAGGAGCTCGGTGGGTCGGTGCGCCCGGTGCCGGTCGGAGCCACCGCGGGGATCGAGCCCACGATCGATGAGCTGCTGGAGAACGTGGCGAACGCCGCGCGTACGGGATACCAGCGGGTGCGACTGAAGATCCAGCCCGGCTGGGACACCGACCCTGTACGTGAAGTGCGCGCCGCCTTCCCCGAGCTGCCCGTGATCGCCGACGCCAACGCCGCCTACGACGAATCCCATGTCGAACACCTGACGACCCTGGACGAACTCGGCCTGCTCGCCCTGGAACAGCCCTTTCCCCGGCACTCGCTCCCGGCCACCGCCGAGCTCCAGCACCGCATGGAGACGGCCGTCTGCCTGGACGAACAGGTGCACTCACTGCGCGAGACGCAGGAGGCCGCACGCCTCGGTGCCTGCCGCATGGTCAACATCAAGACGGGACGGGTCGGCGGACTGGGCGAATCGGTGCGCATCCACGACTTCTGCGCCGGCGAAGGCATCCCGACGTTCGTCGGCGGCAAATGGGACCAAGGGATCGGCCGGTGGACGAATCTGGCGCTCGCCACCCTCCCCAACATGACCCTCGCCAGCGATGTCGGCCCCAGCGACACGTACTACGACGACGACGGCGCATGGCCCCGCCTCGCCTTCCACGAGCCGGGCTGGGTGAGGCCCCTGCCCGGGCCGGGCACCGGTGCTGAGCCGACCGGCACCCTCAAGGTCGAACGAGAGAAGGAACTGACAAAGGGCGGGGACCACTGATGGGAAACGCGCAGCAGATCTTCCAGGAGCACGGCACCAGCGCCGTGAGCGACGCCTTGGACATGCTCGGTCACGGAGACACCGGCCTGTGCGGGCTGCGGCGGATGTCGGGAACACGTGCCGTGGCGGGCCCCGCCTACACGCTGCGATACGTGCCGGTGGAGGACGGGGAGAGCGCGCCGGCCGGGGAGTTCGTCGACGACGTACCCGAGGGGGCTGTCGTACTGATCGCCAATGAAGGCCGCACCCACTGCACGGTCTGGGGAGACATCCTCTCCGAGACCGCGATCCGGCGCGGGGTGGCCGGCACCGTCATCGACGGCGCGTGCCGGGACGTCGGCGCCATCCGCGCACTGGGTTACCCGCTGTGGAGCCGCGCCGCCTACATGAAGTCGGGCAAGCACCGGGTGCGGCTCGAAGCGGTACAGCAGCCGGTGACCGTCTTCGGAGTCAGGGTCGACCCCGGCGACATCGTCGTCGGAGACGACGCCGGGGGGCTGGTGGTGCCCGCACGCCTCGCGGAGCGTACAGCCGAGAAGGTGCTGCGGGTGGTCGCTGTCGAGGAGGCCATACGCGCCGATCTCGCCGCGGGGACGCCGCTGCGGGAGGCCCGCCGACGCAGTGGGTACAACGCGCTCGGGCTGGTGAGTCAGTCCGTGCCGGGGGCGAGGCCATGAAGGGTGGCGCCGAGGGGCTGAGGGTAGCGGTCGGTGGGGTGGTGCACGAGTCGAGCACCTTCATGGTCGAGTACATGGGGACGGCCCCGCTCTCCGTCTTCTCGCTCCACCAAGGCGACGAGATCCTGGCGGAGTTCACCGGGACCAACACCGTCACCGGTGGCTACCTGACGGCCTGCGCGGCACAGGCGGCCGAGGTACTCCCCGCGTTCCACGCCCGCGCGGAGCCCGGCCCCGCCGTCGACGCGGACGTCTACCACGAGCTTGAAGCCCGGCTGCTGTCGCGGCTGCGCGCCGCCGGGCCGTGTGACGTCGTCCTCCTCGACCTCCACGGAGCGGGTGTGGTCGCGCCGCACCACTCGCTGGACGTCGCGGTGCTGCGCGCTGTCCGCACCCTTCTGCCCGAGGCAGTGCTGGCCGTCACCATGGACCTGCACGCCAATGTGCCCTCCGAACTCACCGAGCTGGCCGATGTGGTGAGCGGATACCACCTGTACCCGCACACCGACTGCGCGGAGCGCGCGCGGCTCGCCGCAGAGATCGCCTTCGCCTCCGCCCTGGGGGCGGCGCACCCCGTGACACACCTGCGCAGGCTTCCGATGCTGCTGCCGCCGTCCCCGACGACCGAGGGCTCTCCGGCGCGAGACCTCATGGAACGGGTGAAGTCGGCCGAGGAACGGCCCGGTGTCCTGGCATGCACCGTGTTCCACGGCTTCCCGTACGCCGATACCGAGCAGGCCGCGACCAGCGTAGTGACCGTCACTGACGGGGATCACGGGCTCGCCCGGCGGTGCGGCGAGGACGTCGCCGGCTGGCTGGACGAGCACCGCGAGCGTTTCCGCAGCGAACTGATCGGCCCGGAGGAGGCCGTACGCCTGGCCCGCGCGTCGGACGCGGCCACCGTCGTGATCGGTGACGGTACCGACAACCCCGGCTGCGGAGCCACCGGCGACAGCACGCACCTGCTGCGCGCCCTGTTGGACGTGCCCGAGCCCACCTGCTTCGCCACGCTCTGGGACCCGGAGACCGTGGCCGTCGCGATGGCGGCCGGGGTCGGCGCCACCCTCCCGGTCCGGCTGGGCGGGCGGCACGGCTGGGCCAGCGGCCCGCCCATCGAGGCGGTGGGAACGGTACGCGCCATCACGGACGGCGCGATCGTCCAGACCGCGATGCGGCGGGGCAAGCGAACGGACTTCGGCCGGTGCGTCCGTATCACCGTCGGGACCACGGACGTGATCGTCGCCTCCGAACGGCGTCAGGTCCTCGACTCGGAGATCCTCCGGCTGCACGGCATCATGCCGGAGCGCTGCCGCATCATCGGGGTGAAGTCCGTCAACCACTTCCGGGCCGGGTTCGCCGAGGTGGCCGATCAGCTGCTGGTGGCGGACGCTCCCGGGCCGACGGCCCGCAGGATCGAGGACATTCCACGACAGGGCCCCACTCAAGCCCTCTGGCCCATGTCGTCCCGTACACCGCAGGAAGGGCTTGCATGGACGTGATGGAAGCTGTGCTGACCCGGCGCAGCGTCACCCGGCTGGACGGACCCGCACCGGACGACGACGAGATGCTGGAACTGGTCCAAGCGGCATCGACCGCACCGGACCACGGACTGCTCAGGCCCTGGCGCCTGGTCATGATCAGAGGTGAGGGGCGTCAGCGCCTGGGCGAGGCACTCGGCCGGGCGGCCGCCGACCCGGCCCAGGCCGAGCGCGCCGCGGCCAAGCCCTTGCGGGCCCCTCTGCTGGTCTCCATCGTCTTCTGCCCACGACCCGAGCACCCCAAGGTGCCCGAGTGGGAACAACTCGCCGCCACGGTGTCCATGACCCACACCCTGCACCTGCTGCTGCACAGCCGGGGATGGGGCGCCATATGGCGCACCGGCAGTGCCATCGACTCGCCGTGGGTCCGGGAGTGCATCGGGGTGGAGACCACGGAGCGGCTGCTCGGATGGCTCTACGTCGGTACGCCGCAATCCGCACCGCCGGCCCCGGCCCGCCGGCCGGTCGACGTACGGGCGAAGGTACGGTCCCTGGGGGCGCCGCAGGGGACGGGAGCCGGGCGGTGAGCGCGGCGGAAAGCGGGGACGTGCGCGCCTGGGAGCCCGCGCCACGGATGCGCGGCTTCGGGCCGTCGATCTTCAGCGAGATGACACAGCTCGCACAGGGCACCGGCGCCATCAACCTCGGCCAGGGGTTCCCCGACACCGACGGCCCGGACGGGCTGTTGAAGGCCGCCGCCAACGCTGTCGGATCCGGCCGCAACCAGTACCCGCCCGCCGCCGGACTCCCCGAGCTGCGCGCCGCCGTCGCGGATCACCGCACGCGCCACGGCCTCGGGCCGCGCTACCGGCCGGAGGACGGCGAGGTAGTGATCACCACGGGTGCCACCGAGGCGATCGCGGCCGCCGTGCTGGCCTTCTGCGGGAACGGCGACCGGCTCCTCACCTTCGACCCCTGCTACGACTCGTACGCGGCTGTGGCGCGCCTGGCCGGGGCCGAACTCGTCCCCGTACCCCTGGCCGTCGACGGCGACGGCTTCGCTCTGGACGCAGACGCCCTGCGTGCCGCCGCCGTGTCCGCCCTGGCGAGGGTGTTGCTGCTCAACACCCCGCACAACCCCACCGGAAAAGTCTTCACACCCGCCGAACTCGCCGATATCGCCGACGTCTGCCGCGAGCACGACCTCGTTGTCGTGACGGATGAGGTGTACGAGCACCTCGTCTATGACGGGCGGGCGTACGAGACCATCGCGGGGCTGCCGGGCATGCGTGAGCGGACGGTGGTGATCTCGTCGGCGGGCAAGACGTTCAGCGTCACCGGCTGGAAGGTCGGCTGGGCCTGCGGACCGGCGAAACTGATCAACCCGTTGCTCTCCGCCAAACAGTTCCTCACCTTCGGATCCGGAACTCCACTGCAGGACGCGGTTGCCCGCGTGCTCGCGTCCAGTGAGGACTGCGACACCTGGATCCGCAGCTTGAGCTGTTCCTTGCAGCGGCGGAGGGACCTGCTCCGCGAGGGGCTGGAGCGGGCCGGGTTGCGCACCTTCCGTGCCGAAGGGGGCTACTTCCTTCAGACCGATATCCGCTCCTGGGGGTACGAGGACGATGTGAGGTTCTGCCGGGAGCTGCCCGAGCGGGCCGGCGTGGTGGCCGTACCCGCATCGGCGTTCTACCAAGGTCAGGACTCTCCTCGCTGGCTGGCGCGGTTCGCCTTCTGCAAGCGGGAGGAGGTCCTCCGGGAGGCGGTGGCGAGACTGGCCGGTGCGGCGGACGCGCTGGGCAGGAACTGGCCCGGCGTCACGCCGGTGTAGCGCTTGAAGACCCGGGTGAAGTGCGCCTGGTCGTAGAAGCCGGTGCGCAGCGCGACCTCGGCGGCCTGCAGGCCCTCGAAGAGCAGCGAGCGTGCCCGCCAGACCCGCAGTTGTGTCTGGTAGGCGTGCGGCGGCATCCCCATCGCGGCGGAGAAGGAACGTATGAGGTGGTGGACGCCGACGCCGCAGATCTGTGACAGCTGCTTGAGGGAGACGTCCGCGTCGGGGTGGGCGTGCAAGTAGTCGCGGGCGATGCGCGCCACCCGTGGCACCTCCACGACCGGACTGCCGTGCTCGGCGCCGTGCTCGGCCAGTGCCTGGCCGACGTCCAGCAGCGCGCTTTCGCGGGCCAGGCTCGAAGCACGGGAGCCGAGCGCGTCATGGGCCCGGGCCAGGGACCGGACCAGGCGGGGGTCGCGCAGCGTCCCGCTGGCCGGCAGCCGGGTCGACGTCGCGTCGGCGCTCTCGGGTGGGCCGAGGAGTTCGTCCAGTGTCCGGGGCTCGATGTACAGCACGCGGTAGCGGTATCCGGCCGGAGTGGCCGGACTGCCCGTGTGCGGTTCCCCGGGCCGGATCATGAATGCCGTGCCGGACGGCGCCAGATAGTCGCGGCCCCCGCAGGTGAACGCCGCGGCACCTGCGTCGACCAGGGCGAGCGTCAGCGCTTCATGAGCGTGACGGGCGTAGACATGGCGGCGGAAGCGGGCGTGCAGTACCTCGACGCCCGCCAGAGGAGGACGCCAGAGAACGGCCCGGTCCTGGCCCGGTGGGCCGCCCTCCAAAGGGCTTGGGAACATACGTCCAGGCTAACTCGGGGCCTTGACAGTCGCGTTGGTTCCCGTAGGGTACCGGGCCTCGTCACGCCCCCACGGGCTCCTCGCGTCGCCCGTCCAGCACCACCCGGCCGCCCACGCGCACCAGCCCGTCGGGCCGCATCGTGGCCTCCACCACCGATCCGCGTCCTGTCCGGGCTCGTACGCCGTGTCCCAGCAGCGCTGCCAGCCGCACCACACCGGAGCCGCAGGCCTCGTCCTCCTCGACTCCCCATGCCCAGGCGAAGGTCCGTGCCCGGACCGTGGGCTCGTCGTGAGCGTCGTCCCAAGCCCAGATCAACGTGCGCTGCCAGTGTTCCCCACGTCCGGGAACGGCGGCCGACTCCACCGCCCCGGGGTCGGCCAACTGCTCCAGTTCCCAGTCCGGAGCGGTGCTGGGCGTGACGTCGATCCGGGCCCGAGCCCCTGAGACGGCACAGGGCACCGGGCTGTCCAGCCGTACGGGACTCAGAGCGAACTCCGATGGTGTGCCGTCCTGTTGGGCGAGCAGCCATGCCGTTCCCACCAACGGGTGACCGGCCATCGGGATCTCGGACGTGGGGGTGAAGATCTGCACCTTCCTGGATCCCCCTCCGTCGGCGAAACCGTCGACGTACACGGTTTCGCTGTACCCGAGCCGGGCGGCGAGCGCCTGCCGGCCGTCGGCGGGCACGCTCGCCCCATCGAGGACGACACCGAGTGGGTTCCCGTACCGGCCTTGAGCATTGGTGAAGACCCGCAGGACGTGCACGGTGGCGGTCGGAGGCGATGTGGTCGACATGGTGGACAGCCCTCCGTCAGGTGTGCATGGCGGCGCCTCTGACCACCTTGTCGACCTCGCGCTTGTCACCGCGTACGGCGATACCTGCCAGCACCAGCTGGTCCGTGGGGACATCGGTGATGGTGGCCCGGTTGTCGTCGTCGTTGTTGGTGGCGAAGATCGCCTCCGGGTAGACGGCCACGATGACGTCCCGGCGCAGCGCCCGTTCGTGGATGGTCTTCAGACGCTGGGCATCCGCACTGAAGACGAGTACGGGCTGCCGGAACATCGGCAGGTACTTCGTTCCGTCGCCGTCGACGTACGGTTCCCCGACAACACCGTCGACGGTGGCCGCGATACCGCTCGTGGTGAAGGCTGTGACGTTGAGCTTCTGCCAGTCCTGCAGATCGTCGCGGAGAACGACCGCGATCTTGGTGTCCCAGTCGAACCTGGTGGGAGTAGTCATGGCGACGACGGCCCGCCTTTCATCGTGTGTTGTCGCGTTGGCTCACTACCGTGGTGTTGACGCATCACGCGTCACTGGTGTGGCTATGTCCGGAGGGGCCGTCAGCGTCGTCTGCGCGGGCGGCGCCGCCTTGCCCTGCGGGCGCATGGCCAGGACCAGGAGGCCGGCGCATATGGACAGGGCCCCGGCGACCTGCACCGCCGACGGTTCCTCGCCCAGTACGAGGAAGGCGAGGACGACGGCTGCCAGAGGCTCGGCGAGGTTGAGCGTGGCCACCGCGGTCGGGGAGACCTTCCGCAGCCCGCGCGCATTGAGCCAGAAGGCGACGGCACTCGTGAACAGTCCCAGGTAGAGCGCCATAAGTGCCCCGGAGGGCGTACCGAGCCAGGAGGGGCCGGACAACAGCAGCACGGGCAGGAGCAGGAAGCCGGATACGGCGACGGCGATCGTGGTCACCTCCGTGACGGGAGCTCCGGCGTCGAGCAGCCTGCTGCTCAGCACTGTGTATATCGCCACACTGCTACCCGCTGTCAGGCACATCAGGAAACCGAAAATATCAGCCCGTGTCTCACCCACCACACCGCTTGATCCGATGAGACCGACAATGGCCAGAAGGGTGGCCAGATACCAGCGATTCGTGGGCTTTTCGCCACGCAGGAGATAGGCGACGATTCCGGTGGCGACGGGGACCGTGGCCACGGTGACGATCGATCCCATCGCGACGCCGAGGCGGGCCGCTCCGTTGAAGTAGCAGCTTTGGTAGACCGCGACCGAAGCGCCGAGCAGCACTGTGGTGCCCGGCAGGGCGCGGGCGGTCGGGAACCGGCTGCGCCGGCGGGCGGCCAGCAGGAGCAGGAAGACCCCGCCCACCAGGACCCGGGCGGCTCCTACTGCCGCTGCGGGGGCTTCGTCAGGCCCCAGGGCCTGTGCCACACCGCTTGTTCCGAACAGCGCGGATCCGGCCAGTACCGACAGTACGGCCGCCGAATTCGGTGACGCCGATCGACGTTTCATGGAATGTCGCCCTCCACTCCGGCCCCCCCGGGCCGGTTCCCCCGTGCTTGCAGTGATCATGCTGTGCCATGTCTCGGCGGGGTGTCTTGTACGAAATTGATGTGGGGAGGGTGGGGCGTGGTGACCGGCCTTGTCCCGCGCGGCCCCCCCCCCGTGAGCGGCCCGCACCCACACCGGTCACCCCAGGTGGTGCGTGGTCGGGCGCCGCGAGGCGGGGCCCAGTCGCCGAGCGGTGGCGCGCGCCGGAACTCTTGTTCCATAGCGGCGGGTTATGGAAAGCTGTGCAGCCCCGCAGACCCAACAGGGCGTAATTGAGCGACAGTTCGAATTTCTGGCCGGTGGCACCCCAAAAGGGATCCGGCACCGACAAGGTATGTACCAATCAGGCGGTGTTCTTTTCCAACCCCCCATCGCAATGCCCTGAATGGAAATAGACCCATGCCCTCTCCCCGTCCCGGACATTCCGTCCCGCCACCGCCTCCCTACGCGCCCACGTCCGGAGGAGCGGACGCGGCACTGGCCGGCATGCTGAGCGCCGCACCCGGCGGGGGCGTGGCGGAGGACGCCTATCCCGCCACCGCGCTGATGGCGCGGCACTGCGGAGCGGTGAGCGACTACGCGGCGCTCCTCACCGCCTCGCGCACATACGCCTCGATGGTCGTGTCCGCCGCGTTCGCGCGCGTGCTGGACGAACTGCGGCACGGCGGCGGAGACGGCGGTACGCAGGGGGCGTTGCGGCCGCGGCTGCTGGTGGCGGCGCGCCGTACCGTCGCCGAGTGGGCCGGCGACCCGCGTATCGCGGCCCTCCTGGCCGGGCTGCCGCATCCCGCCGGGCCCGCGCCCGGCCGGGAGCTCGTGGCGCGTGCGTTCGCGGCATTGCCCGGACCGGCGCAGGTTCTGCTGTGGCACCGGGAGGTCGAGGCCGAGGGGATATCCATTCCGGCCGCTTTGCTGGCCATCGACCCGCGTGCCGCGACGGCACGACTCGAAGAGGCCCGCGAACTGTTCCGCGCCGGTTGTCTGCGCGCCCATTCGGAGCTCGCCGCGGACGCGGAATGCCGCCACTACAACCGGCTGCTCGACATATCGCTGCGGCGCGGCGGGGCGCTGATCCCGGACATTCAGCGGCATGTGGCGAAGTGCCGGCACTGCCGGAACGCGGTGGACCAGTTGCGGCAATTCGAGGGACGGCTGCCGCTGCTGCTGGCCGAGGGCGTGCTGGGCGAGGGGGCCCGCGGGTACGTCGAGTCACGGCCGGGCCGCTCCCGTACCCGTACGCCCAACGAGGCCCGCAGGGCCGGGCGTCACTCGCGGGCCGTGCCTACGGGAGTGGCGCGGCGCCTTGCCTGGGCCGTACCGGGCGGGGGAGCGCTCCTGGTGGGACTCGGGCTCGTCATGACCGGCGTCCTGGGCCTGGCGGCCGTGTCCGGCCTCTGGGCGGACCCGGGCGACAGCGGGCCCAGCGCCGGGAGTACGGTCCCGACGGCCCCACCGCCGGGCGGCGCCGGAAGCGCCGCGCCCGCGCCGGGCTCCCGGCCCACGACCGCCCCTCCGCGGCCGCCCGCGTCCGCCGGCCACGGCACCGGGCCCCTGGACACCCGGCTGCGCAACGCCGAGTCCGGGCTGTGCCTCGACATCCGGGACGGCCGGCCCCAGGTCGGCGCCGAACTGACACTCGCCCCGTGCACCGCCTCACCGACGCAGGCGTGGCGGTACGAGCCGGACGGCCTGCTGCGCAGCGCCACCGCGCCCGTCCTGTGCCCGAACTCCCAGGAGCCGTCCGGTGTGGTCGTGCTGCGGCTGTGCGCCACGCAGGCCCCCGCGACCGTACGGTACGACCTGAGCGTCCAGGGCCACCTCGTGCCCCGCTGGCACGCGGGCCTGGGCCTGATGCCCGCCACCACGCAGCCGGGGACCACCGTGGTCGTCAAGCTCCGTGACGGGGCGGCGTCCCAGCGCTGGCTCACCGACGGGGCGGCGGGCGCCCCCTCGCCCCGGCGGGCGGCCGAGGAGACGGGGAAGGCCGAGGACGTCGAGACCGCGCGCTCCGGGAAGGGCCGCCCGTCCCCGGACCGGCCGCCCGGCCCGCCGGCCACCGTCCCCGGGCAGGGGCACGGGCACGGGCACGGAGCACCGGCGGCCGGGACGGCCCCCGGCAACCGGCACGGCGTCCGCAGCGTCAGCGACCCGGAACCCGAACCGGAGCGGGAGCCGGAGCCGGCGACCCTGGACGACCTCACCTCGCTGGTCGCCCCGTTGCTTCCGGGCGTCGCGGTCAACGCGGGCTGAGCACCGGCGGCGTCCACGCCGCGTGCCGCAGGATCGTCCGGATCGTCGCCCTCGACGGGGTGAGCCGGATCGCCGCGTTGCGTACGGCGACGGCCACCGGGTTCGCCAGCTGCTGGCCCATCCGCCCGGCCCGGCGGGCCGCCAGGGCCACCGCCTGGCTGCGCGGGCGCCGCTCCGCGTCGTACCGGGCCAGCGCCGCCGGGAGGTCGCGCGCCGCCACCAGGGCCGCGGCCAGGCCCGCCGCGTCCTCCAGGGCCTGGCAGGCACCCTGCCCCAGGTGCGGGGTCATGGCGTGCGCGGCGTCGCCCAGCAGCGCGACGCGCCCGACCGCGTACGCCGGCAGGGGCGTGACCAGCTCGTGGACGTCATGGTGCAGCACCGCGTCCGGCGCGGTCGCGGCCAGCAGCGCCGGGATCGGGTCGTGCCAGGCGGCGAACCGGCGGCGTACGGCCGCGAGCGGGTCCCGGTGCCGCACACCCGCCGGGGCGTTGAGGACCGCGTGCCACTCCACCCGCCCGTCGGCGAACAGGATGTGCCCGAACTCCGCGCCCCGCCCCCAGGTCAGCTGGAAGTCGGCACCGCCCACGTCCACCGGGTGTTGGGTGATCGCCCGCAGCACGGTGGAGCCGCTGTACGCCGGGCCGGGGGCGCCGGGCAGCACCTGGGCGCGCAGCCGGCTGTTGATGCCGTCCGCCGCGACGACGAGGTCGGCGTCGTACGTCCTGCCGTCGGCCGTCGCCACGCGCGCGTGCGGCGCCTCGGGGTCGTCCTCGACGGCCGTCACCTCCGCGCCGGCGACCAGCGCGCCGGGTGGCAGCGGGGTGCGCAGCAGCTCGTGCAGGGTGGCGCGCGGGATGCCGAGGATCGGCGCGCCGAGAGCGTGCTCCAGGGCGTGGCCGTCCATCCGGGCCAGCAGGCGGCCACCGGGCGTACGGGTGCCGCCGGTGAGCTGGCGGCGCGCGGCTTCGCGTACGGCGGGGCCCGCGCCGAGGGCGTCGAGGGCGTGGATGCCGTTGGCGGCCAGCGAGATCCCGGCGCCCGCGTCGGCCAGTGCGGCGGGGGCCCGCTCGACGACGGTGACCCGCCAGCCGGTGCGCAGGAGCCCGAGGGCGGCCGCCAGTCCGCCGATACCGCCGCCGACCACCACTGCTTGTCCAGGCTGCATGGATGATCGCGTCCCTTCTACAGATGTAGAAGAAGTTTACTACGGGTGTAGAAAGGGAGGATGACCACCCCCGACCGTCGTACCGTCCTCGCCGACGCCGCCATCTCCGTGCTCGCGGACGGCGGAATGCGGGCGCTCACCCACCGCGCCGTCGACGCGGCCGCCGGGCTGCCGACGGGCACCACATCGGCGTACCTCCGCACCCGCCAGGCACTGCTCACCGCCCTCGTCACCCGGCTCGTCGAACTGGATCAGGCGGAGCTGCGCACGGCGGGCGAGAAGCGGCCGGCGCCCCGGGACGCGGCCGGGCTCACCGAGGCGCTGACCCGGTTCAGCGAGGCGCGGCTGACCGGTGAAGGACGGCGCCGGTCCCTCGCCCGGTACGCGTGCGCCGTCGAGAGCGTGCGCCACCCGGAGCTGCGGGACATCCTGGCGCCGCGCGAGAACGCCGCGCGTGATGCCGTACGCGACCTCCTCGCCGCGCACGGCGTCCCCGACCCGGACGGGCGCACGGTGACGCTCCTCGCCTGCGTGGACGGCCTGGTCTTCGACCGGCTCGTGGGGAGCGGCGCGGGCGGCGGGCTCCGGTACGACATCCGTGCCCTGGTGGACACGGCACTGCGGCCGTAGCGCCCGGCGGGCACGGGGGCCCGCCGGGCGCCGGTGGTCCGCGCCGGTGCTCAGCCGGTGGTCAGGAGACCTGGGCCTTGTCGTACAGGGCCTTGGCCTCGTTGCCGAAGTACGGGCCGAACATCCGGTTCGGCAGGAACGTGTAGCCGAAGCTGTTCACCGAGACCTGGAGGCCGGTGCCGGTCGCCTCGCTGAAGCCGGTGAACCAGGGGCCGCCGCTGGAGCCGCCGGTCATGTTGCAGCCCAGGCTGTGGTCCTGGGAGAAGAGGAAGTCCTTGGAGGAGTTCCCGCTGCAGTAGATCAGCTTGGAGCCGTCGTACGGGGACGCGGCCGGGAAGCCGAAGGCGTACATCTGCTTGTTGTAGCCGCCGTTGAACTGGATGCCCTGCGCGCCGGTGACGGCGGTGAGCTTCTGGCCGCCCAGCGGTGCGACGACGGCCGCGCCGATGTCGTGGTTGATGTCCTCGCTCGCCTCCCACTGCGGGGTGGTCAGCGTCTTGGTGGCGGTCCACTGGCCGTAGGGGGCTTGGCCGTTGTTGTACGCGGGGACGAAGACCCAGTTGGTGTGCCAGCTGCCCTGGTACTTCACGCAGTGCCCGGCGGTGATGACCGTGGAGGCGTTCTGGCTGGTCACGGCGTTGCCGGAGCAGGAGGCGGTACGGCCCTGGAAGGTGAAGAACACCCGCCCGGACGTCTTCACGACCGCTCCGCCGCCGGTCCAGGGGCCGCCCGCGTGCGGGAAGGCGGTGGGCGCGATGGTGGTCGGCGCGGAGCCGCCCGGCTTCGGGGCCTTGAGCTTCTTGACGGCCTGCGGGGTGAGCCGCAGGTCCAGCGGGGTGGCGCCGCGCATTCGCTCGGCGGTCCAGAAGGTCCGTGCCGTGCGCTGTTCGGCGGCGGTGACGGTCCTGGTGTCAGGGGCGGGGGCGGGTGCCGGCTCGGCCGCGGTGGCGGTGGTGGTCGACAGGGCGCCGGTGAGCAGGGCTCCGACGGTCAGCAGGACGCCCATGGCGGTGCGTTGGCCTCTCACGCATGTCTCCTTCTGCCGTGCCCGGGGCGCGGTCGGCGCGGCCGGGCAGGGTGGGGGAACGAAGAGCGGTGCGGATCGACGTGCGTGAGGCAGGGTGCCACGGACGGCGCCTGTTTGTCAGGAGCGCGTCACGGTGTGTTCGACGGCCGGCTCAGCGGCCGGTTCAGCGGCTTCGCGAAACAGCGGCTGCTTTCGTACGCGCGGTAGTAGCCGAACTTGGCGCACGGCTCGTACCCGCTCGACGTGTAGAGCGCGATGGCCTCCGGCTGCATGTCGCCGGTCTCCAGCACCATGCGGGTGCGGCCGGCGGCCCGCGCGTCGTCCTCCAGGGCGGCGAGGATCCGGCGGGCGAGGCCCAGGCCGCGGGCCTCGGGGATCACGTACATGCGCTTGAGCTCGGCGTCGCCGTCCGCGTACCCCTCGTCGTTCTCGTGCTGCGCGCGCCAGCCGCCCGTGGCGACGGGTCGGTCGGCCGCGTCGTACGCGATGAGGAACAGGCCGCGCGGCGGGCGGAACATCGTCGGGTCCAGCGGGGTGAGGTCGCCCCCGTCTCCGTACCGCTCGACGTACTCAAGCTGGACCATGTCGTTGAGTTTCCGGGCGTCGGGGTGGTCGAACGGCCTGGGGCGAATAATCATGCGGAGTATCGTACATTCATGCGAGGCGATCTTCGAGGCGTTGTCGGTAGGGTGCCCGGATGCTCATTGTGACGTCCGTGAACGTGAACGGTCTGCGCGCCGCCGCCAAAAAGGGATTCGTGGAGTGGCTGGCCGCCACCGAGGCCGATGTGGTGTGCCTCCAGGAGGTACGGGCCGAGGAGTCCCAGCTCCCCGAGGCGGTCCGCGCGCCCGAGGGCTGGCACACCGTCCACGCCCCGGCCGCCGCGAAGGGCCGGGCGGGCGTCGCCCTCTACACGCGGCGCGAGCCCGACGCCGTACGGACCGGGTTCGGGTCGAGCGAGTTCGACGGCAGCGGCCGGTACGTGGAGGCCGACCTGCCCGGCGTCACGGTCGCCAGCCTCTACCTCCCCTCCGGGGAGGTCGGTACCGAGCGGCAGGACGAGAAGATCCGCTTCATGGGCGAGTTCCTGCCGTACCTGAAGGAGCTCAAGGAGCGGGCGGCCGCCGACGGCCGCGAGGTGGTCGTCTGCGGCGACTGGAACATCGCCCACCAGGAGGCCGACCTGAAGAACTGGAAGGCCAACCGGAAGAACTCCGGCTTCCTCCCCGAGGAGCGGGAGTGGCTCACCCGCGTCTTCGACGAGGCGTCGTACGTCGACGTCGTCCGCGCCCTGCACCCCGGCCAGGAGGGCCCGTACTCCTGGTGGTCCTACCGTGGGCGCGCCTTCGACAACGACGCCGGCTGGCGCATCGACTACCAGGTGGCCACCCCCGGCCTCGCCGCCCGCGCGGTCAAGGCCTGGGTGGAGCGGGCGGCGACGCACGGCGAGCGGTGGAGCGACCACGCCCCGGTGACGGCGGCGTACGACCTGTAGGCCTCGGCCGGGGACGAAGCGGGATGGCGTGATCCGGAAGTGAGGGTATGTCAGGGCTGGTGTGGCGAGCCCCGGTCGGTGGGAATGCTTCTGGCAGGGTAAGGCGGTGTGCGCATCACCGCCGTACGTACGCCGCTGACATCCGCCCTGATCGCGGCGGTCGCGTACGGACTGCTGATCGCCGCCACCGTACCGACGTCGGCCACCGTCCCGGTTTCCGCTTCCGAGATCCCCGCCGGGACGCCCGACGTCCTCGTCACCGACCAGGCCTCGAAGCGCGTCCTGCTCCTCGACGGCGGGCGGTACGCCTGGGACCCGGGCGCCGATCCGGCCGTCGTGAAGTGGGCGTTCTCGCCGGTCGGGGACGCCCGGTACGCGGACCTGGAGCCGGGCGTCAGCTGGGTGCACCCGAGCGAGGCGAAGGTGCGCAGGTGGCGCGGCAGGACGTACGTCCTGACGGTGGCCTCGTACGGCTTCGCGGCGGTGGTGGAGTACCCGTCGGGCAGGCGCTACTGGGGCGGCACGCTGTCGCCGGGCACCATCCGGGACAACCCGCACAGCATCGAGCTGCTGCCGGACGGCAACGTCGCCGTCGCGGGCAGCACGGGTGACGTCGTACGGCTCTACGCGGCATCGCGGGGTGGCGGGTACGTCACATATCCGCTGGAGGACGCGCACGGGCTCCAGTGGGACGCCGGGCGGCGCGTGCTGTGGGCGCTGGGCGGGGACCGGCTGGTGGCGCTGAGGGTGGGCGGTACGGCGGCGGCGCCGGCGCTCGACGAGGCCTTCGAGGCGCGGCTGCCGACCCCGCACGGGCACGACCTGGGGCAGGTGGCGGGGGACCCGGACCGGCTGTGGGTGAGCAGCGGCTCGGCCGTGTACCAGTACGTGAAGAGCACCGGGACGTTCCTGCGGGACTTCCCGGGCGCGGCGGGGATCAGCCGGGCGCGGGTCAAGGCGGTCGGGAACGACCCGGTGACCGGCCAGGTGGTGTCCACGGTGCCGGAGAAGGGCCTGAGGGAGAGTTGGTGGACGCGCACGGTGGCCGTCCACCGGCCGGCCCGGACGTACCGGCTGGCGCACGGCGGGATCTACAAGGCGCGGTGGTGGCTGCCTTCCGGGCTCCCCTCCTGGCCGCCCTCCTGAAGGGCGCGCAGCCGGCGGTCCAGGGCCATGGAGACCTCCGCCTCCACCACGCTCTTGGCGAGCGGACGCAGCCGTACGACGTCGGCGTCGCCGGCCATGTGGTCGCGCAGCAGCTCGGTGAAGAGGCCGGCCAGGGCGTCCGCGTGTTCCCGGACCCGGCCGGCGGCCGCGAGGACCGCGGCGAGCGGCACGCCTTCCCTGACGAGCGCGGCCGAGACCTCCAGGAGGCGGCGGCTGACGTGGACGATGTCCTGGCCGTCGGTGGCGAGGTAGCCCAGCTCCAGGGCGGCGGCGAAGTTCTCGGGCGTGACCTGGTCGCCGAAGTGGTCGGCCAGTTCCTCGGGGGTGAGCCGGACCGGTTCCTCCTCCGTCGGCTCGCCCAGTCCGAGCACCTCGCCGACGTCGCGGCCGCTCTCGAAGGCGGCGGCCAGGTCGGCGATGCCGTTGAGGGTGTGGCCGCGCTCCAGCAGGGCGGCGATCGTCCGCAGCCGGGCCAGGTGGTGGGGTCCGTACCAGGCGATGCGCCCCTCGCGGCGGGGCGGCGGGATCAGGCCGCGCTCGCGGTAGAAGCGCAGGGTGCGGGCGGTGATGCCGGCCGCCTCGGCCAGCCCCTCCATGCGGTACTCGCGGTTGGGGCTCGCCGCCCCGTCCACCCCCGCGTCCGCCGGCCGGTCCACCCCGCCGTCCGCCCCCGCGCCCGCCGACCGGTCCGCCCGCCGTCCGCTCCTCGGGCCGTCCGCATGCCCGTTCGCCCGCTGGTTCGTCACGTCCGCAACCCTATGTCGTACCGCCGGTAACTTCCTTCGTCCGACCCCTACCGCTCGGTAAGGACCTGCTCTACTCTCCCCACTACCGTGCCAGTGATTGCTGGCAGGGTTTTGACGGATCTCGGATTTCCGATGCGGAGGCGGCATGAGCCAGCACGAGCATGTACGAGTGGCGGTGATCGGATCCGGATTCGGCGGCCTCGGAGCCGCCGTCCGGCTGCGCCGCGAGGGGATCACCGACTTCGTCGTCCTGGAGCGGGCCGGCTCCGTCGGCGGCACCTGGCGCGACAACAGCTACCCCGGCTGTGCCTGTGACGTACCGTCGCACCTCTACTCGTTCTCGTTCGCGCCCAACCCCGACTGGCCGCGCACCTTCTCCGGGCAGCGGCACATCCGCGCCTACCTGGAGCACGTCACCGACACCTTCCGGCTGCGGCCGCACCTCCGCCTCAACCACGAGGTGCTGATGATGCGCTGGGACAACGACGAGCTGCGCTGGGAGATCGAGACCTCGCAGGGCACGCTCACCGCCGACGTCGTCGTCTCCGCGACCGGCCCGCTGTCCGACCCCAAGATCCCGGACATCCCCGGGCTCGCCGCCTTCGAGGAGGCGGGCGGCAAGGTCTTCCACTCCGCCCGCTGGGACCACGACTACGACCTGACCGGCAAGCGCGTCGCGATGATCGGCACCGGCGCCTCGGCCATCCAGATCGTGCCGGCGATCCAGCCGAAGGCCGGCAAGGTGACGCTGTTCCAGCGCACCCCGCCGTGGGTCATGCCCCGCATGGACCGCGCCATCAGCGGCGTCGAGCGCTGGCTGCACCGGCAGCTTCCGTTCACCGGCACCGCGCGGCGCGGACTGCTCTGGGGCATCCGGGAGTTGCAGGTCTCCGCGTTCACCAAGCGGCCCAACGAACTGCGGCTCGTCGAGTCGATCGCCAAGGCCAACATGGCCAGGGCCATCAAGGACCCCGCCCTGCGGGCCAAGCTGACCCCCTCGTACCGCATCGGCTGCAAGCGGATCCTGCTGTCCAGCGAGTACTACCCGGCCATCGCGCAGCCCAACGTGGACGTCGTCGCCTCCGGGTTGACGGAGGTGCGCGGCCGGGCCGTCGTCGCCGCCGACGGGACGGAGACGGACGTCGACGCGATCATCTTCGGCACCGGATTCCACGTCACCGACATGCCGATCGCCGAACGCGTCGTGGGCGCGGACGGCATCACACTCGCCGAGGCGTGGAAGGACGGCATGGAGTCGCTGCGCGGCGCGACCGCCGCCGGGTTCCCCAACTGGATGACGATCATCGGGCCGAACACCGGACTCGGCAACTCCTCCATGATTCTCATGATCGAGTCCCAGCTGAACTACATGGCCGACTACATGCGGCAGCTGAACCTGCTCGGCGAGCGTGCCGCGCTCGCCGCCCGCCCGTCGGCGGTCGCCGCGTGGAACCGGCGTGTACAGGCCCGGATGGAGCGCACGGTGTGGAAGGCCGGCGGCTGCGACAGCTGGTACCTGGACGCCAACGGGCGCAACACCACGCTCTGGCCGGGCACGACGTCCGAGTTCCGGCGGGCGACGCGGGCGGTGGACCTGTCGGAGTACGAGGTCGTCCGCGCCCGCTCGCTCTCGAAGGGGGCCGCGGCGTGAACGTCATCTCCGCCGACGGATCGCCGCTGCACGTCGAGGTGTACGGGGCCGAGGGCGCCCCCGCGGTGGTCCTGGCCCACGGCTGGACCTGCTCGACCGAGTTCTGGGCCGCCCAGATACGGGACCTGTCCGCCGACCACCGGGTGATCGTCTACGACCAGCGCGGTCACGGGCGTACGCCCGCCGTCGGGCCGTCCGGATACACGACGGACGCCCTCGCCGACGACCTGGAGGCCGTGCTGGCCGCCACGCTGGAGCCGGGCGAGAAGGCGGTGCTCGCCGGGCACTCCATGGGCGGCATGACGCTCATGGCGGCCGCCGGGCGACCGGGGCTGCGCGAGCACGCGGCGGCGGTTCTGCTGTGCAGCACGGGCCCCTCGCGGCTGGTCGCCGAGTCGCTGGTGCTGCCGCTGCGGGCCGGGCGGCTGCGGACCCGGCTGACCCGGGCCGTCCTGGGCGCGCGGGCGCCCCTCGGGCCGGTCACGCCCGTGTCGAGGGCCGTCCTCAAGTACGCCACCATGGGCCCCGGTTCGCCGGCCGAACGGGTCGCGGAGTGCGCCCGGATCGTGCACGCCTGCCCGCGCCGGGTGCGGGTGGCGTGGTCGCACGTGCTCGCCGGGCTGGACGTCGAGGCGGGCGTACGGGAGTTGACCGTACCGGCGGCGGTGATCGTCGGTACGGCCGACCGGCTCACGCCACCCGTCCACGCGCGGGCGCTTGCCGCCGCCCTGCCGGGCTGCGTGGGGCTGGAGGAGCTGGCGGGCGTCGGGCACATGACGCCGATCGAGGCACCGGAGGCCGTGACGGCCCGGATACGCGCCCTGGTGACGACGTACGTCCGTACCGAGCAGGAGGAAGCCGTATGAGCAAGGTCAGCCTGGACGGGCAGGTCGCCGTCGTCACGGGCGGGGCGCGGGGCGTCGGCGAGCTGCTGGCGCGCAAGCTGTCCGCGCGCGGTGCCAGGGTCGCGCTGCTGGGCCTCGAACCCGAGCTGCTGAAGGAGGTGTCCGGGCGGCTGCACACCGAGAGCGACTGGTGGCACGTCGACGTCACCGACCACGAGGCCATGGCCCAGGTGGCCGGTGAGGTGAAGGAACGCTTCGGCAAGGTGGACATCGTCGTCGCCAACGCGGGCGTCGCGGCGGGCGGTCCGTTCGTGGACTCCGACCCGGTCGCGTGGCGGCGGGTCATCGAGGTCAACCTGATCGGCGGCGCGGTGACGGGCCGGGCGTTCCTGCCGGTGCTGATGGAGAGCCGGGGCTACTTCCTCCAGATCGCCTCGCTCGCCGCGATCACGCCGGCGCCGATGATGACCGCGTACTGCGCGTCCAAGTCCGGCGTGGAGGCGTTCGCGCACAGCCTGCGCGCGGAGGTCGGCTACAAGGGCGTGCGGGTCGGCGTCGGCTACCTGTCGTGGACCGACACCGACATGGTGCGCGGCGCCGACGAGGACGACGTGATGCGGGAGCTGCGGCAGCGACTGCCGTGGCCGTCGAACCGTACGTACCCGCTGGGCCCGGCCGTGGACCGGATCGTCGCCGGGATCGAGCGGCGCTCGGCGCACGTGTACGCCCAGTGGTGGCTGCGGGGCATGCAGTCGGTACGCGGCTACCTGCCGGGGCTCATCGCGACGGTCGGGCAGCGCGAGATGCGGCGCTTCGAGCCACGGCTCGCGAACGTGCGCAAGGGGCTGGTCGGCGCGGGCGGCGCGGCGGACGAGCTGGCGCGTACGCGGGGTGACTGAACGGTCACGGATTGATCGAAATGCGCGGTATGTCCGGGCATGCCAGGCTGGTCGAGGCCGGGGGCCGATCACGGCCCCTGGAGTCCCCACACCCTTTCAGGAGAAACCTCGATGGGTATCGCAGACCAGTTCAAGGACAAGTCGCAGGAGATGAAGGAAGAGGCCAAGCGGCGGGCCCAGGACGCGAAGCGCGAGGCGCAGGAGCGTACGAAGAAGGGCCAGCAGAAGGGCCGCCAGCAGGGCGAGGACCGGCGCCAGGGCCTGCAGGACGACACGCGGACGCCGCAGGACCGCTACGACGTCTGACGCGGCTGTCATGAGGGCGCACCCGGGACGCCGGGTGCGCCCTTGCGCATCCGCGCCGGTGGGCGGTGCCGTAGCGCCGGTGCCCTCGGGCTGGACGGGCCCCGCCATGGCCGGATGTTTGCGCGGGGCCGCACGTACCACGCCGTTCCGGCGCCGCTGGTGCTCCGACGGCAGTCACGCAACTACCCCCTCGACGCGGAACGCGGCCATAGGGAACGGGGCGCCATCGTACGTGTGTCGAAGTTACGGGTGGGCGAACCAGGGATCCTGTGCCGGTGGGGTTACGCCGTAGCGTTCCGGGCGGGATTCTGGCTCCATGAAGACAACGGGGTGGGTCATCAGAAGGCTGGGGTGCGCGGCCGCCGTGGATGGCGCGGCGTTGGTCACAGCGCGGTGGGGAACGTCCCCCCTGGGCGTCTCGGCGGCGCGCCTGCCCAGGCGGCGGGGAGGGATCGCGGTCGTGGCGGGGTTCAATGGTGGCCACGATGCGTAGAACGTCATCCACCGCCGTCCTCGCAGTTGTTGTTGCGGTCGTGTTCGCCGCTCTCACGTCGTGTTCCTCGGATCCTTCGGACGGGTCCGCCGAGGGTCGGCCCAGTGGGTCCGGCTCCCGGGCGTCGGCGTCGGACCCCAGTTCGGCTCCCACGGAGACGGCCAAGCCGTCGCCCTCGCTGACCGGGCCGTGCGCTGACGGGACGTGTGAGATCGAGGTTGCCGTGGGGGACGTCGTGACAGTGCCGGAAAGGTACGGCCTCGGGCCGATTGAGGTGACGGCGATCACCGGCGGCGAGGTCGAGATGGTCGCGCCACTGACCGGGTCGGGCTACAGCGTTTCGGGTTGTTCCGGTGGCGGCGGCGTGTCCTCGGAGGGCGGCGGCGTCGGGCTCAGCTGCAGCGAGGGACCCGCCGCGACCATCAACGACGCCATGAGCCTGGAGGTTGTCGAGATCCTCGACACCGCCGCCGTCCTCCGTATCAAACCCGTTGGGTGACGTACGGCTCGGCCCTTGGGTCATTGCCCATAGTGGCACCGCCCCGTCGTTGGAGAGGCGCCATCCGTAGGCGGGGGCCGGGGACGGAGATCCGGCTCAAGGGCCCGGCCTCGGGGGGAGTTTGGGGCGGGCCAGGTTCGGGGCCTGGGAGTAGTCCGGGGGGCGGGCGGCGGGGTGTTGGGCGAGGAGCTCGAGGGCGACCTCGACCGCGTCGGAGAGTTGGCGGTGGCGGCCCTCCGCCCAGTCCAGCGGGGTGCGGAGGATCTCGATGTCCGGGGCCACCCCGTGGTTCTCGATGGACCAGCCGTACTCGTCGAACCAGGCCGCGTTCATCGGCACCGTGATCACCGTGCCGTCGCCCAGCCGGTGGCGGCCCGTCATGCCGACGACGCCGCCCCAGGTGCGCTGCCCGACCACGGGGCCGAGGCCCAGGAGCTTGAAGGCGGCCGTGATCATGTCGCCGTCCGAGGCGGTGGCCTCGTCGGCGAGGGCGACGACCGGGCCGCGTGGGGCGTTCGAGGCGTACGAGACGGGCTGGGCGCCCCGCGTGAGGTCCCAGCCCAGGATCTTGCGGGTGAGCTTCTCGACGACGAGCTCGCTGATGTGCCCGCCCGCGTTGCCCCGGACGTCCACGATCAGGGCCGGCCGGGCCACCTCCATCCGCAGGTCCCGGTTGAACTGCGCCCAGCCCGAGCCGCCCATGTCCGGGATGTGCAGGTAGCCGCACGTGCCGCCGCTCAGCTCCCGTACCACCTCCCGGCGCTTGGCCACCCAGTCCTGGTACCGCAGCGGCCGCTCGTCGATCAGCGGGACCACGGCGACGCGCCGCGCCCGGCCCTCGCCCTCGGCGGGCCGGAACGTCAGCTCGACCGTCGTCCCGCCCGCCCCCGCCAGCAGTGGGTACGGCCCCGTCACGGGGTCCACCGGGCGGCCGTCCACGTGCGTGAGGACCGCGCCCTCCCGGATCCCCGTACCGGCCAGGGGCGAACGCGCCTTGGAGTCGGACGACTCGCCGGGCAGGATCCGCTTCACCGCCCACCCGCCGTTCCTCGGCACGAAGTTGGCGCCCAGCAGCCCCTGGGCCCGCTGGTAGTGCGGCGGGCCCTCGTTGCGGCGCGCGGGCGTGACGTACGCGTGCGAGGTGCCCAGCTCGCCCAGCACCTCCCGCAGCAGGTCGGCGAACTCGTCGGGGGACGCGACCCGTTCGACCAGCGGGCGGTACTGGCCGAGGACGGCGTCCCAGTCGATGCCGCTCATGCCCGGGTCCCAGAAGTAGGCGCGGATGATCCGCCCCGCCTCGTCGTACGCCTGGCGCCACTCCGCGCCCGGGTCCACCTCGTGCAGGATCCGGCGCGAGTCGACGTACACGGTGGAGTCGCTGTCGCCGGGCTCGGTCGCGGGGACGGCCCGCAGGTCGCCCTCGTCGACCACGACGAGCCGCGTCCCGTCGCCGCTCACCGCGTACCAGTCGAGGTGGTCGACCAGTTCGGTCTTGCGGGCCTTCGCGAGGTTGAAGTGTTCGAGGGTCGGCCGCCCGGAGGTGTCGGCCGGGTTGACGAACGTCTCGCCCAGCGCGCCCGAGATCGGCCACCGCAGCCACACCAGGCCACCGCCGCTCACCGGGTGCAGGGACGAGTACTTGGAGGCGGCGACCGGGAAGGGCGTCACCCGGTTCTCCAGCCCCTCGAACTCGACGACCACCGTCCCGTCGCCCTCCGCCGCCTCCTCCGCGAGGTCCAGCCCGCCCGCCGCGGGCCGCCCCTCGGGCGACAGCGCGAACGGGGACGGCGTGGTGGAGGCGAGGGGTACGAGGTAGGGGCGGCAGCCGAGCGGGAAGGACAGGTCCCCGGTGTGCACGTCGTACACCGGGTCGAAGCCCCGCCACGAGAGGAAGGCGAGGTAGCGGCCGTCCCGGGTGAACACCGGGCTCTCGTCCTCGAAGCGGCCGTTGGTGACGTCCACGATCGTCCGGTCCTTGATCCGGGCGATCTTGATCTGGCGCAGCGACCGGCCGATCCCCGGCTGGGACCAGGTCAGCCAGGCGCCGTCGGGGGAGAACGCCATGTCCCGGACGGGGCCGTTGATCGAGCGGGTCAGCTCCGTCAGCCCGCCGGCCGGCTCGTCGCCCGGCTCGCCGTCCGGTTCCGCCGCGTCCTCGGAGCCGGCCGCCTCCTCCGCAACGTCGAGCAGCAGCAGCCGCCCGTCGTTCGACGCGATCGCCAGCCGCTCGCCCTCCGGGTCGGCCACCATCTCCGTGACGTGGCCCAGCTCGCCCGCCGCGAGCCGCCTAGGCTCCCGGTCGCCGCTCGCGCGCGGGAGGTGGGCCACCTCGACGGCCTCCTCGCCCTCGGCGTCGGTGACGTACGCGATCCGCCCGGTGCTGCCGAGCATCTCCGGCGCCCGCACCCGTACGCCCGGGGTGTCGGCGATCGTCCGGGCGGGCCCGTCGCGGTGGGTGAGCCAGTACAGGCTGCCGCGTACGGAGACGGCGCTGGCCCGGCCGGTCTCGTCCACCGACACGGCGTCCACGTTGTTCGCCGCGGGCACCTGGTACGTACGCCGTCCGGTGCGCGGCCCCCCGAGGCGTACCGCCAGCTTGCGCGGCACCGAGTCGGGGGTCAGCGCGTCGACGATCCACAGGTCGCCCGCGCACTGGTAGACCACGCGGCGCCCGTCGGAGGAGGCGTGGCGGGCGTAGAAGGCGTCGTGGTCGGTGTGCCGTAGGAGGTCGGTGCCGTCCGGGAGGCAGGAGTAGAGGTTGCCGACGCCCTCGTGGTCGGAGAGGAACGCGATCCGGCCGTCCACGAACATGGCGCAGTCCAGGTGGCCCTCGAGGTCCGGCAGCAGCCGCTCCCCGTGCAGCCACAGCCGCCCGGTCGCCCCGCCCCGGTACCGCTTCCAGGCGGCCGGCTCGTGCGGCGGCTTGCCGGTCAGGAGGAGCGTGAGGTGCTTGCCGTCGACGTCCGCGACCGCGATGTCGGAGACCGGCCCCCACGGCAGCCGGCCGCCGGGCGAGCCGTCGACCGGGACCTTGTACGCCCACGAGAAGTGCGAGAACGGCTGGCCGTGCGAGGCGACGGCCAGGATCTCGCCGTCCGGTGTCCACCCGCACACGCGCGTGTCCAGCGACCCCCAGTAGGTCAGCCGGCGCGCGGGCCCCCCGTCGACCGGCGCCAGGTGGATCTCCGGGTCCAGGCTGCGCCAGGTCGTGTACGCGATGTGTCCCCCGTCCGGCGAGAAGCGCGGGTGCCCGACCCGCGTCCGGTCGACCGTCACCCGCCAGGCCCGGCCGGGTGGTTCACCGTCCGCGACCAGGGGCGCGACCCACAGGTCGTCCTCGGCCGCGAAGCACAGCAGGTCGTCGTGGAGATGGGGATAGCGGAGGTATGCGCCGTCGCTGCTCACACAGCCATGCTTTCCGCGCTGAGGGGGCCCGGCAACCCGATCACGTGATCCAGCACACGTACGAAACGGTTTCGTTTCGCAGCGCCGCTGCCGTAAGCTCCCAGGTGTACGAAACCGTTTCGTCTCGATAGTCGAAGGAGTCGCGACATGGCGCGCGGCAGGCTCACCCCGGAGCGCGAGGCCGAGCTCTACGAAGCCGTCCTCGACCTGCTCCGCGAGGTCGGTTACGACGCCCTCACCATGGACGCCGTCGCCGCCCGCACGCACTCCAGCAAGGCCACCCTCTACCGCCAGTGGGGGAGCAAGCCCGAGCTGGTCGCCCACGCCCTGCGGCACAACAAGCCGGTGAACATCGCCGAGATCGACACCGGCTCGCTGCGCGGCGACTTCCACGAGATGCTCGCGCGTTCCGACGACTGCCAGATGGAGAAGGACTCCGCCCTGATGCGGGGCCTCGCCCATGCCGTCCACGACAACCCCGACCTGCTCCAGGCCCTGCGCGAACTGCTCGTCGCACCCGAGATGACCGGGCTCGACGAGGTGCTGGGCCGCGCCGTGCGGCGCGGCGAGGTCGCCGCGGACAATCCGGCGCTCAGGCTCGTCCCGCACATGCTCATCGGCGCCTTCGTCGCCCGCCCCCTCATCGAGGACCGGGTGGTCGACCAGGCCTTCCTCACCGAGTACGTCGACGCAGTGGTCCTCCCCGCCCTGGGCGTCTGACGCTCCACCCCGCTCCACCCGCACACCCGCACCACCTGACACGTACCGCTCACGCTGTCGGGCCGACTCCCCATGTCCATGTCCCACCCATCACCGGGAGACGCCCCCGTGGCAACGTTCCTCCACCGACTCGGCCGGTCCGCCTTCCGGCGCCGCCATGTCGTGGCCCTCATATGGATCGCGCTGCTCGCGCTCGCCGGCGTCGGCGCCGCCGCCGCGCCCGCCGCGACGTCCAGCTCCTTCTCCATACCGGGTACGGAGGCCCAGAAGGCCTTCGACCTGCTCGAAGAGCGCTTCCCGGCCGCCGGTGCCGACGGCGCCACCGCCCGCGTCGTCTTCAAGGCCCCCGACGGCCAGAAGATGACCGACCCGGGCCACAAGGCCGAGGTCCACAAGGCCGTCGACGAGCTGCGCTCCGGCTCCGACCAGGTCGCGAACGTCACCGACCCGTACACCGTCCAGGCGGTCTCCCGGGACGGCACCACCGCCTACGTACAGGTGTCCTACAAGGTCAGCGGCATGGAGCTGACCGACGCGACGCGCGAGGCGCTGGAGGAGACCGGCACCGAGGCGCGGCAGAGCGGCCTCACCGTCGAGATCGGCGGCGACGCGCTCCAGACCGTTCCCGAGACCGGGGCGGGCGAGATCATCGGCGTGATCGTCGCGGGCATCGTCCTCGTCATCACCTTCGGGTCCCTCGTCGCGGCCGGACTGCCGCTGCTCACCGCGATCATCGGCGTCGGCATCGGCGTCTCCACGATCACCGCGCTCGCCTCCGTCCTGGACCTCGGCTCCACCACCTCCACCCTCGCGATGATGATCGGCCTCGCGGTCGGCATCGACTACGCGCTGTTCATCGTCTCCCGCTACCGCGCCGAGCTGGCCGAGGGCCGCGAGCAGGAGGAGGCGGCCGGACGAGCCGTCGGCACGGCGGGCTCCGCCGTCGTCTTCGCCGGCCTCACCGTGGTCATCGCGCTGGTGGGCCTCGCCGTCGTCAACATCCCGATGCTGACGAAGATGGGCTTCGCGGCGGCCGGCACGGTCCTGATCGCCGTCCTCATCGCCCTCACCCTCATCCCGGCGCTGCTCGGCTACGCCGGCAAGCGGGTACACGGCCGCAAGGCCCGCAAGAACCCCCAGCCGGCCGGCGAGGCCAAGCCCAACATGGGCACCCGCTGGGCCCGCTTCGTGCTGCGCCGCCCCGTCGCCGTACTGCTCGTCGGCGTGATCGGCCTCGGAGCCGTCGCCGTACCGGCCGGGTCGCTGGAGATGGGCCTGCCCGACGACGGCGCCCAGCCCACCTCCACCACCCAGCGCCGCGCCTACGACCTGCTGTCGGACGGCTTCGGGCCGGGCTCCAACGGCCCGCTGATGGTCGTCGTCGACGGCGACAAGGCCGCGGCGGACCGTACCGTCACCGGCATCAAGGGCCTGGACGGGGTCGCGGCCGTCACCCCGGCCACCCCCAACAAGGCCGGCGACACCTCGATCATCACCGTCGTACCGAAGGACCGCCCCTCCTCCGTCGAGACGGAGAACCTGGTCCATTCGATCCGGGACACCACCGGTGACGACGTGCTGGTCACCGGCGCGACCGCGATGAACATCGACTTCTCGCAGAAGATGAACGACGCCCTGCTGCCCTACCTGGCGCTCGTCGTCGGCCTCGCCTTCCTGCTGCTGATGGTGGTCTTCCGCTCGGTGCTGGTGCCGCTCAAGGCCGCGCTGGGCTTCCTGCTGTCGGTGGTCGCCGCCCTCGGCGCGGTCGTGGCCGTGTTCCAGTGGGGCTGGCTCGGTTCGCTCTTCGGCGTCGAGCAGACCGGCCCGATCATGAGCATGATGCCGATCTTCATGGTGGGTGTCGTCTTCGGTCTGGCCATGGACTACGAGGTCTTCCTCGTCACCCGGATGCGTGAGGCGTACGTCCACGGGGAACGGCCCGGCGAGGCGATCGTCACCGGTTTCCGGCACGGGGCGCGGGTCGTCACGGCCGCCGCCGTGATCATGATCGCGGTCTTCGCGGGCTTCATCGGCTCCAGCGAGCAGATGGTCAAGATGATCGGCTTCGGTCTCGCCGTCGCGGTCTTCTTCGACGCCTTCGTCGTCCGGATGGCGGTCGTCCCCGCGGTGCTCGCGCTGCTCGGCCGCAAGGCCTGGTGGCTGCCCGGCTGGCTGGACCGCGCCCTGCCGAACGTGGACGTGGAGGGCGAGGGCCTGCGCACCACCGACGCCCCGGAGGAGGGCGAGCGGGAGCTCGTACGCGTCTGAGGCACGCCGCGCTCACACGTCACGGTCACACGCCGCCGCCGCGTCGCGCCGTCATCGCCTCATCGGGTGACGGTCGACGTGGTGGCGGCGTACGTACGCCGCAGGAAGCGCAGCAGCGCCGAGGAGTCGAACTGCACCACGGCCACGCCCTCCGGCGCGTGGTACTCCACGATCGTCTGGACGCGCCCGCACGGCCAGATACCGATGTCGCCGCCCCGGGCGGGCGCGCGAAGGCCCGACTCCAGGAGGGTGCGCGGGAAGCTCCACTCGGTGCCGCCGGGGAAGCACAGCCGTACGGTGGCGGGCTCGGCGGCGGGTCCGGGAGCCGGCTCGTAACGCATCGCCACGGGGACGGGGCGGGAGAGAGGTCCGTCGGTCACGATCAGGGCCTTGGTGTGGACTACGACACCTTCCTCAAGGGGCTCCATGGGCCGACTCCTCACATTCGCCTCATTTGTCTCTAATGTCCCACCATTCCGTGGTGTGCGCCCGCCCCCTTTTGTGATGTGGACGCTCTTGCAAGTCGTTTGCAGAAGGACCCATCATCGAACCCGTTCGTATACGCCTGTCCGAAAGCGGTCGCCGCATGCATGTCCCCGACGGATTCATCAACGCGCCGGTCTCCGCGGCCGCCGGCCTCGTCGCCGCCGGCGCCGTCGCGGTCAGCCTGCGGGGCGCGCGGCGGGAGCTGGACGAGAGGACCGCGCCGCTCGCCGGACTGGTCGCGGCGTTCATCTTCGCCGTGCAGATGCTGAACTTCCCCGTGGCGGCCGGAACCAGCGGGCACCTCCTGGGCGGCGCCCTGGCCGCGATCCTCGTCGGGCCCTACACGGGCGTGCTGTGCATCGCGGTCGTCCTGCTGATGCAGGGCGTCCTCTTCGCGGACGGCGGGCTCACCGCGCTGGGCGTCAACATCACCGTCATGGGCGCGGTCACCGTCCTGGTGGCGTACGGGCTCTTCCGCGGCCTGGTCAAGATCCTGCCGCGCACCCGCCGCTCGATCACCGTCGCCTCGTTCGTCGCCTCCCTGGTGTCGGTACCGGCCGCGGCGGCCGCGTTCACGGCGATCTACGCGATCGGCGGCACCACCGACGTACCCGTGTCGAAGGTCCTCACCGCCATGGTCGGCGTCCACGTCCTGATCGGCATCGGCGAGGCGGTGATCACGACCGCCACGGTCGGCGCCGTCATCGCCGTACGGCCCGACCTGGTGTACGGGGCACGCGGCCTGACCGCGCCGCTGAAGCTGCGCGTGGGCGGCGAACTGGTCGACGCCACCCCGGCGCCCGCGGCCGCCCCGGTGGCCGCCCGCTCCACGAAGAAGGTGTGGGCCACCGGCCTGGTGACCGCGCTCGTCCTGGCCGGATTCGTCTCCTTCTACGCCTCCGCCAGCCCCGACGGCCTGGAGAAGGTCGCCGCCGACCAGGGCATCGACAAGAAGGCCGAGGACCACGCCACCGCCGACTCGCCGCTCGCCGACTACGGCATCAGCGGCCTCACAGACGCCCGCCTGTCCGGGGGGCTGGCGGGCACCATCGGCGTCGGCGCGACGGTCCTGGCCGGCACGGGCGTCTTCTGGGCGGTACGCCGGCGTCGTACGGACGACGCCCGTACCGGATCCCGTACCGAGGAAACCGTCTGACATGGGCGCCGGTCACGCCCACAAGCTCTACCGGCACGGGCACTCGCCCGTGCACCGGCTGCCGCCGCACTGCAAGCTCGCCGCCGTCTTCTGCTTCGTCGTGGTCGTCGTCTCCACGCCCCGCGAGGCCGTCTGGGCCTTCGCCGCGTACGCCGCGCTCCTCGGCGCGGTCGCGGCGGCGGCCCGCGTGTCGCCGGGGTTCGTGCTGCGGCGCCTGGTCATCGAGGTGCCGTTCGTCGCCTTCGCGTTCCTGATGCCGTTCGTCGTGCCCGGCGAGCAGACGCAGCTCCTCGGCGTCTCCGTCTCCGTACCGGGCCTGTGGGACGCCTGGAACGTCCTCGCCAAGGGCACTCTGGGCGTCGCCGCGTCCGTCCTGCTCGCCGCCACCACCGAGCTGCGCGGCCTGCTGCTCGGCCTGCAACGGCTGAAACTGCCGCCCCTCCTCGTACAGATCGCCTCCTTCATGATCCGGTACGGCGACGTCATCACCGACGAGATGCGGCGCATGTCCATCGCCCGGCGCTCGCGCGGCTTCGAGGCGAAGGGCGTACGGCACTGGGGTGTGCTCGCGAAGTCGGCGGGCGCCCTGTTCATCCGCTCCTACGAGCGCGGCGAACGCGTCCACCTGGCGATGGTGAGCCGCGGGTACGCCGGTTCCATGCCGGTCATCGACGAGGTGACGGCCACCCGGGCCCAGTGGTCCTCGGCCGCCGCCCTCCCGCTCACCGCCCTGCTCATCTGTCTGCTGGGATGGACGCTATGAGTCTCAGTTTCGTGCCGTCGCTCGACGTCCGCGGCCTCGCGTACGCCTACCCCGACGGCCACCAGGCGCTCTTCGGCGTCGACCTGACCGTCGAGCGCGGCGAACGGGTCGCGCTGCTCGGCCCCAACGGCGCCGGCAAGACCACCCTCGTCCTCCACCTCAACGGCATCCTCACCGGCGGCGCCGGGACGGTGACCGTCGCCGGGCTGCCCGTCGAGAAGGCCAACCTCGCCGAGATCCGCCGCCGCGTCGGCATCGTCTTCCAGGACCCGGACGACCAGCTGTTCATGCCGACCGTCCGCGAGGACGTCGCCTTCGGCCCGGCGGCGGCCGGACTGCGCGGCCCCGAGCTGGAGGCGGTCGTCCTGAAGGCCCTCTCCCGGGTCGGCATGGAGCAGTACGCGGACCGGCCCCCGCACCACCTGTCCTTCGGCCAGCGGCGGCGGGTCGCGGTGGCCACCGTCCTCGCCATGGAGCCCGAGATCCTCGTCCTCGACGAGCCGTCGTCCAACCTCGACCCCGCCTCGCGCCGCGAACTCGCCGACATCCTCCGCTCCCTGGACGTCACCGTCCTGATGGTCACCCACGACCTTCCGTACGCCCTCGAACTGTGCCCCCGCGCGGTGGTGCTCAGCGAGGGCGTGATCGCGGCGGACGGCCCCACCAGCGGCCTGCTCGCCGACGAGGAACTGATGCGCACGCACCGCCTGGAGCTGCCCTTCGGCTTCGACCCGACCGCGAGGCCCACCCGGAAGCCGGCGCCCCACTAGCACGTTGCACCATGGGTGGGAGCCGCTGAGCGAAAGGGGTGGGCGATGGACGTCCAGGGCACGGTGCAGGCCGGCTTCGAGCCGGTCAGGGACGCGTTCGTACGCAACTTCGAGCAGCGCGGGGAGCGGGGCGCCGCGGTCGCCGTCTACCGGGACGGCCGCAAGGTGGTCGACCTGTGGGCGGGCACGCGCGACGTGGACGGGACCGCCCCGTGGGCCGTGGACACCGCCCAGGTCGTCCGCTCGGCGACGAAGGGCGTCGCCGCCGCCGTACCGCTGCTGCTGCACCAGCGCGGGCAGCTGGACCTGGACGCGCCCGTCGGCACGTACTGGCCCGAGTTCAAGGCGGCGGGCAAGGAACGGGCGCTGGTGCGCCACCTGCTGTCGCACCAGGCGGGCGTCCCGGCCCCGGACCGCCCGCTGACCCTCGCCGAGGCCGCCGACCTCTCCGTGTCGTCGGACGCCATCGCCGCCCAGACACCCGCCTGGGAGCCGGGCACCGACCACGGCTACCACGCGCACACGTACGGCTGGCTGCTGGCCGCGCTGGTCCAGCGGGTCACCGGGCGCACCATAGGCCGCTGGGTCGCCGAGGAGATAGCCCGCCCGCTCGGCCTCGACCTGTGGATCGGCCTCCCCGAGGACGAGGCCCACCGGGTCGGCCGCATCGGCCCGGTCGAGGAACCCGCCCACGGCGGCGCGCTCACGCTGCGCCCGAAGCGCTCGGTCGCCGACGCCTACGCCGACCCGGCCTCGCTCACCCGCCGCGCCTTCAGCGCCATCGCCCCGTCGCCGGACGAGAACGACCCCGCCTACCGCGCCGCCGAACTCCCCGCATCGGCGGGCATCTCCACCGCCCGCGCCCTGGCCCGCTTCTACGCGGCCACCCTCGGCCCCGTGGACGGCCATCGCCTCTTCGCCCCGGCGACCCTCGCCATGGCGCGTACGGAGGAGTCCGTGGGCCCCGACCGGGTCCTGGTGGTCTCCACCCGCTTCGGCCTCGGCTACATGCTCCACGGCCCCGCCTCGCCCCTGCTGTCCCCCGGCTCCTTCGGCCACCCGGGACGCGGCGGCTCCCTCGGCTTCGCCGACCCGGTGTCGGGCATCGCACTCGGCTACGTCACCAACGGCATGCGCAAGGGCGTCACGGCCGACCCCAGGGCGCAGGCCCTGGTACGGGCGGTGAAGGCCGCTGTCGCGTAGGTACACGCGCGCGTGCGCCCCGCACGGCCGGGCCACGGCCGTGCGGGGCGCGTGTCGGCCGTCCGTCAGCAGAGACGGCCCGCGTACCAGGCGTACTTGATGACGGAGGTGCTGCCGAGGTAGGTCCTGCCGGGTCCGACGCACTGGTCGTAGCCGGAGGCGTTGTGCCGCTCGACACGGATGACCACACGGTTGTTGGCGCAGTGGTTGTAGTAGGCGATGCCGGCGGCGGCGTCGGGGTCCCAGCCGCAGGCCAGGGTTCCGGACTCCGCGGCGGTGGCCGTGCCGGCGGTGGCGAGGCCGCCGGTCACTCCGGCGACGGTCATCAGGCCCGCGGTGGCGAGCGCACGCAGGGTGCGTGAGGTTCGGCGCATGACTTTCCTTCCGACAGCTGTCAGGGACAGAAGGTCGTGGGGGTGGACTTGTCTGCGGTGGGGATCCGGCACGCCCTACGATGGCAGCGTGGCGGTGGCCGTTCCATGGGGAGAAGTGCGTATGGACTGCGGAGGGGGCCGTGCCGTACCTGGGGAAAGCCGATTACGAGCGGATGCTCGACCTTGCCGTCGCCCTGCTGGAGAGCCACCAGCCCGATACCCTCCGGCAGTTGATCGCCCAGGAACTCTTACGCGCGCTTGACGGCACGGTCCTGATCACGAAGGACGAGGAGTGGACCCCGTCCAGCGGCGCGGTCGCCGCTTGGCACCGGGACGCCCCCGCCCCGACTGAACTGGACGACCGGACATCCCAGTACGTCAGGGCCGGGTATCCCTTCGCGAGCCACTACGCCATCCGCCCCAACCGCGGCCCGCGGACGGCGGCGCAGCTGGCCGGTGACCGCGTCTGGCCGCACAGCGAGACGGCGAGCGCCATGCGGCGGTCCTTCGGCACTCGCCACATGCTCGGTCTCCCGCTGCCCGACCCCCACGGCTCCGTCCGTGGCTTCGTCGTCCACCGCGCCGGAACCGACTTCGATACCCAGGACCTCCTCTACGCCACGCGTGTCCAGCCCTTGCTGTCCGCCGCCGTCGCTCAGTACAGGCTGCTGACGCGGTGGCGGCAAGGCGGTGTACCGGGGACACCGACCACGCCTTGCGGGCTGACGCCCCGCGAGACGGCCGTGCTGCTGACGCTCGCCGAGGGACTGCCCGCCACGGCCATCGCCCGCCGGCTCGGGGTCTCGGTACGGACGGTGCACAAGCACCTGCAGAACCTCTACCGGAAGCTCGACACCGTCGACCGCCTGGGCGCGGTCCTCCGCGCCCAGGAACTGGGTCTGCTGACGGCGCCCGCGCCCGCCCGGAGCGGCGGGCGCGGGCGGGCGCGGGGGATGGCGCGGGGGATGGTCAGCCCAGCGGACTCGGGTTGTTGAGAACATCGCCGTGGGACACGTACGGGCCGCCGGCGACGCCGTGCGCCTGGTCCGTGCTGGGCGGTCCCGCTTGTGTGACGGTGATGCCCCACCGGTCTCCTTGGTCCCACTGGCCTCAGGGTTGGGGTGTTGTGGGCGGTGTGGGACACCGTCCCGACCGGGGGTGTCGGGGCCGGGGTGTCCCATGCCGCCCACACGTCCGGTGGTCCGATACGGGTGTGACTGTAGGGGGCGGAGGGGCCGTCCTGGGGGGCAGATGAGGTGCCCGGGCCCACTGGGACTGCCTGCGGGCCCCGCAGAGCAGCGGCGCCGGGGCACCGGTGTCCGGATCCCGCTGGACTCCTCGAGGCGGGGGCTGCCCCGTCCCGGGTGCCGGGCCGACCTGGTCCCGCGACGGGGCACGACGACCGGCGCCTGGCGTCCTGCGGACGCGGTGTGCGGGGCTCGAAGTCCCTCTGACCCCGCCTGCCTCACCAGGACACCTCACCGGCCCCCACCGTCACACCGGCACCGGGGCTGGGGATTTGTGGGCGGTGTAGGACACCTCCCGGCGATGAGCATTCGGGCACGGGTGTCCCATCCCGCCCACAACCCCAGTGAGCCGATACGGCTGTGACTGGAAGGGCCCCTTCCCGGACTTCGAGCTCCCCGCTCAGGGCGGCAGAGGGTGTGCCCGCCAGCCGGTGTCGGGGGCCGGACCGACCCGGCCGCGCCCGACTGGCCGGGAGGCTGTGGCCCCTGGCCCCAGCCGGAGGCCAGGCCCCGCCTGGTCCTGCCGTCCCGGCGGCCGGGTGCCTGCCGTGCCCTGACCGGGTGGGGTTCCGCCCCGGCCCAACCCCGCACCCACCCCGGCCACCTGCCTGAACCGCAGCCCTCCGCCGGACCGCAGTCGCCGAGCCGAGCCCGGATGCCCCATCGCACTCCGGCGCACCCACCACCCACGGGAGCGAGGTCTTGTACCGCAACCCAGAGACGGCGGCCTGCCGCCAAGCTGTGCCGCCACCGCCCCATTCCACTGCCGCGCCTGCCCCGGCCGGGCCGCCTCGGCCACGAGCGCCGGCAAAGCAGTGCGCCCTCCGGGTGCCTGCTCCCCGGGGCCGCCCTCCGAGAGAAAACGCGCGGGTGGAGGCGGCCTGTCAAGGGTGGGCGAAGCCCATCGGCGAAGCCGACGCGAAGCGCCCTTGACAGGGTGCCGGAGCCCGCGACTC
This sequence comes from Streptomyces sp. CB03238, assembly GCF_002099185.1. Taxonomy (NCBI): domain Bacteria; kingdom Bacillati; phylum Actinomycetota; class Actinomycetes; order Kitasatosporales; family Streptomycetaceae; genus Streptomyces; species Streptomyces sp. CB03238. The sequence goes on along the minus strand of NZ_NBCN01000009.1, from coordinate 172,892 downwards.
TCGGGAGGGAGGGCGGCCCGGAACGGTGACCAGTACCGCACGTCCCGCCCCGTGCACCCCGCTGAGCTGTGACAGGGTGCTGTGCCACCCAGTTCGCACACCGGTACGGCAACCCTACGGACCGATGGCGCCCTGGGGCTCAGCCCTGGGGGTCCTGCGGGCGGGCGTCGGTCTCGCGCAGGCTCTGGTCCTTGAGCTCGGTGCGGGCTTCCGTGCGGTGGCCGCGGGCGATGTAGTCGCGTACGACGACCTCTACGGCGTCCTGCGGCGAGCCGATGCCGGCCAGCACCATCACCTCCACCACCAGGTCGGCGTCCAGGCTGATGTTGACCTTGGCCACGGGCGGCCCTCCTTCATCACCTTGTAGCCAAACCCTAGCTGCTCGGGGTCCTGCCCGGACCGTACTCAGCGCTGCTCCGCACGCTCCGCACGCTCCGTCCGGCGTGGACAGACCGCTGCCGGAGAGGCGGGAGCACCCGTCAAAGGCCGACGCGAGGGGCTCACCCCGCGTGCAGCATCAGTCCGATGCCCACCACCATCAGGCCGGCCGCCGCGATTCTCGGGGCGCCGAAGCGTTCCTTGAAGAGCAGGGCTCCGATGGCAGCGCCGACGATGATGGAGGATTCGCGCAGCGCGGCGACCGGGGCGAGGGGGGCGCGGGTCTGGGCCCAGAGGACCAGGGCGTAGGCCGAGATGGAGAGCGCCGCGCCGAGGAGGCCGCGGGCGGCGTGGGGGCGGAGTTGGGCGGCCAGGGCGGTGCGGCGGCGGTGGAGGGTGTACGCCGGGATCGCGAGGCCTTGTACGAGCATCAGCCATGCGATGTAGCCCAGCGGGGTGCCCGAGGCGCGGACGCCGACGCCGTCCACGACCGTGTAGCCGGCGATGGCGAGGCCCGTGGCGAGGGCGGCGAGGACCGCCGGCCAGTGCGGGCGGCTGCCGGTGCCCCGGATGCCCCACAGCGCCAGGCCCACCAGGCCCGCGCAGGCGACGGCGACACCGGTGAGCTGGAGGCCGTCGGGGAGTTCGTCGACGAAGACGGCCGCCAGGATGGTGACGCCCAGCGGCGCCGTTCCGCGGGCGATCGGGTACATCTGGCCGAAGTCGCCGAGCGTGAACGAGCGCATCAGCAGGGCCATGTAGCCGACGTGCAGGGCGGCGGAGAGGATCAGGTACGGCCAGGCGGCCGCGGCCGGCAGCGGAACGAAGCAGGCGGCCACCGCTCCGATCAGCGCCCCGCCGCCGGATATGAGCGTGAAGGACAGCAACTGGTCCTTGATGTGGTGCGCGATCGCGTTCCAGCCGGCGTGCGTCACCGCGGCGATCAGCACCGCGGCGGCGACCAGCGGCGTCACGCCGTCCGCTCGCGTACGTCGACCAGTGTGCCGCCCGCGTGGGCGATCAGCGTCTTGGGGGCGAGCGGGAACACCGTGTGCGGCGTACCGGCCGCCGCCCACACCACCTCGTGGTCGAGCAGGCCCCGGTCGGCCAGCACCCGCGTCCTGGTCACGTGCCCGAAGGGCGGCACGCCGCCGATCGCGTACCCGGTCGTCTCCCGTACGAGGTCGGCGTCCGCCCTGGTCACGGCGGCAACGCCCAGTTCGCGCCGTACCAGCTCCACGTCCACCCGGGACGAGCCGTCCATCAGGACCAGGACCGGCAGCCCGTCCGCCGCGAAGACCAGCGACTTGACGATCTCGGACGGGTCGCAGCCGATCGCGGCGGCGGCCTGGGCGGCGGTGCGGGTGGCGTCGGGGAAGCGGCGGACCTCGATGTCGTGCAGGCCGAGCGCGCGGAGGGCCTCGGCGAAACGGGGGTGGGCGAGTGAAGCGCTCATGGCCCGCACGCTAGCGGTAGCTGTACGGGCCATGCGAGTGCGTTACCGGCTGTCGTCACCGGGCCTTGAGTACGGAGGCGACGAGCGGGCCCGCAGCGTCCCCGCCGTGGCCGCCGGACTGGACGACCGCGGCGGCCGCCAGGTCGTCGGCGAAGCCGGCGAACCAGCTGTTGGAGTCGGCCTGGCCGCCGACCTCGGCCGAGCCGGTCTTCGCGCCCTTGTCGCCACCGACCCCGGACATGGCCGCCGCACCCGTCCCGCTGGTCGCCGTGGCCCGCATCATCTCGCGCAACTGCTGGGCGGCGGAGCCCTCCAGCGGGCGGGAGGCGGTGGCGATCTCCCGGTCGTCCAGGTCACGCGGCACGATGACCGGCTGCTTGAAGCTGCCGTTCTTCGCGGTGGCGGTGATGGACGCGACGTTGAGGACGTTCATCTGGATGGTGCCCTGTCCGATGTACTGGGCCGCCGCCACACCGCCGCTCTCCGCGGGCACGGAACCGTCCTTGGTCGCGACGCCCGTCTGCCAGTTCAGGCCGATGCCGAAGACGTCCCGCGCCTCCTTGCCCAGCGCCGCGTCGTCGCCGACGTCGTCGATCAGCTTGATGAAGGCGGTGTTGCAGGACCGCTTGAAGCTCTCCTTGAAGGTGCTTCCCGCCGGGAGGTCGAAATGGTCCAGGTTGTGGAAGGACCGGCCCTGGTACATGACGTTCTTGGGGCACTCGGCGGGGCGGTCGGCGCTCACCAGGCCCTTCTCCAGCAGCATGGCCGCCGTCACGATCTTCATCGTCGAGCCGGGTGCCTGCACGCCCAGGAAGGCCGCGTTCCAGTCGTCCTCGCGGTTGTTGGCGACGGCGCGTATCTCCCCGGTGCTCGGCTTGATGGCCACCACCGACGACTCGCCGTACCGCTTCACCGCCTGCTCGGCCGCCGCCTGGACGTCGGCGTCCAGTGTCGTCCGCAGCGTGCCCGGCTCGCCCTTGGTGAGCGTCAGCAGCGTCTGGTCCGCCCCGCCCTCGTTCGTGGACTCGATCCACGTCTCGATGCCGGGCTTCCCGCCCGCCTCGGAGCCGTACTTCTCGCGCAGCTGGTCCAGGACCGGCTTGAGCGACGGGTACTTCTCCGGTGTCAGCTCCACCCCGTCGCGGTCGACGGCCTTGACGGGCGGGTTGGGTGCCTCGCCCGTACGCAGCGCCGACTGGTCGGTCAGCTTCGGGTGGATCACCGACGGCTCCCAGTCGACCAGCGGCTTGCCGCTGGTGACGCCGCGTACGACGGTCAGCTGTGAGGCGTACGTCAGATGCTTGGACTGCCCCTCGTACGTCACGGTCGCGTCGACCGTGAACGGCACCTTCGGGCCCACCGGTTGGCCCGGGGTGATGACCGCCTTCGAGACGTGGGCCTCGTCCCGGAAGCCGGCGACGGCGGGCGTGGCGGTGCCGGCGTTGTTGGTCAGCTCACCGGCCGTCGCCTCGTCGCCCTTGGCCCACGCGGCGAGGAAGTCCTTCGCGGTCCGCTCGACCTCCTCGGCGGTAACCGGCCCCGAACCGGCCTTCCGCGGGGCCGCGGCCGACGTGGTGGTCTGCGTCGTCCCGCCCGTGATCCCGTTCCACAGGTTGTACGCCCCGTACCCCACGCCGCTCGCGACGACGGTGAAAACACCGCCGATGACGGCGACCTTCGCTCCACTGCGCATGGTGCAGTCCCCCTCCCCAGGAGCCCGCTTGAACATGTTCAAGCACGTAACGGGAGCCACCCTACGGGACAGCACTGACAACAGGAGTGAGCTGTTACCCGACCGGAACGTCAGGGCCCCGGACATCGGTCTCGATGTCCGGGACCCGTGTGCCCACCCGCTCAGCGCGCGGTGCTGAGCGCGAAGACGTCCTCGGCGCTGTTCAGCCGCTGAGGCCCGGAGGGCGCGGACTGAGCCGTCTTCCCCGCCTGGGCCGGAGCCGCGGTCTTGGTGCCCTCGGTCAGCTCGTGCGCCGTCTGAGGGTCGCGGGGCGTCTGGAGGGCGCCGTCCTTGGCGGCGACCACGCACGAGGCCGTGGACGCGCAACTGTAGACCGGGCCGTCAGGCCCCTCGTACCAGGACGTGAGGTAGAAGACGTACTTCCCCTTGGGGAGGCTGGCGGTGATGTCCTTCAGGTTGTGGCCCGGGTCGCGGGTGAACTCGACGACCGCGCCGGTCACTCCCGGCTTGCTGGCCTTCTCGACCTCGATCTCGACGTTCGAGGTGCGGTTGGGCGGCTTGCCCGGCTCGGTGTAGTCCTTGCCCTCCTTGGCGCCCGTGATGGTGCCGAGGACCACCAGGTCCGAGCGGCTCGCGAGATCCGGGACGCTCGTCGGCGGGTCGACCTCGGAGGCCGCCGCGCCCGCGTGCGCGCCCCAGAAGTCGCCGGACGCCTTCGTGGCGGTGGACGTGCCGCGCTCCCCGTCGGCCTGCGGCGTGCCGGACGAGCACGCCGCCGTGGCCAGCAGGACGGCGAGGGTGGCGGCGCCGGCGGCCGCCCGTGTGATGTGTGTGCGCTTCATCGGTTGCTCACTCTCCTCTGCTCTGTCGGTCCTGCTCAGTAACGGCCGTTGATGTGGTTCTTGTCGTGGTTGGCGTAGTAGTTGTGATCGGGGTTGCCCCGCATGCAGGAACGATTCGCCGAGGAGTAGCTGCTGTTCTTGCCGCTGGCGTGGCCCAGGCCGACGCTGTGGCCGATCTCATGGCACGACAGCGACTTGTAGTTCGAGTGCGGGATCTTGTGGTTGAACACGATGGTGAACTGGTCGCACTTGGACGAGCTGCCGCTCACCTTCTTGACGCACGTGGTCCACGCGTACCAGTTCTTCTGGTCACCCGTGGGGTTCCACGTGGCGTACGCCCACACGTCGACCTGGTTGTTGTACCGGCTGTCCAGGCTTGTCGTCATGTCCGTGGGCGCCAGCGAGTTCTTGCGCGCCCAGTCCATGCCGTTGCGCTGCCCCGACGACAGGTCGTCGTCGAAGAAGAAGCTGTGCGCCTTGTTGTCCGCGAACGTCGGCCCGAAGGAGTTGGCCGAGGCCGGCTGCGTGACGAGTATCAGCGAGCCGACGGCGGCGCCGAGCGCCGCGAGCACACGTGTGCTCCGTCTCATGGTCTTTTCCCCGTATCCCCGTTGGTGCGTGCGTCACGGGGGAAACGGCGATCCCGTACGGGCCGCACGAACGGCACGCGCGCCACGTGTGCACACGCGGTCACGCACGCCGCTCAAGGCCCGTTCCCCCCGGCTGTAAAACAGACTACACAGCACAACTGACAACGCGGCGGCGAAATTTGCCTACACCCAGGTGTCCAGCCACATCCGGTCCCGCCAGTCGTCCATCGGGATCGTCTCGCCCGTGTACAGGGGCCAGAAGTAGATGAAGTTCCACACGATGAGCAGCACCAGTACGCCAGCGCCGACCGCCCCGATCGTCCGGCGGCGTTCGGCCGCCTCATCCGTGCCCGGGGGACCGAGCATCGCGCCGACCATCATCGCCACGGCGAGGCACAGGAACGGTACGAACACCACGGCGTAGAACAGGAAGATCGTGCGCTCCTGGTAGAAGAACCACGGCACCCACCCGGCCGCGACCGCGCACGCGATCGCGCCCGCCCGCCAGTCGCGCCGGAAGAACCAGCGCCACAGGACGTACAGGAGCGCGAAGCACGCCGCCCACCAGAGCAGGGGCGTGCCGATGGCCAGGACTTCGCGGGCGCACTTCTCCGTGGCGTTCGCCGGGCAGCCGTCCTGGCCGGCGCGCGGGTCCTCGTAGAAGTACGAGACGGGCCGGCCCAGCACGATCCAGCTCCACGGGTTCGACTGGTACGTGTGACCCGACGTCAGATTGACGTGGAAGCTGTAGACCTCCGACTCGTAGTGCCACAGGCTGCGCCACCAGTCGGGGAACAGCCACGACCACGAACTGTCCTTGCCCTCCGTGGTGGCCCAGTTCCGGAAGTACCCCTTGCCCGTGAAGATCCAGCCCGACCACGACGCGATGTACGTCACGATCGCCACCGGCACCGTCGAGACGAACGCCGGCAGCAGGTCCCGCTTCAGGACGCTCTCGTACGGCCGGAAGGCGCCGGCCGTGCGGCGCGCGCCCACGTCCCACAGCACCGTGAGCACCCCGAACGCGGCCAGGACGTACAGCCCGTTCCATTTCGTGGCCGCCGCCAGGCCCAGCATCAGCCCGGCCGCGATCCGCCACGGCCGCCACCCCAGGCGCAGCGTTTCCGCGACCGTCGCGTCCGGCCGCAGCACCCCGTCCGCGTCCACCGGCAGCGCGGCCGCGAGCCGCCGGCGCGAGTGGTCCCGGTCGATGAGGAGGCACCCGAACGCCGCGAGGACGAAGAACATCAGCACCTGGTCCAGCAGGGCCGTCCGGCTCATCACGAAGTGCAGCCCGTCCACGGCCAGCAGCGCGCCCGCCAGGCAGCCCAGGAACGTCGACCGGAACAGCCGCCGCCCGATCCGGCACAGCATCAGCACCGACAGCGTGCCCAGCACCGCCACCATGAAGCGCCAGCCGAACGGATCGAACCCGAACATCCACTCGCCGAGCCCGATGACCCACTTGCCGACCGGAGGGTGCACCACATAACCGGGGTCCGTGGGGACGGCCACCGCGTCGGGGTTCGCCAGGATCCGCGCGTCGACGTCCTTGGGCCACGACCCCTCGTAGCCCTGGTTGATCAGCGCCCAGGCGTCCTTGGCGTAGTACGTCTCGTCGAATATCACCGCGTGCGGCTGACCGAGGTTCCAGAACCGCAGCAGCCCCGCGACGAGCGCCACCAGCAGCGGACCGCCCCACGCCGCCAGCCGCCACAGCCGCCCGGCCACCGCGGGCGGCGCGCCGAGCACCGTCCACACCCGGTCCGAGGGACGGGCGTACGGGGGCACCAACCGCTCGCGCAGGCCCGTCACCGGCCGCGGCACATAGCCGAAACGGCGCAGGCGCTGCTGCCACGGGGGCGGCTCTTTCGCGGCGTCCTGCCCGTGCAGGGCCTTATGAGCAGTACTGGTCACCGCGCCATCGTAGGGAACGCGCCTGTGCGAGTCGCCCGTCCGGGCTGCGAGGATGACCCCTGTGACAGGAACGGTGACCGGAACGCTCGTACTCGCAGGGACCCCGATCGGAGATGTCGCGGACGCCCCGCCCCGCCTCGCCGCCGAGCTGGGGAGGGCCGACGTCGTCGCCGCGGAGGACACCCGGCGGCTGCGCCGGCTGACCCAGGCGCTCGGCGTGCACACGACCGGCCGGGTCGTGTCGTACTTCGAGGGCAACGAGTCGGCCCGTACGCCCGAGCTGGTCGAGGCCCTCGCGGGCGGCGCGCGCGTGCTGCTGGTCACCGACGCGGGCATGCCGTCCGTCTCCGACCCCGGCTACCGGCTGGTCGCCGCCGCCGTCGAGCGGGACATCCGCGTGACGGCCGTCCCCGGGCCGTCCGCCGTGCTGACCGCGCTCGCGCTGTCCGGGCTGCCCGTCGACCGGTTCTGCTTCGAGGGCTTCCTGCCGCGCAAGGCGGGCGAGCGGCTGACCAGGCTCCGGGAGGTCGCCGGCGAGCGTCGCACGCTCGTCTACTTCGAGGCCCCGCACCGCCTCGACGACACGCTCGCCGCGATGGCCGAGGTGTTCGGCGCCGACCGGCGGGCCGCGGTGTGCCGCGAGCTGACCAAGACGTACGAGGAGGTCAAGCGCGGCGGCGTCGGCGAGCTGGCGGCCTGGGCCGCCGAGGGCGTACGCGGCGAGATCACCATCGTGGTCGAGGGGGCGCCGGAGACCGGGCCCGGGGAGCTGGACGCCGACGAGCTGGTGCGCAGGGTGCGGGTGCGCGAGGAGGCGGGGGAGCGGCGCAAAGAAGCCATCGCCGCGGTCGCCGCCGAGGCGGGCCTGCCCAAGCGTGAGGTGTTCGACGCCGTCGTCGCGGCAAAGAACGCGTCTGGCCAGGCCCCGGCAGAGGGTAAAGGACTATCGTGAAAAGCAAAGACCAGACCGTGCGGCAGGCCTTTCGGCATGGGACGCCCCAAAACCGGTCCATTATTCGACAGGTGCCTACGCACTCCCGCCCGTGAAGGCGTCCACTGGTTGCAGTGGAAAGGAGCTGGCATGAGCGAGACGACAAGTACTCCGGTCGGCCATGAGGCATATGCCTTCGCCTGCATGAACTGCGGGTACGGCTGGGAGCAGGCGTACGACATCGAGCACCACACCGACATCAGCGGGCACGAGTTCGTCGTGTACAAGGCGGGGGGCCGCCGGGTGCCGTCGCCGCTCTCCAACCCCACCTGTGTGAACTGCGGACGGCACCGCGTCCGGATCATGCGGGCCGGCCAGGTCTCCTCGGTGCTCGAACTGCTCGCCCAGCACCAGGCCGAGCCGACGAAGGGCTCCGTGGGGTCGGCCGGTCCGACCCTCGGCCAGGAGCGGAAGCAGGAGACGGAAGAGGCACCGCCGGCCGAGCCGGCCAGGGAGCCGCACCACTGGCACCTGTCCGACCTGCTGCACGCCTTCCACCGCAAGTAGGTCCCGGCCGCTTCCGTACGATCGGGGCATGAGTTCCAAGGACGCCCCGCCGCCGCTGCCCGAGCCCCTCGGGGTGCCGGTCGCCGATTCCCACACCCACCTGGACATGCAGGCCGGCACGGTCGAGGAGGCCCTCGCCAAGGCCGCCGCCGTCGGCGTCGACACGGTGGTCCAGGTGGGCTGCGACCTCAAGGGCTCCCGCTGGGCCGCGGAGACGGCCGCGGCGTACGACCCCGTGTGGGCGGCGGTCGCCCTGCACCCCAACGAGGCGCCGCGCATCGTGCTCGGGGACCCTGGGGGCACCTCCCAGCCCCCTGGGGCTGGGGGAGGGTGGTCGCGGCAGGGGGCGCGCGAGGGCGGCGGCGACGCGGCGCTCGACGACGCGCTCGCCGAGATCGACCGGCTCGCCGCGCTGCCCGAGGTCAAGGCCGTCGGCGAGACCGGCCTGGACTACTTCCGTACGGGACCGGAGGGCATGGCCGCCCAGGAACGGTCCTTCCGCGCCCACATCGAGATCGCCAAGCGGCACGGCAAGGCCCTCGTCATCCACGACCGCGACGCCCACGACGACGTCCTGCGCATCCTCGCCGAGGAGGGCGCCCCCGAGCGGACCGTCTTCCACTGTTACTCCGGCGACGCCGACATGGCCCGGATCTGCGCCGAAGCCGGGTACTTCATGTCCTTCGCGGGGAACGTCACCTTCAAGAACGCCCAGCCGCTGCGCGACGCGCTGGCCGTCGCCCCACTGGACCTCGTCCTCGTCGAGACGGACGCGCCGTTCCTGACGCCCGTGCCGTACCGCGGACGGCCCAACGCCCCGTATCTCGTTCCGATCACGGTCCGGGCGATGGCCGGGGTGCGGGGGATCGACGAGGAGGCCATGTCGACCGCGATCGCCGTCAACACCGCGCGAGCATTTGATTACTGACCGATAACGGGCGGAGTGCCGCGTAGGGTAGCGGCGCGACACTGCGTAGTCGAGTTGCTTTGGAGAGTGACCGCCCCTCCGCTAGGGTCCGGGCCTCGTGAGCAACTCCCAGGGCAGTCACCGCGCCGCCACCAGAGGCGGCCGCCGCGCCTCCGGGACGCCCGCGCCCGCGGCCGGGCGGGAGGCACGCGCCGAAGTCCCCGCGACGTACGAGACATGGGCGGCCGCGGCCACCACCACGGCCCCCTTCCCCGAGCCGGTACCCCCGCCCGCCCCCGCGCCCGTCGCCGTGTACCGGTCGCTGCCCCGCCAAGGGGCCCGCACGTCCCGCGTCGACCCCGAGGCGCCCACCCTCCCGGCGGTGGCCACCGGGGGCCGCGCCGAGGCCCGCCGCGCCGCCCGCCGCCGCAAGGCGGCCGGGACAGGCCGCCCCGAGGGGCTGCGGCGGCTCGTCCCGCAGGCCCTCGTCGTGGCGTTCCTCGCCGGCGGCACCACCGCGTTCGTCGCCAACGACAAGGCCGTGCGGCTCAGCGTCGACGGCGTACCGCGCACCATGCACACCTTCGCCGACGACGTCTCCGAACTCCTCGCCGACGAGGGCCTGGACGTCGGCGAGCACGACCTCGTGGCGCCCGCGCCGCACGAGGCGCTCACCAGCGGCGACGAGGTCGTCCTCCGCTACGGCCGCCCCGTGACGCTCACCCTCGACGGGCAGCGCCGCCGCGTGTGGACCACCGCCCGCACCGTCGACGAGGCGCTGCGCGCCCTCGGTGTCCGCGCGGAGGGCGCCTACCTGTCCGTGTCCCGCTCCGCCGCCATCTCGCGGCGCGGCCTCACCCTCGACGTACGCACCGAACGCACCGTGACCTTCATGGCCGACGGCCGCGAGCGCACCATCCGCACCAACGCCGCCACCGTCCGCGAGGCCGTCGAACAGGCCGGCATCACCCTCAGCGGCCAGGACACCACCTCCGCACCGCCCGGCAGCTTCCCGCGCGACGGCCAGACGATCACCGTCATGCGGATCACCGCCGGCGAGGAGGTCCGCGAGGAGCCCATCCCGTACGGGGTGCAAAAGGTCGAGGACCCGACCCTCTACACCGGCACCGAGGTCGTCGAACGCCAGGGGCGGCAGGGCGCGCGCCGCGTCACATACGCGCTGCGCACGGTCAACGGCGTCAGGCAGAAGCCCCGGAGGATCGCCGAGGAGGTCGTACGGGAGCCGGTCGACCGGCTGGTGCTGGTCGGCACCAAGCCGATGCCCACCTCCGTCGCCGGCGCCGACCACCTGAACTGGGACGCCCTCGCCCAGTGCGAGTCGGGCGGCCGCCCGGACGCGGTCGACGCGTCCGGGACGTACGGCGGGCTGTACCAGTTCGACCCCGGCACCTGGCGTGCCCTCGGCGGCAGCGGCGTCGCCCAGGACGCCCCCGCCTCCGAACAGACATACCGGGCGAAGAAGCTCTACGTGCAGCGGGGGCCGACCCCGTGGCCGCACTGCGGCCGTAGGCTGTATCGGTGAGCACCACTGATCCCGATGCCCTCCTCGGCCCCGCCGACATCCGTGAACTGGCCGCCGCGCTGGGCGTACGCCCCACCAAGCAGCGCGGCCAGAACTTCGTCATCGACGCCAACACCGTCCGGCGCATCGTCCGCACCGCGGAGGTCCGCCCCGACGACGTCGTCGTGGAGGTCGGGCCCGGGCTGGGATCGCTGACCCTGGCGCTGCTGGAGGCGGCGGACCGGGTGATCGCCGTCGAGATCGACGATGTGCTCGCGGGCGCCCTGCCGGCGACGATCGCCGCCCGCATGCCCGCGAAGAAGGACCGTTTCGCACTCGTCCACTCCGACGCGATGCACGTCCAGGAGCTGCCGGGACCGCCGCCGACCGCGCTCGTGGCGAACCTCCCGTACAACGTCGCCGTGCCCGTCCTGCTGCACATGCTGGACCGCTTCCCGACCATCGAGCGGACCCTCGTCATGGTCCAGGCCGAGGTCGCCGACCGGCTGGCGGCGCGGCCGGGCAACAAGGTGTACGGCGTGCCGTCGGTCAAGGCCAACTGGTACGCGGAGGTCAAGCGGGCCGGCGCGATCGGCCGGAACGTCTTCTGGCCCGCTCCGAACGTCGACTCGGGCCTGGTGTCCCTGGTGCGCCGCTCCGAGCCGGTGAAGACCACGGCGTCCAAGAAGGACGTCTTCGCGGTCGTCGACGCCGCGTTCGCCCAGCGCCGCAAGACGCTGCGCGCCGCGCTGGCCGGCTGGGCCGGTTCCCCGGCGGCCGCCGAGGCGGCGCTGGTCGCCGCCGGGGTCTCCCCGCAGGCGCGGGGCGAGTCCCTCACCGTGGAAGAGTTCGCACGCATCGCGGAGGCCAGGACAGCGTGAGCATCACCGTACGCGTACCCGCCAAGGTCAACGTCCAGCTGGCGGTGGGCGCCGCACGCCCCGACGGCTTCCACGACCTGGCCAATGTCTTCCTCGCCGTCTCGCTGTACGACGAGGTGACGGCGACCCCCGCCGACGAGCTGCGGATCACCTGCTCCGGCCCGGACGCGGACCAGGTGCCGCTGGACGCCACCAACCTGGCGGCCCGCGCGGCGCTCGCCCTCGCCGAACGGCACGGCATCTCCCCGGACGTCCACCTCCACATCGCCAAGGACATCCCGGTCGCGGGCGGCATGGCGGGCGGCAGCGCGGACGGCGCGGGCGCGCTGCTGGCGTGCGACGCCCTGTGGGGCACGGGCGCGTCCCGCGACGAACTCCTCGACATCTGCGCCGAGCTCGGCAGCGACGTGCCGTTCAGCCTCGTCGGCGGGGCGGCGCTGGGCACCGGGCGCGGTGAGCGGCTGACGCCGCTGGAGGTGGGCGGCACGTTCCACTGGGTGTTCGCGGTCGCGGACGGCGGGCTGTCGACACCCGCGGTGTACGGGGAGTTCGACCGGCTCGTCGCCGGTACGGACGTCCCGGCCCCGGCGGCCTCGCCCGCCCTGCTGGACGCGCTGCGCACCGGCGACGCCGCGCTGCTGGCGGGCGCCCTCGCCAACGACCTCCAGCCCGCCGCCCTCTCCCTGCGCCCGTCGCTGGCCGCCACGCTCACCGCGGGCACGGCGGCCGGCGCCCTGGCGGGCCTGGTCTCCGGGTCCGGTCCGACGACCGCGTTCCTGGTCAAGGACGAGGACGCGGCCCGTACGGTCGCCGACGCCCTGCTCGCCTCGGGCACCTGCCGCACGGCCCGCGTGGCGTCGTCGCCGGCGCCGGGGGCGACCGTGGTGTGACGGCGTGGGCCGTCAGTCCTCGAGACGTCCGTCGTCGATGTCCACGGTCATGGTTCCGGGTGGACAGAGGTCTTCGCGACGGGTGAGGATCAGGTCCGTGGCCGACCGGTGCGGGGCGGGCAGGGCGGCGTAGAGGGCATGGCAGACGTCGGGCCCGCCGATGCCGCCGCCGCGCACCATTCTCGCGACGGCACGGGGGCCACGGTGTCGAGCTGGATGACGTCGATGCCGGGAAACGCGAGCGCGGCGTCTCCCGCCGCCTCCTCGTCGAGCTCGGCCTGCAGGAGGCAGGGCCGGTACCTGGAGGCGCCGGACGGCCCTGGCGGGCCGGCTCCTGGTGGAGCGGGCGGACCGTGCCTGATCAGCCGGTGAGCCCGATCGTCCGCTTGGCCAGCTCGTAGGCGGGGAGCATCGCCTTGTGCTCCCCGGCGTCCAGCCCGCCCAGGTGCACCAACACCGGACCGCGCGGCGTGCTGACGGCGAAGGCCCGCTCGGGCTTGGGCCCGTCGGTGAACTCGCTGCTGATGGTGTAGGTCACCTCGGTGGCCGGCAGGGCTCCCGCCTTCGTCTCCTGGTACGCGATCTTCGAGGCGTTCTTCTCGGCGCCGACGAACGCCTCGAGCACCTCGCGCGGCGCCGCCTTCGCCTCGTCGCCCGTCCAGACGCGGAGGAAGCCGATGTTCCCGGCCGGCTTGGCGTCGACCTCACAGGAGAGGGTGACCGTGCCCTGCTCGGCCAGCGCGGCGAAATCCGGGTCCTCCGCCACCGTCACCTTCTCCGCCGTCCATGTGGGCGCCGTCTCGAACGACACCGGCAGCACACACGGCGTGCCCTTGCCACCGATCACGACGCCCTTGGCGATCTGGGCGCTCGGCTTCGGCTTCTCGGCCGCCTTCGCGGGCGGAGCATCCGGCGCGGCCGGCTCCGACGAACACCCCGCCAGCATCACCCCGCCCGCCACCGCCACCGCGACGCCCCACGACACCCCGTACCGCCCCATGAAGATCCCCACCCCTGAGCCTGACCGATCGGTTGATCGAACGCCGCACGCTACCGCACGGGTACCGAGCAGCCGTGCGCGGCCGCCGACCGGTCCGCGAAGCGCTTCAGCGCGGCGCGCAGCCCGGGGCGGTCCAGGTCCGGCGCCGCCTCGCGGAGCGCATCGGAACGGGGGGCGACGGTGTAGAGCGCGGTGGCGGCTTCAGGGACTCGGAGGCCCGGGTCCGGCTCACCGCCGTGCCACGCCGGTCGCCGAGGCGGCCGGGACGTGCGCGGGGCTGGTGGACACGGTGACCGCCCGTGCCTGGGGCGTACGGACGGCCCTGGCCGCAGCTCGACGTCCGGGAACAGGGCCCGCACCTGCCCGGCCGCCCCTGCCCGCCACACCGGGCCCCCGTCCATGATCGACCGCCGCACGCTGCCGCACCGTCCGCGGCGGCTACCCTGGTAGGTCGACCCCGTCCCCCTGCACAGGAGTGAAATGGCCGTCAACCTGGTCAATGTCGAGGCAGTCAGCAAGGTGTACGGCACCCGTGCCCTGCTCGACGGTGTCTCCCTCGGTGTCTCGGAGGGGGACCGGATCGGTGTCGTCGGACGCAACGGGGACGGCAAGACCACCCTCATCCGGATGATCGCCAAGCTGGAGGAGGCCGACTTCGGGCGGGTCACGCACAGCGGTGGGCTGCGGACCGGGGTGCTCACGCAGCACGACTCGCTCGACCCGGCCGCCACCGTGCGGCACGAGGTCATCGGCGACCTCGCCGACCACGAGTGGGCCGGCAGCGCCAAGATCCGGGACGTGCTGACCGGGCTGTTCGGCGGGCTCGACCTGCCGGGGTTCCCGCAGGGCCTCGACACCGTCATCGGGCCGCTGTCCGGTGGCGAGCGGCGCCGTATCGCGCTCGCGAAGCTGCTGATCGCCGAGCAGGACCTGATCGTCCTCGACGAGCCGACCAACCACCTCGACGTCGAGGGCATCGCCTGGCTCGCCCGCCACCTCCAGGCGCGGCGCTCCGCGCTCGTCTGCGTCACCCACGACCGCTGGTTCCTCGACCAGGTCTGTACGCGCATGTGGGACGTCCAGCGCGGGGCGGTCCACGAGTACGAGGGCGGCTACTCCGACTACGTCTTCGCCCGTGCCGAGCGTGAGCGCATCGCCGCCACGGAGGAGGCCAAGCGGCAGAACCTGATGCGCAAGGAGCTGGCCTGGCTGCGGCGCGGCGCCCCCGCCCGTACCTCCAAGCCGCGTTACCGCATCGAGGCCGCCAACGAGCTGATCGCCGACGTGCCGCCGCCGCGCGACACCAGCGAGCTGATGAAGTTCGCCAACGCCCGGCTCGGCAGGACCGTCTTCGACCTGGAGGACGTGACCGTCACCGCCGGTCCGAAGGTGCTGCTCAAGCACCTGACCTGGCAGCTCGGCCCCGGCGACCGCATCGGCCTCGTCGGGGTCAACGGCGCCGGCAAGACCTCCCTGCTGCGCGCCCTCGCCGACGCCGCCACCACGCACGGCGAGCAGCAGCCGGCCGGCGGGCGGATCGTCGTCGGCAAGACGGTCCGCCTCGCGTACCTGTCGCAGGACGTCGCCGAACTGCCGCCCGCCCTGCGCGTACTGGAGGCCGTCCAGCAGGTGCGGGACCGTGTCGACCTCGGCAAGGGCCGGGAGATGACGGCGGGGCAGCTGTGCGAGCAGTTCGGCTTCACCAAGGAGAAGCAGTGGACGCCGGTCGGGGACCTGTCCGGTGGTGAGCGGCGCCGCCTCCAGCTGCTGCGGCTGCTGATGGACGAGCCGAACGTCCTCTTCCTCGACGAGCCGACCAACGACCTCGACATCGAGACGCTCACGCAGCTGGAGGACCTCCTCGACGGCTGGCCCGGTTCGATGGTCGTCATCTCCCACGACCGGTTCTTCATCGAGCGGACGACGGACAAGACCTTCGCGCTGCTCGGCGACGCCACGCTGCGGATGCTGCCGCGCGGGATCGACGAGTACCTGGAGCGGCGCCAGAGGATGATCGAGACGGCCGTCCCCGTACCGGCCGCCGCGTCCGCTTCCGCGCCCGCCAAGGAGAAGTCGGCGGGCGACGCCCGGGCCGCGAAGAAGGAGCTGCAGAAGATCGAGCGCCAGCTCGACAAGGTCTCCGAGAAGGAGGCCAAGCTGCACACTCAAATCGCCGATAACGCCACGGACTTCGAGAAGGTGGCGAAACTGGACGCGGAGCTCCGGGAACTCGCCGCCCAGCGCGAGGATTTGGAGATGCGCTGGCTGGAACTCGCCGAAGACGCCTGACCCTCAGGGGTACGTGGCGAAGGCGTGGAGAGCGGGTAACGAGGGCATCACAGGCCGGTCCTCCCTTGGGTACAGGGGCGGACCGGCCCGTTTCGTGTCGGTGCCGAGTGATAGAAAGAAGCCCCGCTCGACTCACGTAACACTGCGGAATCCATGTCCGATTCGCTCCTTTCCGGCGGTACGTGCGCGCCGGAATCGCGGGGGAGGCCGGTCGGGCAGCGGGCCGCACGAAGGGGGAAGCGCTGATGAGTCAGCCGCCCAGCCAGCAACCGCCGCAGGGGGGCTTCGGGTCTCCGCAGGACCCGCACCAGCAGCCTCCCCAGGCTCCGCCCATGCCGCCGGCCGCCGCGCCCGGTTACGGCGCCCCACACGGCGCGTCCGCCCAGCCCCCTGCCGGTCGGCCCCCTGCCGGTCAGCCGCCGGTCCCGCCGCAGGCGCCGCACGGCCAGCCGCCGGCCGCCGTCCCCGGTTACGGTGCGCCGCAGCCGCCCGCCGGCCAGCCCGGCCAGCCGCCGGTCCCGCCGCAGGCGCCGCACGGCCAGCCGCAGATGCCCGGCCAGCCCCCGGCCGCCGCGCCCGGTTACGGGTACCCGCAGACACCTCCCGGCCAGCCGGGGTACGGCTACCCGCAGGCTCCCGGCCAGCCGCCGCAGCCCGGCCCGTACGGCGCGCAGCCCGGACCGTACGGCCAGCAGCCCAACCCCTACGGCGGCCACCCCGGTCAGCCGCAGTACCCCGGTGCGCCCACTCCGCCGCCGGCCGGCAGGAACAGCCCCTTCAAGGGCAAGCCGGCCGCCATCATCGGCGCGGCCGTCGCCGCCCTGCTGGTCATCGGCGGCGGCACGTACCTCGCCCTCAGCGGCGACGACACCGACCCCAAGAAGCCCGACGCCAAGGGCGGCTCCAGCGCCGCGCCGAACCCGACCGGCTCCGACGACGTCGACCAGGGCGACGGCACCGGCGGCCGCGACGCCAACGACGACCTGAACGCCGGGCGCAAGAAGGGCGAGGCCAAGGTCGAGTGGCTGAACACCAACGACGTGGACCTGCCGCGCAACGGCGCTGACGTGTACGGCCCGTGGGTCGTCGGCGACACCGTCGTCAAGGCGATGTACAAGAGCGTCGTGGGCTACTCGGCGACCGACGGCAAGAAGAAGTGGGAGGTGCCGTTCACCACCGAGGTGTGCGCCGCCCCGGTCGAGCCCTCCGCCGCCGGCACCATCGTCATCGGCGTCAATGACACGGCCGGCGAGAAGGCCGACTGCACGGTCCTCCAGCAGATCGACCTGAAGACCGGCAAGGCCGGCTGGAAGAAATCCGTCCCCAAGGGCACCGGCTTCAGCTCCCTGTCCGAGATCACGCTCGCCATCACCGGCAACACCGTGACGGCTTCCGCCACCAACAACTCGTACGGCTTCTCCCTGGCCGACGGCAAGCAACTGTTCGGCAAGCCCGACTCCGACTGTCAGCCGTTCGCCTTCGCGGGCGGGCCGAAGCTGATCGCCGCGGCCAGCTGCCGCACGGGTGACTACAACAAGTCCCAGCACGAGGTCAGCGAGGTCGACCCGACGACCGGCAAGCCGAAGTGGACGTACAAGCTGCCGGTCAACTGGGAGGTGACCAAGGTGTTCTCGGTCAGCCCCCTGGTCATCTCCACCGAGAACCGCGACACCGAGAAGTGGAGCATCATCGCGCTGACGGACGCGGGCAAGCTCCGCTCGACCCTCGACGGCGGCAAGGACAAGTTCCAGCCCAAGTGCGGCGGCTCCTTCGTCGTCCTCGCCGAAAACCTCCAGGGCTGCGTCGGGGTCGCCGCCGACGCGAGCACGTTCTACATGTCGACGGTGCCCACCCAGCTCACCAACGGCACCAATGACGTCGTGGCGTTCAACCTGGACACCGGCAAGCCCAAGTGGCGCGCCGCCGCGGGCCCGCAGCGGACGATGACGCCGCTGCGCATGGAGGGCGGCGACGTCCTGCTGTACATGGAGGGCTCCTGGGAACGCGGCGGTGCCGTCGCGACCCTCGCGCCGACGGGCGGCAGCCCGAAGGTGCTGCTCCAGCACCCGGCGTCCACGGCCCAGATCGAGAGCGACTTCTACTCGCCGCGGTACGCGTACGCCGATGGCCGCTTCTTCATCGCCAGCGGCCGCGTCAGTGCGCGCAACGACGCCGAGGAGAAGCAGACGAAGACGATGATGGCCTTCGGCAAGTGACGGCGGGCCCAGTTCGATGGCAACTGGGCGACACGCGGGAAGTGGTGGTCATGACGGCCTTCGGCCCGTGACCGCGTCCTGACGTCCGACGCACTCAACCCGATGTCCTTTTCCAGACCTTCAGAGGTACGTACCCCATGACGCAGCCACCGCCGCCGCCGAACCAGCCGCCCAACCAGCCCCCCTCGGGTGGCTTCGGTGCCCCGCAGGAACCCCAGCCGGGAGGCTTCGGCGCGCCCGCCCCGCCGCCGCAGAACCCGGCGTACGGATACCCCCAGGCCCCCCAGCCGCCCCAGACGCCTCCTCCCGCCCAGCCCCCCGGCTACGGCTACCCGCAGGCTCCCGGCCAGGCTCCCGGTGGGTACGGCTACCAGCAGCCCGGTGGGTACGGCTACCCCACCGCCCCCGTGCAGCAGCCGGTGCCGCCGCAGGGCGGCGGGCGCAAGAAGCTGTCCGCGCAGATGCAGATCATCATCGCCGCGGCCGTCGCCGTGGTCCTGATCATCGGCGCCGGTATCTGGTACGCCGGCTCCAAGGAGGACCCCTCGAACGACGCCAAGGGAGGGTCCTCCGAGACCACCGGAGGTGGCGGCAACACGGCCCCGGACGGCGGCGGCAAGGAGAAGGCGCCCGCCAACACCCAGGCCAAGGTGGCGTTCCAGCTGCCGCTGCCCAAGGTCACGGACCTCACCGATGTGACCGGCTCCTGGATCACCGACAAGGCGTACGTCAAGAGCGGCGTCGAGTCGGTCGTCGGCTACGACATCGACAAGGGCACCCCCCTGTGGACCACCCCGCTCCCCGGCCAGGTCTGCGCGGCGTCCCGGCACGTCAAGGACAACAAGACCGCCATCGTCTTCGAGGCCGCCAAGCGCGTGCCGCCGCAGAACTTCCAGCCCTGCACCGAGGTCGGCGTCATCGACCTGGTCACCGGCAAGCTGCTGTGGCGCAAGTCCGTCACGGGCACCGACTCCGGTGACAGCAAGGCCGGGTTCGACGAGGTGACGATCGGCGCCACGACCGTCGCGGCCGGTGGCACGGACGGCGGCGCGGCCTGGGACCTGGCCACCGGCAAGCTGCTGTGGAAGCCCGAGGTCAACGCCGAGGAGTGCGAGGACCGGGGCTACGGCGGCGGCGACGCCCTGGTGGCGGTGCGGCTGTGCGGTCCGATCGACACCCCGGACACGTTCATCCAGAACCTCGACCCGAAGACCGGCGCGCCCATCTCGTCGTACAAGATGCCCGCCGGTGTGGACGGCGCGGGCGTGATCTCCACCAAGCCGCTCGTCGTCGCCGCCGACGTCGGTGACACCGCCGGTGACGGCTCGCGCATCTCGGACTTCTTCTCCATCGACGAGAAGACCGGCAAGCTCAAGGTCAAGATCTCGGCGGACGGTGAGCGGTACGCGGCGGAGTGCGAGTCGTCCGGCGTGGAGGTGTGCACCAAGGCGGTCGTCGGCAACAACCGGGTCTACCTGCCCACCGAGGACCACGAGGGCGGCGGTGACTACGGCGACACCAACGAGATCGTGTCCTTCGACCTCACCACCGGCAAGCCCACCACCGACAAGGCCGACGCGGGGGACCGGTACTCGATGTTCCCGCTGCGGATGGACGGCGGCAACATCATCGCGTACAAGAAGGCGCCCTACGACAAAGGCGGGCAGATCGTCAGCATCGACGGCGGGACCTTCAAGCAGACCGTCCTGCTGGAGAACCCGGCCGACAAGTCCGTCGTGCGCGCGGAGCAGTCCTTCGTCCTGGACACCGCGGAGATGCTGTACGCCGACGGCAGGCTGTTCATCGCGGACGACATGTTCAATTCACCGAGTACGTCCACCGAGAGCAAGGACTACCTGGTGATGGCGTTCAGCACCCACTGAGCGGCACTCCCAACCCCCTGGACGGCCCGGCGCATCGGCTTCCCCGACGCGCCGGGCCGTCCACTTCGTGAGCCGCATGTAGCCCTGTTTGACGAAGAATTCGACATTCTGGGGGCCTTCTGACAAGTAGGGGGCGCGCGACGTCGAACAAGCGTGTAGCTTGCCGGGTCAACAGTGCTGGGGGCGGCGGGGGGCCGGCCCCAGGGGGATGGGGGGTTGCTCGATGGGCGTGCGGCTCATGGTGGTCGACGACCACCGACTGCTCGCCGAGGCACTCGCCTCGGCGCTCAAACTGCGCGGGCACCGGGTGCTCGCGGCCACCGCGCCCACGGGGGGCGCGGCCGAGCTGGTGGTGAGCAGGGCGCCCGAGGTCTGCCTGCTGGGGACGGCCGCTCCGGCCGAGCCGGGGGTCTTCGACCCGATCGTGACGATCAAGCGGGAGCGCCCGCAGGTGGCCGTGGTGGTGCTCGGGCCGGTGCCGTCGCCGCGCGGGATCGCGGCGGCCTTCGCGTCCGGCGCCTCCGGTTACGTACGCCATGACGAGCGCATCGAGGGCGTGGAGCGCGCCATGCTGAAGGCCAGGGCGGGCGAGGCGGCGGTGGCGCCACAGCTGCTCCAGGGCGCCTTCACCGAGCTGCTCAACCCGGTCGCGCAGCCCGACGACGAGGGGCAGCGGCTGCTGCGGATGCTCACGCCGCGCGAGGTGGAGGTGCTGGTGCGGGTCGCGGAGGGCGAGGACACGCGGCTGATCGCGGCGGGCATGAACATCGCGCCGAGCACCGCGCGTACGCATGTGCAGCGGGTGCTGATGAAGCTGGGCGTCGGGTCCCGGCTGGAGGCCGCCGCGCTCGCCGCCCGTACGGGGCTGCTGGAGCGGGCGGCGTCAGGGGTGCCGAAGGGGCCGGACCCCGTCTGAGGCGGTCCGGCCCCCGGGCTCATTCGGTGCCGGTGGGCGGCGTCGGCGGGGCCATCGGGCGCAGCCGCAGCCAGATCAGGAAGAACAGTCCGAGGGCGAGCATGCCCAGGCCCGTCCAGAGGTTGATGTTGACGTCGACGGCCTTCTTCAGGTCCGCGTCGGACGCGGTGAGCCCGGCGACGGTGACGATGATCCCGTAGACGGTGAACAGGCCCCCGATGATGCGCCGGATGTCGAAGAGGCGGGCGGCGGTGGCGGACTTCTTCTCCAGCTCGGAGACTTCACGCTGCAGTTCGGACATGGGTCGGTGCCTCCGGGGCGGTCAGAAGGAGTACGGCAGGTAGCAGGCGGCGGCCAGGACGACGGCTCCCCAGCCCAGCAGGGCGGGCCGGCGGTACCAGGCGTCGTCGCCCTCGGACGGCGCCTCCTCCATGCCCGGCGACCTCGTCCCGTACACCAGGCCCGCCAGCTCCGCCTCGGGCTTGGGTGCGGTGAAGAGCGTGACGGCGACCATGACCACCGCACCGGCGACGAAGCCGACGATCGCGGAGACGAAGTTGGCGCCCTGGTCGGTGGGGATGGCGATGACACCCTGCTTGTAGATGACGAAGTAGTTCACCATCGCGGCGACCGTGCCCGCGATCAGGCCCCAGAAGCCCGACTTGACCGAGGCGCGCTTCCAGAACATGCCGATGATGAAGACGACGAACATCGGCACGTTGAAGAAGGAGAACAGGGTCTGCAGGTACCCCATGATGTTGGAGAAGCTGGCGGCCAGGAACGCCGTACCGATGGAGGCCAGGACGCCGATCGCGGTGATGAGCCGGCCGAAGCGCAGGTAGTAGGTGTCGTCGCGGCCCTTGACCACGTACTTGGCCCAGATGTCGGCGGTGAAGACGGTGTTGAACGACGACACGTTGGCCGCCATGCCGGCCATGAAGGCGGCCAGCAGACCGGTCACGGCTATGCCCAGGACGCCGTTGGGCAGCAGCTCCTGCATCAGCAGCGGGATGGCGTCGTTGTAGGTGAGGTCGGAGCCCGCCGTGCCGATCTTCGGTACGAGGACGGCGGCGACCAGGCCGGGGATCATCACCACGAACACGATGAAGATCTTGGGGAAGGCGGCGATCAGCGGGGTGCGCTTGGCGGCCGACAGGTTCTTCGCGGACAGGGCGCGCTGGACCTCGGCGAAGTTGGTGGTCCAGTAGCCGAAGGAGAGCACGAAGCCGAGGCCGAGGACGATGGTCAGCCAGTTGGCGCCCAGCGGGTTGGGGTCGCCGATGCCGGTGCCGCCCCAGGCGGTCAGGAAGTCGGAGCCGTGGTTCTTCTCCAGCGAGCCGGTCAGGCCGTCCCAGCCGCCGACCCGCTTCAGGCCGAGGACGGTCAGCGGGATGAGCGCGGCGAGGATGACGAAGAACTGCAGCACCTCGTTGTAGATCGCCGAGGACAGGCCGCCGACGGTGATGTACGCGAGGACGAAGAAGCCGGCGACGACGATGGAGACCCACTGCGGCCAGCCGAGCAGCGCCTCGACGACGATCGACAGGGCGTAGAGGTTGACGCCCGCGATGAGGATGGCGGCGAACGCGAACAGCACGGAGCTGAGCAGGTGCGCGGGCCTGTCGAACCGCTGGAGCAGGAACTCCGGTACGGAACGGACCTTGGAGCCGTAGTAGAAGGGCATCATCACCAGGCCGAGGAAGACCATGGCGGGGATGGCGCCGATCCAGTACCAGTGGACGACGGCAACGCCGTACTGGGCGCCGGTCGCGGCCATGCCGAGGATCTCCGTCGCACCGAGGTTCGCGGCGACGAAGGCCAGCCCGGTGACCCAGGCGGGCAGGGAGCGGCCGGAGAGGAAGAAGTCGAGGCTGGTCTTCACGCTCGCCCGGGCGGCGAAGCCGATGCCCAGGACCACGGCGAAGTAGATCGCCAGAATCGTGTAATCGAGCCCGTTGGTGGGGAGCCGGAGCCCGTCGGCCAGGTAATGCATGAGTACTCGCTTCGTCGCGTGAACTGATCACGCCGGAACCTACGCCTCCGCGTTCATGATCTGAACAGTTCTGTTCGTTTTCTTTGTTTGATTGTGATCGGGTGAGGTGAAATGTCTGGAGCAAGCGCTTACTGGGCCGCCATGCGGTGAGCATTGACGGGCACTGTTGAGCTGTGGTTGGTTATGTTTGTTTCTGTTGGGTGTGTGTGAGGCGTCCGAGGAGTCCGCGAGTGAAGAAAACGTCGACCCGGCTGGCCGACGGCCGGGAGCTGGTCTATTACGACTCCCGGGACGACGCCGTACGCGACGCCGTCGACCAGCGCCCCCTCGACCCCATCTCCACCACCTCGGAGATCCGCCACGACCCGCTGCTGGGTGACTCCGTCGCCATCGCCTCGCACCGCCAGGGCCGCACCTACCACCCGCCCGCCGACGAATGCCCCCTGTGCCCCTCCCGCGACGGCCGGCACAGCGAGATCCCGGACGGCGACTACGACGTGGTCGTCTTCGAGAACCGCTTCCCCTCCCTCGCCGGTGACTCCGGCCGCTGCGAGGTCGTCTGCTTCACCTCCGACCACGACGCCTCGTTCGCCGACCTCGCCGAGGAGCAGGCCGCCCTCGTCCTGGAGGCCTGGACCGACCGCACCGCCGAACTCGCCGAGCTGCCGGGCGTCAAGCAGGTGTTCTGCTTCGAGAACCGGGGCGCCGAGATCGGCGTCACCCTCGGCCACCCGCACGGCCAGATCTACGGATACCCCTTCACCACCCCGCGTACGGCGCTGATGCAGCGCTCCGCCGCCGCCCACCGCGCCGCCACCGGCCGCAACCTCTTCGACGACCTCGTCGAGCGCGAGCGCACCGACGCCGAACGGGTGGTCCTGGAGAGCGACCAGTGGGTCGCCTTCGTGCCGTACGCCGCGCACTGGCCGTACGAAGTGCACCTCTACCCCAAGCGGCGCGTACCCGACCTCCGGGCGCTGGACGAGGACGCGCGCACCGAGTTCCCCCAGGTCTACCTGGAACTCCTGAGGCGCTTCGACCGGATCTTCGGGGACGGTGAGCCGCCGACGCCGTACATCGCCGCTTGGCACCAGGCGCCGTTCGCGGACCCCGGGCGCGACGACTTCGCCCTGCATCTCGAGCTTTTCACCATCCGCCGCACTTCCGGCAAGCTGAAGTTCCTCGCGGGCTCGGAATCCGGCATGAGCGTGTTCATCAATGACGTGCCGCCGGAGGCCGCGGCCCGCCGACTGCGAGAGGTAGCGACCACGTGAGCAGCAGGAAATATCTGGTGACCGGCGGCGCCGGCTACGTCGGCAGTGTGGTCGCCGCCCATCTGCTTCGGGCCGGGCACGAGGTCACCGTCCTCGACGACCTGTCGACCGGCTTCCGCGAGGGCGTCCCGGCGGGCGCGCACTTCATCGAGGGCCGCGTCCAGGACGCCGCCCGGCACCTCGACGGCTCCTACGACGGCGTCCTGCACTTCGCCGCGTTCTCGCAGGTCGGCGAGTCCGTCACCGACCCCGAGAAGTACTGGGTGAACAACGTCGGCGGCACCGTGGCGCTGCTGGCCGCGATGCGCGACGCGGGCGTGCGCCGCCTGGTGTTCTCCTCCACGGCCGCGACGTACGGGGAGCCGGTCTCCACTCCCATCACCGAGACCGACCCCACCGCCCCCACCAGCCCCTACGGCGCCTCCAAGCTCGCCGTCGACCACATGATCACCGGTGAGGCCGCCGCACACGGCCTGGCCGCCGCCTCGCTGCGCTACTTCAACGTGGCGGGCGCCTACGGGGAGTGCGGCGAGCGCCACGACCCCGAGTCCCACCTCATCCCGCTCGTCCTCCAGGTCGCGCTCGGCAAGCGGGCGTCGATCTCCGTGTACGGCGACGACTACCCGACCCCCGACGGCACCTGCGTACGCGACTACATCCACGTCGCCGACCTCGCCGAGGCGCACCTGCTGGCGCTCGACGCGGTGGTGCCCGGCGAGCACCTGATCTGCAACCTCGGCAACGGCAACGGCTTCTCGGTCCGTGAGGTCGTCGAGACCGTACGGGAGGTCACCGGCCACCCGGTGCCCGAGGTCGTCGCCGCCCGCCGCGCCGGCGACCCGGCGGTGCTGGTCGCCTCCGCCGCCACCGCGCGGGAACGGCTGGGCTGGAAGCCGTCGCGGCCCGACCTGGCGGGCATCGTGGCGGACGCGTGGGAGTTCGCGAAGGCGAGAGAGGCGGGGGCATGAGGAGCGTCGCGGAGGATTTCCAGGAGCTGTACGGGTACGCCCCGGAAGGCGTGTGGGCCGCGCCCGGCCGGGTCAACCTGATCGGCGAGTACACCGACTTCAACGACGGCTTCGTGATGCCGCTGGCGCTCCCGCACACCGCCGTCGCCGCCGTGGCGCGCCGCACCGACGGGCAGTTGCGGGTCCACTCGGCCGACACCGACGAGGGCGTGGTCCAGCTCGGCATCGACGCCCTGGAGCCGCTCGCGGACACCGGCTGGGCCGCCTACCCGGCCGGGGTGGTGTGGGCGCTGCGCGAGGCGGGCCACGCCGTCACGGGCGCCGACATCCACCTGGCGTCCACCGTCCCCACGGGCGCCGGACTGTCGTCGTCGGCCGCCCTGGAGGTCGTCACCGCGCTCGCCCTCACTGACCTGTACGGGCTCGGGCTGACCGCCCGGCAGCTGGCCGTGCTCGCCCAGCGGGCCGAGAACGCGTTCGTGGGCGTCCCGTGCGGCGTGATGGACCAGATGGCGTCGGCGTGCTGCGCCGAGGGTCACGCCCTGTACCTCGACACCCGCGACCTGACCATGCGCCATGTGCCGTTCGACCTCGCCGCCCAGGGGCTGACGCTGCTGGTCGTCGACACCCGGGTGAAGCACGCGCTCGGCGACGGCGCGTACGCCGAGCGGCGCGCCGGGTGCGAAGCGGGCGCGCGGGCGCTCGGCGTGCGTACGCTGCGCGACGTCCCGTACGTGCAACTGCCCGATGCCGTGCGGCGGTTGGGTGACGAAACGGTTCGCTGCTACGTCCGCCACGTGGTGTCCGACAACCACCGCGTCGAGCGGACGATCGCCCTGCTGGACGCGGGCGACGTGCGGGCGGTCGGGCCGGTCCTCACCGAGGGGCACGCCTCGCTCCGCGACGACCTGCGGGTGTCGTGCCCGGAGCTGGACCTGGTGGTCTCGGCCGCGACCGCCGCCGGGGCGCTCGGCGCGCGGATGACGGGCGGCGGGTTCGGCGGTTCGGCGATCGTGCTGGCCGAGGCGGTGGACGCGGACACGGTGACCAAGGCGGTGGAGGAGGCGTTCGCGGCGGCCGGGTACACGGCGCCGCGGGTGTTCCCGGCGGTGCCGTCGGCGGGGGCGCGCCGCGTCGGCTGAGCGGACGGCTTCCGACTGCCCACGGATACCGGTGAGTTTGCGGAAGTCGCCCTCCCCTCCGGCCGCCCCGCCGTACTCTAATGCACGGCACCGGTGGGGGCCGGTGTTGATCAGGGGGCGAGACAGCCGGGTACGACGCCCGGGGCGGGGGTAACAGTCACTGCACGGCGGCGGCCGTGCGACCACTGGCCACCTCGGGCTCCGGGCGCCGTACCCGCAGCTGCTCCGCTTCTCGACACATGGGGGTGTCAGTGGTCCGTATCCGGGTTCTGGTGGTGGACGACCACCGCATCTTCGCCGAGTCGCTGGCCGCCGCTCTGGCGGCCGAGCCCGACGTGGACGTCGCGGCGGCCGGCAGCGGCCCCGCCGCGCTGCGCTGCCTGGACCGGGCGGCGGCCGAGGGCCGCAGGTTCGATGTGCTGCTGGTCGACGCCGACCTGGGGGCCGCGGCCGCGTCGGCGGTCGCCCGCGCCGTACCGGACCACGGGGAGGGTGTCGTGGACGGCATCTCCCTGGTGACCGGGGTGCGTGAGGGCCGGCCGGAGGTGCGTACGGTCGTGCTCGCCGAGAAGGACGACCCGCGCCGGGCCGCGCTCGCCCTCCAGGCGGGCGCCTCGGGCTGGGTCGCCAAGGACTGCTCGCTGCAGCGGCTGCTGACGGTGATACGCGGCGTACTGCGCGACGAGACGCATCTGCCGCCCGCGCTGCTCACCGGGGTGCTGCGGGAGCTGACGGCCGCGCGCAAGCACCGCACCGAGAGCGAGCGGCTGGTGGAGTCGCTCACCCCGCGCGAGCGGGAGGTGCTGCGCTGCATGGTGGCGGGCCTGGGCCGCAAGGCGGTCGCCGACCGGCTGTTCCTGTCCCCGCACACGGTGCGTACGCATATGCAGAACGTGCTGGGGAAGCTGGGCGTGCACTCCACGCTGGCGGCGGTGGCGCTGGCCCGCCGGGCGGGTGTGGGGCCGGCCGACCTCGGGCCCGGGTCAGCCGGGGATGTTGTCGAACGGGGCGGTCAGCTGGCGTAGCAGCGCGGCCAGTTCGGCGCGCTGGGCGCGCGAGAGCTCCGCGAGGATGGCCCGTTCCTGGGCGAGGAGGCCGGCGAGGGCCTGGTCGGCGCGGTCGCGGCCCTCGGGGGTGAGGCGGACCAGCACGCCGCGGCGGTCACTGGGGTCGGGCAGCCGCTCGACCAGGCCCTTCTTGGCGAGCCGGTCGATGCGGTTGGTCATGGTGCCGGAGGTGACCAGGGTCTGGGTGAGCAGCTGGCCGGGGGAGAGCTGGTACGGGGCTCCCGCGCGGCGCAGCGAGGTGAGGACGTCGAACTCCCAGGGCTCCAGGTTGTGCTCCGAGAAGGCGAGCCTGCGGGCCCGGTCGAGGTGGCGGGCCAGCCTGGAGACGCGGCTGAGCACCTCGAGCGGTTCCACGTCGAGGTCGGGGCGCTCGCGGCGCCATGCAGCGACCAGTCGGTCGACCTCGTCCTCCATGGCGATCAGTGTAGGCGATCTGTCGACATGAAGTCTCTTGACGTCAAGAAATATTCACCTGGACCATTGGGCATGACGGGGCCGGGACTCTGTTCCGCTTCGGTACTCCGGTCCAGCAAGGGGGCTCGAACATGTATTCCGCACCAATCTGGGATCCACAGCAGTACCTGCGCCATTCCTCGCACCGCACCCGACCGTTCCTCGACCTGCTCGCCCGCATACCCGAGCTGCCCGCCACCGCCGAGGGCCGCTCTCCCCGCATCGCCGACCTCGGCTGCGGCCCCGGCAATGTCACCGCACTGCTCGCCGAGCGCTGGCCCGACGCGCGCATCACCGGCTTCGACCTCTCACCCGAGATGCTGGAACAGGCGAAGAAGAGTTACGCCGGCACCACCGAGGGCGGCGGCTGGCTCGACTTCCGCCCGGCCGACGCCGCGCACTGGACGCCGGAGGAGCCGTACGACCTGATCATCTCCAACGCGGCGCTCCAGTGGGTGCCCAACCATCCCGAGTCGTTCCCCGCCTGGACCGAAGGACTCGTCCCCGGCGGCACCCTCGCCTTCCAGGTGCCCGCCAACTTCACCTCGCCCAGCCACGCGCTCCTGGGCGAGCTGTGCGAGACCCCGCAGTGGCGGGCCCGCCTCACCGGCCACGGCCGCCGCTTCGTCCACATCCTGGACGCCGCCGACTACCTCACCCGGCTGGCCGACCTCGGCCTGACCGTGGACGTGTGGGAGACGGTCTACTCCCAGCTCCTCCAGGGCGAGGACCCCGTGCTCGACTGGGTGAAGGGCACCGCGCTGCGGCCGGTCCTCACCGCCCTGGACGGTGACGACGAGGCCGTCGCCGAATTCCTCGCCCAGTACCGCGACCTGCTGCGCAAGGCCTACCCGCCCGGCCCGCACGGCACGGTCTTCCCGTTCCGGAGGATCTTCGCCGTGGCCCGTAAGTCGGGGTGACCCGGCGCGTCCTCACTCCTGGGGGTGATCCACTGGCATATGCCCACACCGGGGCGCCGCGCACCCGTAGCGTCCCGGTGTCGCTTGTGTCGCAGTGACGCACACGCCCACACTGACGGAGGAGGTGCTGCACGATGACCGCTCTCGCACATGAGGTGATCCCGGTGGTGGAAAACGAGCCGGTCTCCGAGCTGGACGAGCTCCTGTGGCGGACCTGGAAGGCCATGGAGCTCCCCGAGGGGTACCGGGCCGAGATCATCGAGGGAGCAATCGAGGTGTCGCCCACCGGCCGCCGCCGTCACACCGTGCTGATCAATCGTCTGCGCCGGGCCCTGGACGCCCGCCTCGCGGGCACCGACTTCGCGTCCTACCAGGACGGTAACGTCATCCACCAGCGCAAGGTCTGGATCCCCGACCTCTTCGTCGCCTCCGACGATCTGGACGAGATCCCGGACGAGGAGGACCTCGGCGTCGACGTCGCCGGAGTGGCCCTGGTGGTCGAGGTGGTCTCGCCCGGCCGGCGGAACATCGAGCGCGACCGGGTCCGCAAGTGCCGCGAGTACGCCCGTGCGGGCATCCCCGTGTACGTGATCATCGACGACTTCGACGAAGACGGGGCCATCCTCGTCCTGAGCGAGCCCAACCCCGGCAAGGAGAGGTACGAGGACGAGCACCGCGTCCCCTACGGCACCGACGCCGTCATCCCGAACGGCCCTGCCAAGGGCTTCACCATCGGCAAGGCCATCACTCGGGCATAACCGCCTGCGTACCGGCGCGCCGGCCGCGACCAGCACGCACCGCGTCAGCTCTTGCGGTGCCCTATCAGCCGCGGCTTGGGCTCCAGGCCGTCCAGGCCGTGCCAGGCCAGGTTCACCAGGTGCGCCGCGACCTCCGCCTTCTTCGGCTTGCGGGCGTCCAGCCACCACTGGCCCGTCAGGGCCACCATCCCCACCAGCGCCTGGGCGTAGAGCGGGGCCAGCTTCGGGTCGAAGCCCCGGGCCTTGAACTCCAGGCCCAGGATGTCCTCCACCTGCGTGGCGATGTCCGAGATCAGCGACGCGAACGTGCCCGTCGACTGCGCGACCGGCGAATCCCGCACCAGGATCCGGAAACCGTCCGTGTACGTCTCGATGTAGTCCAGCAGCGCGAACGCGGCCTGTTCCAGCAGCTCGCGCGGGTGCCCGGCGGTCAGGGCGCCGGTCACCATGTCGAGCAGCTGGCGCATCTCGCGGTCCACGACGACCGCGTACAGGCCCTCCTTGCCGCCGAAGTGCTCGTACACCACCGGCTTGGAGACCCCGGCCTTCGCGGCGATCTCCTCCACCGAGGTGCCCTCGAACCCCCGTTCGGCGAAGAGTGTGCGGCCGATGTCGAGCAGTTGCTGCCGGCGTTCCGCGCCCGTCATCCGGACCCGGCGCCCGCGCCTGGGTTTGTCGCTGCTGCTGGTGCTACTGCCGTCGATCGCCACACCGTCCATCATGCCGCGTTCGCGGCGCGGTCCTGGCGTCGGGCTTCGATCCGCTCGGCGGTCGGCCAGCGCACGTCGTACGCCCAGCCCAGCTTCTCGAACCAGCGGATCAGCCGGGCGCTGGAGTCGATCTGGCCCCGCATCACGCCATGACGTGCACACGTCGGGTCGGCGTGGTGCAGGTTGTGCCACGACTCACCGCACGACAGCACCGCCAGCCACCACACGTTCCCGGAGCGGTCCCGCGACTTGAACGGTCGCTTGCCCACCGCGTGGCAGATCGAGTTGATCGACCACGTCACATGGTGCAGCAGCGCCACCCGCACCAGCGAGCCCCAGAAGAACGCCGTGAACGCCCCCCACCACGACATCGTCACCAGACCGCCCACCAGCGGCGGGATCGCCAGCGACAGGACCGTCCAGCCGATGAACTGCCGCGAGATCCGGCGGATCGCCGGGTCCTTGATCAGATCGGGCGCGTACTTCGCCTGCGGGGTGCGCTCCTCGTCGAACATCCAGCCGATGTGCGCCCACCACAGGCCCTTCATCAGCGCCGGTACGGTCTCGCCGAACCGCCACGGCGAATGCGGGTCGCCCTCCGCGTCCGAGAACTTGTGGTGCTTGCGGTGGTCCGCCACCCAGCGCACCAGCGGCCCCTCCACCGCCAGCGACCCCATGATCGCCAGCGCGATCCGCAGCGGCCGCTTCGCCTTGAACGAGCCGTGCGTGAAGTAGCGGTGGAAGCCGATCGTGATGCCGTGGCAGCCGATGTAGTACATCGCCACCATCAGCCCCAGATCCAGCCAGCTCACGCCCCAGCCCCAGGCCAGCGGCACCGCCGCGAGCAGGGCCAGGAAGGGCACCGTGATGAACAGCAGCAGCGTGATCTGCTCGATCGAACGTTTGCTGTCCCCGCCGAGCGTGGCGAGAGGCAGGTCCGGGGAAGCGGAAGCGGGCGGGTCCGAAGTCTCGAGCACGTCGGAGCTAGTGGTCATGAAGTCCCCTGGGGGTGAGGGATACAACGGAAGCAGTGGCTACGGTTCCGTAACCTACGGCGACGTAAGTATGGCAGCGGTTCGGCACGCGGCAAGAGGCCTGCGGTCGGCCCGCCAGGAGGGGCACCTATCCTGGGTGTCGTCGGACAGCGCGGTCCGCAGCCTCCAGTACCCCTCCAGACGTGCTCAAACACTGCAAGGAGCCGCACCTGTGAGCAGTGCCGACCAGACCCCCTCCGCCAGCGCCGAGCTGCGCGCCGACATCCGCCGACTGGGCGACCTGCTGGGCGAGACCCTCGTACGGCAGGAAGGACCCGAGCTCCTCGAGCTCGTCGAGAAGGTCCGCCACCTCACGCGCGAGAACGGCGAGGCCGCCGCCGAGCTGCTCGGAGACACCGACCTGGAGACCGCCGCCCGCCTGGTGCGCGCCTTCTCCACCTACTTCCACCTCGCCAACGTCACCGAGCAGGTCCACCGCGGCAAGGAACTGCGTGAGAAGCGCGCCGCCGAGGGCGGCCTGCTCGCCCGCACCGCCGACATGCTCAAGGACGGCGACCCCGAGCACGTACGCGAGACGGTCAAGCACCTCAACGTCCGCCCCGTCTTCACCGCGCACCCCACCGAGGCCGCGCGCCGCTCGGTCCTCAACAAGCTCCGCCGCGTCGCCGAACTGCTCGAAACCCCGGTCATCGCCTCCGACCGGCGCCGCCACGACCTGCGCCTGGCCGAGTCGATCGACCTCATCTGGCAGACCGACGAGCTGCGCGTCGTACGCCCCGAGCCGACCGACGAGGCCCGCAACGCGATCTACTACCTCGACGAGCTGCACGCCGGTGCCGTCGGCGACGTCCTGGAGGACCTCGCCGCCGAGCTGGAGCGCGTCGGCGTCGAGCTGCCCCCCGGCACCCGCCCACTGACCTTCGGCACCTGGATCGGCGGCGACCGCGACGGCAACCCCAACGTCACCCCCGCCGTCACCTGGGACGTACTGATCCTCCAGCACGAGCACGGCATCACCGACGCCATCGAGCTGATCGACCACCTGCGCAGCCAGCTGTCCAACTCCATCCGCTACGCAGGCGCCACCCAGGAGCTCCTCGACTCCCTCCAGCAGGACCTGGAGCGGCTCCCCGAGATCAGCCCCCGCTACAAGCGCCTCAACGCCGAGGAGCCCTACCGGCTCAAGGCCACCTGCATCCGCCAGAAGCTGGTCAACACCCGCGAACGCCTCGCCAAGGGCACCGCGCACCAGGAAGGCCGCGACTACCTCGGCACCGCCGAGCTGATCGAGGACCTCACCCTGGTCCAGACGTCCCTGCGCGAGCACCGCGGCGGCCTGTTCGCCGACGGCCGCATGGACCGCACCATCCGCACCCTGTCCGCGTTCGGCCTCCAGCTCGCCACCATGGACGTACGCGAGCACGCCGACGCCCACCACCACGCCCTCGGCCAGCTCTTCGACCGCCTCGGCGAGGAATCCTGGCGGTACGCGGACATGCCCCGCGACTACCGGCAGAAGCTCCTCGCCAAGGAACTGCGCTCCCGCCGCCCGCTGGCCCCCACGCCCGCCCCGCTGGACGCGGCCGGCACCAAGACCCTCGGCGTCTTCCACACGGTCAAGGAAGCCTTCGAGCGCTTCGGCCCCGAGGTCATCGAGTCCTACATCATCTCGATGTGCCAGGGCGCCGACGACGTCTTCGCCGCCGCCGTCCTCGCCCGCGAGGCCGGACTCATCGACCTGCACGCCGGCTGGGCCAAGATCGGCATCGTGCCGCTGCTGGAGACCACCGACGAGCTCAAGGCCGCCGACGTCATCCTCAACGACATGCTCGCCGACCCCTCCTACCGGCGCCTCGTCTCGCTGCGCGGCGACGTCCAGGAGGTCATGCTCGGCTACTCCGACTCCTCCAAGTTCGGCGGCATCACCACCAGCCAGTGGGAGATCCACCGCGCCCAGCGCCGACTGCGCGACGTCGCCCACCGCTACGGCGTACGCCTGCGGCTCTTCCACGGCCGCGGCGGCACCGTCGGCCGCGGCGGCGGCCCCTCGCACGACGCGATCCTCGCCCAGCCCTGGGGCACCCTGGAGGGCGAGATCAAGGTCACCGAGCAGGGCGAGGTCATCTCCGACAAGTACCTCATCCCCTCGCTCGCCCGCGAGAACCTGGAACTGACGGTCGCCGCCACCCTCCAGGCCTCCGCCCTGCACACGGCGCCCCGCCAGTCCGACGAGGCCCTCGCCCGCTGGGACGCGGCCATGGACGTCGTCTCCGACGCCGCCCACACCGCGTACCGCAAGCTGGTCGAGGACCCCGACCTGCCCACGTACTTCCTGGCCTCCACACCCGTCGACCAGCTCGCCGACCTGCACCTGGGCTCGCGGCCCTCCCGCCGCCCCGGCTCGGGCGTCTCGCTCGACGGACTGCGGGCCATCCCGTGGGTCTTCGGCTGGACCCAGTCGCGGCAGATCGTCCCGGGCTGGTACGGAGTCGGCTCGGGCCTCAAGGCACTGCGCGAGGCCGGCCTCGACGCCGTACTCGACGAGATGTACGAGCAGTGGCACTTCTTCCGCAACTTCCTGTCCAACGTCGAGATGACCCTCGCCAAGACGGACCTGCGGATCGCCCGCCACTACGTCGAGACCCTCGTGCCCGAGAACCTCCGGCACGTCTTCGACGACATCGAGGCCGAGCACGCCCTGACCGTCAGCGAGGTGCTGCGCATCACGGGCGGAGAGAAGCTGCTCGACTCCAACCCGGTGCTCCAGCAGACCTTCGCCATCCGCGATGCCTACCTGGACCCGATCTCCTACCTCCAGGTCGCCCTGCTCGCCCGCCAGCGGGCCGCCGCCGAGCGCGGCGAGGAGCCCGACCCGCTGCTCGCGCGGGCGCTGCTGCTCACGGTGAACGGCGTGGCGGCGGGCCTCCGCAACACCGGCTGACACGCACCGACAAAACGAGGGGGCGCCCGGAGTCCACCGGGCGCCCCCTCGCGCGTCACAGGGGAATCAGGGCTGGTTCTTGGCCCTGCCGAGACGGGACACCAGATAGGCGCCGCCCGCGACGAGCGCGGCCGCGACGCCCACCAGGACGCCGACGGGGGCGGAACTGCCGGTCTCGGCGAGATCGCCGCCGGTGGAACCGTTCGGGGAGGGTGCGGCGGGCGCGGACGACGCGCCGGCGGCCGTGGCGGGACCGGCCGAGGCATCCGCCGAGGCCTCCGAGGAGGGCCGCTCGCCGGGCTCCGACGCACCCGGCTCCTTCGTACCGGGCTTCTCGTCGCCGGCCTCGGAGCCGCCGTTCTCGGAGCCGCCGGGCTCGGCGTCGCACGCGGACCAGAAGACCTTCTGCTTGGCGCGGCCGTGCTCGCCGTCGAAGGTCCAGAACAGCTTGTAATGACCGTCGGGCAGGGTCAGGTCGCCGGTACGACCGTGCCCGGTGCCGTCCAGCGTCAGCGAACCGGACTCGACCGTCTCGCCCTTGACGCCGGCGGTCGGCGCCCAGGCCTCGATGTGCCAGTCGACCTCCTGTCCGCCGTCGAAGCCGAAGGCATCCAGGTAGAAGGTGCACACATGAGGTTCGTTCTTACGGAGCTCCTCACCGGTCCCGGCGTCGTGAATCTTCACGGTGCCGTTGTCGCCGGGAGGGGTGGCCCAGGCGGTGAAGGGGAACAGAAGGGAACAGGCCGCGGCCGTCACCAGCACGCTGCTGGGCGTGAGAATGCGCATGGGCAGTCCAACGTGAGAGGGGGGAGGGGCCGTGGGGGGCGGCTGAAGCTTCGTGTGACTGACTGAACCCCGTCAAGACACCCGGCGGCACATACCCGCTCACCCGCATAACGATTGAGTGAATGCCCCATTCCGCTTCGGTCGGAGACGGCTCCACCCGACGTCACAACGCGAAGAACGTCCCCACCAGCAGCGCCCCGCCCACCGACGCCGACACCCACGCCAGCCGCGGCAACCGCATCCCCCCACCGATCACCAACGCCGCCAGCAACAACGCCCCACCCAACGGCAACCACGCATGCAGCCCACCCGGCCAGCCCGTCCGCACCAGCTCCGTCGTGTCCGGCTTGACCACCACCGGATACCGGCCGCCCTTCTGCACCGCCACCGAACGGTCGATCGTCATGTCCGTACGCGGCCCCGCCGGCCCCTCCGGGTCATACCGCCCCGTACACACATCCGCCGAACAACCCGTGACCG
This sequence comes from Streptomyces sp. CB03238, assembly GCF_002099185.1. Taxonomy (NCBI): domain Bacteria; kingdom Bacillati; phylum Actinomycetota; class Actinomycetes; order Kitasatosporales; family Streptomycetaceae; genus Streptomyces; species Streptomyces sp. CB03238. Next base: position 137,527 of record NZ_NBCN01000009.1, on the reverse strand, counting down.
TCAGCGTCCCGTGCTCACGGCCCTTCGACAGCAGCACATGCTGCGCCGACCCCCACGACGCCCACGTCCCCGCCACCACCAGCAGCAGGGCGACCAGCGCCATCGCGGCACTACGGGCATACGGGAGGACTGAAGTCCGCTTCTTGCTCATGGGGCGCGATCCTCAGGCACATGACCGCACCCGGTCAATCCCGAGCCCCGACGGTCAGGAGTTGTACGTCGACTGCGCCCGCTCCAGACCCTCGATCACCAGGCACTCGACCGCGTCGGCCGCCCGGTCCACCAGATAGTCCAGCTCCTTGCGCTCCGCCGACGAGAAGTCCTTCAGTACGAAATCGGCAACCTGCATCCGGCCCGGCGGACGCCCGATCCCGAACCGCACCCGGTGATAGTCCGAGCCCATCGCCTTCGTCATCGACTTCAGACCGTTGTGACCGTTGTCACCGCCGCCCAGCTTCAGCCGCAACATCCCGTAGTCGATGTCCAGCTCGTCATGGACCGCCACGATCTGCGCCGTAGGCACCTTGTAGAAATCCCGCAACGCGGTCACCGGACCGCCCGACAGGTTCATGTACGACATCGGCTTGGCCAGGATCACCCGCCGGTTCGCCGGCCCCAAAGGACCGATACGGCCCTCGACGACCTGCGCCTGAGCCTTCCCCGCCCGCTTGAACTTCCCACCGATCCGCTCCGCGAGGAGATCGGCCACCATGAACCCGACATTGTGCCGGTTCGCGGCGTACTCCGGCCCCGGATTGCCCAGACCCACGATGAGCCAGGGGGCGCTGGCGTCGGTCGTCATGTCCTCAGTCTCCTCGCGTACGAACAGGGAACGGGGTGGCGGGCCGCAGCCCGCCACCCCGTCAAGCAGAGCCCAGGACGGCTCAGGCCTCGGCGGCCTCTTCGCCCTCAGCGGCCTCGCCCGACGGCTCCTCGGCCTGCGCGGCCAGGACCTGCAGAACGACGGTGTCGCCCTCGACGGTGAGCGTGGTGCCCTTCGGCAGCTCGATGTCCTTCGCCAGGATGGAGGCACCGGCCTCCAGGCCCTCGACGGAGACCGTGACCGACTCGGGAATGTGGGTGGCCTCGGCCTCGACCGGCAGCGCGTTCAGGACGTGCTCCAGCAGGTTGCCACCCGGGGCCAGCTCACCCTCGGTGTGGACCGGGATCTCCACGTTGACCTTCTCGCCACGCTGGACGAGCTGCAGGTCGACGTGCTCCAGGAAACCCTTCACCGGGTCGCGCTGCACGTCCTTCGGAATGGCCAGCTCGGTCGACTTGCCGTCGATGTCCAGGGAGATCAGGACGTTCGGCGTACGCAGCGCCAGCAGCAGCTCGTGACCCGGCAGCGTCAGGTGGATCGGGTCCGAGCCGTGGCCGTAGAGAACACCCGGAACCTGGTTCGCACGGCGGATACGGCGGGCAGCGCCCTTGCCGAACTCGGTACGGGTCGAAGCGGTGAGCTTCACCTCGGACATATGCACTCCTCGTAAATGTCAGACGGATCAACGGTCGTGGGGTCACCCGGCCACGACTGGACTTGGCCTGCTACGAAGAGCGCGTCGATAACGGACCGCCGCACCATCCACCGGTGCGGCCTCCCTCGCCGAGCAACTACACCAGTCTAACGGAATGCGAAAGCCGCCCCGACCGCAACGGTCGAGGCGGCTCTCACACTGCGTACTAGCCCTGCTCCTCGAAGAGGCTCGTCACCGAACCGTCCTCGAAGACCTCCCGCACCGCACGGGCGATCGTCGGCGCCATCGACAGCACCGTGATCTTGTCCAGCTCCAGCTCACCCGGCGTCGGCAACGTGTTCGTCAGCACGAACTCGCTGACCTTCGAGTTCTTCAGCCGGTCCGCCGCCGGACCCGACAGAATGCCGTGCGTCGCGGTCACGATGACGTCCTCCGCACCATTGGCGAACAGCGCCTCCGCCGCGGCGCAGATCGTGCCACCCGTGTCGATCATGTCGTCGACCAGGACACACACCCGGCCCCGGACCTCGCCGACCACCTCGTGGACCGTCACCTGGTTCGCGACGTCCTTGTCACGGCGCTTGTGCACAATCGCCAGCGGCGCATCCAGCCGGTCGCACCAGCGGTCGGCCACCCGCACCCGGCCGGCGTCCGGAGAGACGATCGTCAGCTTGTTCCGGTCGACCTTCGCACCCACATAGTCCGCCAGCACCGGCAGCGCCGACAGGTGGTCCACCGGGCCGTCGAAGAAGCCCTGGATCTGATCCGTGTGCAGGTCGACCGTGAGGATGCGGTCGGCACCCGCGCACTTCAGCATGTCTGCGACCAGACGGGCCGAGATCGGCTCACGGCCACGGTGCTTCTTGTCCTGCCGGGCATAGCCGTACGACGGAATGATCACCGTGATGCTCCGGGCCGAAGCCCGCTTCAGAGCATCGATCATGATCAGCTGCTCCATGATCCACTTGTTGATGGGAGCCGTGTGGCTCTGCATCAAGAAGCAGTCCGCACCACGCGCCGACTCCTGGAAACGGACATAGATCTCACCGTTGGCGAAGTCGAAAGCCTTCGTCGGCACGAGGCCGACACCCAACTGGTGCGCAACCTCCTCGGCCAGCTCGGGGTGGGCGCGGCCGGAGAAGAGCATCAGCTTCTTCTCGCCGGTCGTCTTGATCCCGGTCACAGCACTGTCTCCTCAGACGTGTTCTCTGGCCGCGACCACTTTCGCGCGAACCAGCCGAATTTGTGTGCACGTATCACGGTACGCCGAGTTCGACGCACCCGTTTCCGGTCAGTCCTCGTCAGGGCCCTGCTCGGAGGCCGCCGCAGCCGCCTGCGCCGCGGCACTGCCGGGCCGCTTCCGCGCGACCCAACCCTCGATATTCCGCTGCTGGCCACGGGCGACAGCGAGCGAACCCGGAGGCACATCCTTCGTGATCACCGAGCCCGCCGCCGTGTACGCCCCGTCCCCGACCGTGACAGGAGCCACAAACATGTTGTCCGAGCCGGTACGGCAGTGCGAACCGATCGTCGTGTGGTGCTTGCTCTCACCGTCATAGTTCACGAACACGCTGGCGGCACCGATGTTGGTGTACTCGCCGATCGTCGCATCCCCGACATACGACAGATGCGGAACCTTCGACCCCTCGCCGACCTTCGCGTTCTTCATCTCCACATACGTCCCGGCCTTCGCCTTCAGACCAAGCCGCGTACCCGGACGCAGATAGGCGTACGGCCCCACCGACGCCGCCTCACCGACCTCCGCACCGTCCGACACCGTGTTGTCCACCCGGGCACCCCTGCCGACCTTCGTGTCCTTCAGCCGGCTGTTCGGCCCCACCTCGGCATCCTCCGCCAGATGCGTCGACCCCAGCAGAACCGTGTTCGGGTGCACGATCACATCCCGCTCGAACGTCACCGTCACGTCCACGAACACCGACGCCGGGTCCACGACCGTCACACCGTCCATCATGGCCCGCTCCAGCAACCGCCGATTCAGCAGCGCCCGCGCCTCCGCCAACTGCACCCGGTTGTTGATCCCCAGGATCTCCCGGTGATCCCCCGCCACCGACGCCCCCACCCGGTGCCCCGCCTCACGCAGGATCCCCAGCACATCGGTGAGGTACTCCTCACCCTGGCTGTTGTCCGTACGCACCTTGCCCAGCGCATCCGCGAGCAGCTTCCCGTCGAACGCGAACACCCCGGAGTTGATCTCCCGGATCGCCCGCTGGGCCTCCGACGCGTCCTTGTGCTCCACGATCGCCGTCACGGCGTCGCTCTCCGGGTCCCGGATGATCCGCCCGTACCCGGTCGAGTCCGGCACCTCGGCGGTCAGCACCGTCACGGCGTTGCCATCGGCGGCATGCGTCCGCGCCAGCGCGGTCAGCGTCTCCCCGGACAGCAGCGGAGTGTCCCCGCACACCACGACCACGGTCCCGTCCAGCGCCTGTGCCCCCAGCTCCTCCAGGGCCATGCGCACGGCATGACCGGTGCCGTTCTGCTCGTGCTGGATTGCGGTACGGGTACCGGCGTAGTGCTCGTCGAGGTGCGCGGTCACCTGCTCACGGGCGTGCCCGACCACGACACACAGGTGCGCGGGGTCCAGCTCGCGTGCGGCGGAGACGACGTGTCCGACGAGCGAGCGCCCGCAGATCTGATGCAGGACCTTGGGGGTCTTCGACTTCATGCGGGTGCCCTCACCCGCTGCGAGGACGACGACGGCTGCCGGGCGGTTGGCGCTCACGGGAATGCCCTTCGGCTTCGGGTGGTGGACACCCGCAGGATACCGGGGGGTTTCGGAGCGGAAATGAGGGCGGGGGGCTACGGAAACGAGGGCGGGTCCTGACGGTTAGGTCAGGACCCGAACTTTCGAAGCTCCCGGGGGAGGACTCGAACCCCCATGATCAGAACCAAAATCTGACGTCTTGCCCTTAGACGACCCGGGATGGGCTTTATGTCCGATTCCCTGATCCGGGTGCGGACGCAGCCCCTACTATGCCGTACCAGCAGCCTTCGATGCGACGGTAGAGATCGACGCTTTGGACGACGCGAATGGTGAGGCAGCCGTGATAGTCGGGGCCGACGTTCTTCCGGTTGGTCTTGGGGTTGTGCTTCTTGAGCGTCGTCCGGCCCAGTGCGGACATTTCCTCGCCGACGGTGTGTGCCCAGAAGGCCTCCGCCTTGCTGACGTCGGCGGATTCGTGAACATGTACGTGATAACGCAGCTGTTCTCTCTGTACACCGAGAAGGCGCAGCCAGGACAGGAAGACCCTGATCATGTCGGGGTCGCTGTTGATGAAGGTGACCCGCTCCTGTGGGCGATGCGCCTTGGACTTGGTGCCCTCGGCCCAGTAGAGAGCCGTGCCGACCAGCAGCAGTTCGCGGTCCGTCATGTCGCCGACCGCATTCGCGGCTGCCGTCTTGGCCTCCTGCCGTTCGGCTTCCCGGCGCTGCAGCGTGGGTTCCCACCCCTTCTTGGCAATGGCTGACGCCTGCTCGCGGCTGCGCTTGCGTTCCGGCTTCGGCAGATCCCGCACCCACAGCGAGATGGAGCTCTTCGAGCAGCCCAGCACGACCTGGATCTGGTCGTAGGTCATGCCCTGGAGGCGCAGCTCGCGGGCCTTGGCCCGGAGGTCGTCCTTGGCGTTGGGGCGCTTGGTCCAGTCCGGGGGCGGTTCTCCCTTCACCAGGCGGTTGAGGATGTCGTTGTTGTGGACGCCCAGGCGGTCGCGGATCTGGCGGAGGCTGAGCCCCTCGCGGCGCAGCGTGATGGCCTGCTGGCGCAGGCTCTCGAAGTCGGCGTATTTGCCGATGGCGGTTGTCACGGTGACAGGTTCGTCCGGAAAGTGGGCGTCCGGGTCGAATGCGCGGGCGATTCACGTGTTCGAGGGATCAACGTGCGTTTCGGGAGCGGATCACCCTGTTCTGTGCTGCTGGGCTCGCCGGAAAATGGGTGGCAGCCGCCCGTAGGCTGGGAGACATGACCACAACGGGGGCACACCAGGACGCTGCGGGCGCGACCGCCCGTGGCTGGTGGTGGTGGGGGCGGCGCCGTAGTGCGGTGCTGGATGTGACGTTGGGCGCCGTGTCGGCCCTGGAGTGTGCGGCCGAGGGGGTCGGGTTCGCGGATTACGCCGCGCTGCCCGTGCCGGTCGGGGTGCTGTTCGGGCTGGTCGTGGGGGCGGTGCTCGTGGTGCGGCGGCGGTGGCCGATCGCCGTCGTGCTCGTCTCGATCGCGATCACGCCCGCCGAGATGGGCTACCTCATGGGCATCGTCGGGCTGTACACGCTCGCCGCCTCCGAGGTGCCCCGGCGGATCATCGCCGTGCTGGCGGGTATGTCGCTGGTCGCGGTGCTGATCGTGACGTTCGTGCGGCTGCGGCAGGACATCGCGTCGGCCGAGTTCGATCCGGGGCCTTGGTACGTGCCGTTGATGGCCGTCATCTTTTCGCTGGGGCTGAACGCCCCGCCCGTGCTGTTCGGGCTCTACATAGGGGCGCGGCGGCGGTTGATGGAGAGCTTGCGGGAGCGGGCGGACAGCTTGGAGCAGGAGCTGTCGCTGCTGGCGGACCGGGCGGAGCAGCGGGCGCAGATGGCGCGTACGGAGGAGCGGACGCGGATCGCGCGGGAGATGCACGACGTGGTGGCGCACCGGGTGAGTCTGATGGTGGTGCATGCGGCGGCGCTTCAGGCGGTGGCGTTGAAGGATCCGCAGAAGGCGGCGAAGAACGCGGCGCTGGTCGGGGACATGGGGCGGCAGGCGTTGCGGGAGTTGCGGGAGATGCTGGGGGTGCTGCGGGCGGGGGAGGCGGCTCCTGTGCGGGAGGCGGTGCCGTTGGCGGCGGTGGGGCGGGCGGCTGCTGCGGCTGCTTCAGCGGTGGAGGCGGAGGACGGGCCGTGCCTGGATGCGGTGGAGGAGCTGGTGGAGCAGTCCCGGCAGGCCGGGATGGTGGTGGAGTTGCAGGTGATGGGGGAGGCGCGGCCGTATGGGCCGCAGGTGGAGCGGACCGCGTACCGGGTGGTGCAGGAGGGGCTGACGAACGTCCACAAGCACGCGGCGGGCGCGAAGGTGGTCGTCCGGCTGGCGCATCGGGGTGGTGAGGTCGCGATGCAGGTGGAGAACGGGCCGTCGGACGGGAAGGCGGCGGATGCGGGGCTGCGGCTGCCGAGCGGCGGTAATGGCCTGGTGGGGATGCGGGAGCGGGTGACGGCGCTGGGCGGGGTGTTTGTGTCGGGGCCGACGGACGAGGGTGGGTTCAGGGTGTCGGCGGTGTTGCCGGCTCCTGTCAGGGGGACGTGAGGCGGGCCGGCTGGGCGCCGGTGATCAGGACGGCCAGGGCGTGGTCGATGTCGGGGCCGAGGTACCAGTCGCCGGCGTGGTCGAGGCTGTAGACGCGTCCGGCTGCGTCGATGGCGAGGACGGCGCGGTTGTCGGCCTCCTCGCCGAGGGGGGCCATCTCGGTTTCCAGGGCGCGGCCGAGGTCGGCGAGGCTGCGGGCGTGGTGGAGTCCGGCGAGCGGGTCGAGGTGGACGGGTGTGGGGGCGATCTGGCGGCCGGGGCCGGGTGCGTTGATGTGGAGGCCGCCGAATTCGGCCCATGCCTCGACGGCGGCGGGGAAGACGCGGTGCCGGTGGCCGGCGGGGGAGACGTATGCGCGCAGGGCGTCGGCCCATTGTTCGGCCTGTTTGATGTCCCAGCGGCCGGGCTGCCAGCCCGCTTCCCTGAGGGCGGCGTCCACGGCGACGGGGAAGCGGGTGGTGTTCAGGTCGGGCATGTGGGTGCGGTCAGCCGTTCTGGGCGGTGGTGGGGTCGACGGGGTGTACGCCGAAGTGGGCGAGGAGCGCGGCGCAGGAGCGGCAGGGGGCGGCGTAGCTGCCGTGGAGGGGGTCGCCGTCCTCGCGGATGCGGCGCGCGGTGATCTTCGCGTGTTTGAGCGAGCGGCGGGCCTCGCCCTGGCTGAGGGGTCTGCGCTGGGCCCGTTTGGACCGGTTCGTCTCGGTCGCGGTGAGGTGACGGGAGAGCAGGATCGCCTCGGGGCAGCGGCCGGTGAAGCGCTCGCGCTGGCCGCTCGTGAGGGTGTCGAGGAAATCCTGTACGAGGGGGTGCAGGGCGGGCGGCCGGTCGCCGCGTCCGGCGGTGCACGTGAGGGTCTCACCGCGTACGGAGAGTGCCGCTCCGACGGTCGGCAGGATGCCGTCGCGGCGGTGGCGCAGGATCGGGGTGAGGTCGGGGCCGGTGCTGCTCCATCTGAGACGTGGGTCACCCGTGGCGGGCGTCGTGCCTGGTCGCGCTGCCTGCATGATGCGTGTCGTCCCCTCTGCAATCCCCCGAGTTGCGGGGAACAGCCTGCCAAATGGGTGAGCTGATGGGGAAGCCAGGGCACTGAAACGTGTGATCGGTGTGTCGTGTGATCGTCAGTGGGTCACTTGAGTGTGACGGGTGGTCACCGAAACGGAGGGCGGGTTCCCCCCGTTGCCCCACCGCATAGGCTGTGCGGACCAGCCAGCAGCAGCAGGGGGCATCCGCCATGACGACAGGTCGGCTCGGGCAGCATCATGCCGCGCCACCGAACGCGGCCTACGCCGGGCAGGTCGTGCACTTCCCGGACCCGGTCCGTGCCGCCCGGCATCCCGGAGGGATCCGGGTGGACGGGAACGGCCACCCGGACTTCTCGCCGTACGCCCGCGCGGCCGCGGAGATCGCCGAGCCGCCGGCGGGCTTCGGCGTGGACGAGCTGCGGCTGACGGACTATGTGTCCGCGAACGCCGCGCTGTCCGCGACCGGGCACGAGCTGTGGGACACCGTCCCGGCGGTCGCCACGCCGCACGGCTGGACCTGGCACCACGTGGCCGGTACGCGGCGCATGGAGCTGGTGCCGGTGGAGGTGAAGGCGCTGCTGCGGCATCACGGCGGGCTGGCGACGGCGGCCGTGGACCACGGCAAGCGCGGTACGCGTCCGTTGCAGGAGACGCGGCCGGCGCACTTCGGGCTGCCGAAGGGCGCGTTGTCGGTGACCGAGGCGCAGTTGCTGGGCGTGGAGGAGGACCTGGGCTACCGGCTTCCGGGGGCGTACCGGTCGTTCCTGAAGGCGGCGGGCGGTTGCGCGCCGGTCGGGGCGGCGCTGGACGCGGAGCTGGGGCTGCTGGTCGACCAGCCGTTCTTCACGGTGCGTGACGAGGCGGCGGTCAATGACCTGGTGTACGTCAACAAGTGTCTGCGTGACCATCTGACGAAGGACTTCCTGGGCGTGGGTTTCGTCCAGGGCGGTCTGCTGGCGGTGAAGGTGCGGGGCGGTGCGGACGTCGGGTCGGTGTGGTTCTGCGCGTACGACGATGCCCGTGACCAGGACGGCTGGACGGTGCAGGAGCGGGTGGACCGGCTGCTGCTGCCGTGCGGCGCGGACTTCGACGAGTTCCTCCAGCGGCTGGCGGGCGATCCGCCGGAGCTGGAGACGGTGGCGAACCTGATGGTGGACGGCGGCTTCGCGCGGGCCGTTCCGGTGGGGGAGTGAGCTTTCGATGGTGACCTTCGCGCAGGCGCAGGAGCGGGCGGAAGAGTGGGTCAACGGCGACGTGCCCGCGTACCAGCACCGCGAGGTGCGGGTACGGGAGTTCGAGCTGGGGTTCGTGGTGTGGGCGGAGGACCGGGAGACCGGTCCGACGTCGGACGGCGGCCGTCAGCGGCTGGTGATCGCCCGGGACAGTGGTGAGGCCACGTTGTGGCCGGGGCTGCCGGTGGGTGAGGTGATCCGCCGGTACGAGGAGGAGTACGGGGCCCCTGCCGCCGCGCCGGCTCCGGCCGCGGCGCCGCCGGAGCGGATCGATTTGAACCAGACGTCGTTCTTGCTGAGCCCGCCGGAGTGGCTCCAGGACGCCGCGGACAAGCTGGGCATTCCGGACCGGCGTGCCGGGGGCGGCGGTGCGGACACGGGCGCGGAGGGCGCGCCGGTGGACGCGGTGCCGCCGGCTCCGGTGGATGCGGTGCCTGCGCCCCCTCGCGATGCCGTGCCGTCGGCTCCGGCCGCCGCTGATGCCGTGCCCGCCGCGGCGTCCGCCGACACGGGGACGTCCGGGCGGGGGGCTCACGGGCCTCACGGTTCTCACGGGTCTCACGTCGAGGGCGCCGCCTGGCCGGCCGCGCCCGGGGAGCCGGGGGACTACGAGCCCACCGCGCCCGACGGGGTGCCCGCCTCCGCGCCGTGGAGCGACGTGAACGCGCCGGGCGGCAACGGTGACGACGCCTCCGTACCGCTGCCCGCGACCGTGTTCGCGCCGCCGCTTTCGGGGTCGGACGACGACGGCACGCCGCCGCCCGCGGTGGGCGCGGACGCCCCGACCGCGCTGATGTCGGGCGGCAGCCAGTTGCCGCGTACCGCCATCGCGCCCGCCCTCGACCCGCAGGCCGGTCCGTCGGCGGGCGACATAGCGGACGCCGCCACCAGCAAGGCCACCCTGCCGCCGCGCGGCGCCAGGGCTCCGCGCGGGACCGGGCCGACGACTCCGCCGCCGCCGGGTGCGCCGGGCACGCCCGGGGCGCGGCCGCCCGCGTCGGGCCCGGGTGCGCCCGGGGCGCCGGCCGGGGGGTACGTACCGACGCAGCTCGTGTCGCAGCTGCCGCCCGACGGTACGCCCCCGCCCGGGCCGCCGGCCCCTCCCGGCGCGACGCCGCCTCCGGGTGGCGGGGTGCACCATGCGGCGACGATGCTGGCCCAGCCGGGCCCGGGTGGGCCGGGTACGCCGGCGCCTCCGCCGCCCCCTGGTGCGACGCCGCCTCCGGGTGGCGGGGTGCACCACGCCGCGACGATGCTGGCGCAGCCCGGTCCGGGTGGGCCGGGTGGGCCGGGTACGCCGCCTCCGCCCGGGCCTCCCGGTGCGCCGGGTGGGCCCGGTACGCCGCCGCCTCCGGCGCCTCCGGGCGCTCCGGGGGGTGGGGTGCACCATGCGGCGACGATGCTGGCCCAGCCGGGTCCGGGCGGCGCGCCCGGTCCGCTGCCGCCGCCGGGGCCCGTTCCGCCGGGTCCGGTACCGCCGGGTCCCGTCCCGCCTGCTCCGGCGCCGCCCGCGTACGGCTACCCGCAGGCGCCGCCCACCGGGATGCCGACCGTCGGCCCCGGCTACCAGGCCGTGCTGCGCTACCGCGCGCCCGACGGCTCCGAGGCCCAGCTGATCCGCCGCTCGGCGCCCGGTACGCCGCACCCCGAGTGGCAGATCCTGCACGAGCTGCGCGCCCTCAACGTGCCGCCGCAGCAGGTGCTGGAGCTGCACACCGAGCTGGAGTCGTGCGAGCTGCCCGGCGGTTACTGCGCCCGGATGATCCGGGAGACGTGGCCGCAGGCGCGGATCACGTCGATCGCCCCGTACGGGCGTGACCACGCGAGCCGCCAGCAGGGCATGGGGCAACTGCTCGCCCATCAGGGTGAGTTGCACCAGGTGGCCGACGGTCCGGCGCGTCCGGCGCCGTTGCGGGTGCCGCTGCCGCCGGTGCAGCCCGCGCCGCCGGTTCCGCCGGAGGGCATCGCGCAGGAGCTGGTGGGGGCGTTCGGGCCGCAGGGGATCTGCCGGTTCGACCAGCGGGCCGTGTCGCGGCAGGGCGTGCCGGAGCTGGTGGCGCGCACGCTCGTGTGGGCGGGCCTGCCGGCGGACTTCGGGCCGTTCTTCTGGGCGCAGCCGGCCCAGCCGGTGGTGCCGACGCTCGCCGAACTGGCGGCGCAGCGGCAGGTGCAGCCGGCGTCCGACGCGGGTTCGTACCTGGTGATCGGGTCCGACTTCGGGCGGGCGATCTGCGTGCAGTACGGGACGGCGCACATCGTGGCCGTACCGGTGGAGGCGGGTCCGGACGGGCGGCCGGTGGCGCCGCAGTTCGTCAACAGCGGGCTGCCGGAGTTCACCCGGTGCCTGGGGCTGCTGGGTCGGATGTGGCGGCTGCGGTTCGGGCTTACGCCGGAGCAGGCGGGCCGCTGGACGGTCGATTTCCAGGCGCAGTTGGCGATGCTGGACCCGGCGGCGCTGTCGTCGCCGGAGAGCTGGTGGTCGGTGCTGCTGGAACAGATGTGGGACGGGCTGCTTTAGGCCACGGCTTGGCGCATGGGCGCCCCTTTCCGCCGGTACGGGATGTTGCATCCTGGATCGGGGAAAGGGGCGTCAGTCATGAGCGGGTTCGCTGTCGTATGGGGCCGCGGCTACCGGACCGAGCAGGTGGACCGGGCCGTCGCCGGTCTGGAGGCGGAGCGGGAGACCGCGCGGCGGCGGGCGGGCGAACTCGCCGTACGCGCGGAGGAGCTGGCGGCGGAGGCGGCGCGGCTGCGGGAGTTCGTGGCGGAGTTGCCGCCGCAGCGGTACGAGGTGCTGGGGCGGCGCGCGCAGGAGATCCTCGCGCTCGCGGAGGAGGAGGCCGGCGCGCTGCGGGCGGATGCGCTGGAGGAGGCGCGGCGCCTGGCGGACGAGGCGGGGGCGGCGGCCCGGTCGGTGCGGGACGCGGCGCGTGATGCGGCACAGGCGGTACGGGGCCGGGCCGAGGCGCGGGCGGAGGAGGCCCTCGCGGCGGCGCGGCGCACGGCCGGGGAGCTCCGGGCGGAGGCGCTGGCCGAGGCCGAGGAGGGGCGTGGCGAGGGGCTGGCCGCGTTGCGGGAGGCGCGGGAGCGCGCGGAGCGGCTGCTGGCCGCGCAGGAGGCCGGGCACGCCGAGCGGTGGGAGGCGGCGGAGGGCGAGGCGGCCGGGCGGGAAGCGGAGGTGGCGGCGCGGCACGAGGAGCTGATCGGGGCGGCGAAGGCGCGGCTCGCGGAGGCGGAGCGGGTGCTGGCGGCGGTGGCCGAGCAGGCGCGGCACGGCCAGGAGGAGGCGGAGGCGCGGGCCGGGGCGCTGCTGGCGGAGGCGCGGGCGCGGGCCGAGCGGGTGGAGCGGGAGACGGAGCGGATCCTGCGGGAGCATGAGACGGCGCGCGACGAGGTGCGGGCGCACATGGCTCACGTACGCAGCAGCCTGGCGGCGCTGACGGGGCGTACGGAGTAGGCGGAGCAGGCGGAGTAGGCCGGAGTGGGCGGAGTGGGACAGCTGCCGTGGATGGCCCGCGCGTCCAGGTGTCCCACACCGCCCACAACGCCCGTCACGCGGTGCGGTCGTCGTCCGTGAGGACCGGGAAGCGGCGCGGGGCGAGGGTCAGGAGGGCCACGAGCGCCAGGGCTCCGGCCGCCGCGGCGCCGACGTACACGTACTCCACCGCCGCGTCCACCGCCGTGGGGGTGAGCGTGCCGGGGTCGTTCAGGTCGCCCTCGGTGAGGCGGGTGGCGAGGACGGCGTTGGCGATGGCGCCGAAGAGCGCCGCGCCCAGGCTCTGGCCGACCTGGCGGCAGAAGAGGACGGACGCGGTGGTGGTGCCGCGTTCGGACCAGGGGACGGTCGACTGGACGCCCACGATGAGCGGGAGCTGGAAGAGGCCGAGGGCGGCGCCCAGGAGGAGCATGATGAGCGCCGGCTGCCACGGTTCGCCGGGGTAGGGCAGGAGCGGGAAGGCCAGCAGGACCAGGATGGCGAGCGTCATGCCGATGACGGCCGTGAGGCGGAAGCCGATGCGGGTGTAGAGGCGGTTGGAGAACGCCGCGCTGATGGGCCAGGACAGGGTCATCGCGGACAGGACGAAGCCTGCCGCGATGGGGCCGAGGCCCAGGACGGACTGGGCGTACGTCGGGAGGAAGACCGTCGGCGCGACCATCAGCAGGCCCAGTGCGCCGAGGGAGAGGTTGACCGCCGCGATGGTGCGGCGGCGCCAGACCCAGCCGGGGATGATCGGCTCGGCGGCGCGGCGTTCGATCAGGACGGTGACGGCCATGAGGACCGTCGCGCCCGCGAAGAGCGCGAGGGACGGGGCGGAGAGCCAGGGCCAGGCCACGCCGCCTTGGACGAGGGCGGTCAGCAGCAACGTACCCGTGGTGAAGATCGCGAGCGCGCCCGGCCAGTCGACGCGGACCTTCGCGCGGGCGCGGGCGGGCTCGGTGAGGTGGCGGGCGATCAGCCAGAGGGCGACGGCGCCGACGGGCAGGTTGACCAGGAAGATCCAGCGCCAGTCCGCGTACCCGGCGAGGAGTCCGCCGAGTGCCGGTCCGGCCACGGAGGAGGTGGCCCAGACGGTGGAGAGCCGGGCCTGGATCCTGGGGCGTTCCTTGAGGGGGTACAGGTCGGCGGCGATGGTCTGCACGGTGCCTTGGAGGGCCCCGCCGCCCAGTCCTTGCACGATGCGGAAGGCGATGAGGGAGGCCATGCTCCACGCGGCGGCGCACAGCAGCGAGCCGATGAGGAACAGGACGATGCCGGCGATGAGGACGGGTTTGCGGCCGAAGGTGTCGGAGAGCTTGCCGTACACGGGGAGGGTGACGGTCACGGCGAGCAGGTAGCCGGAGAAGAGCCAGGAGAAGACGGAGAGTCCGCCCAGGTCGCCGACGATCTGCGGTACGGCGGTGGAGACGATGGTGCCGTCGAGGGCGGCGAGGGCCATGCCCATCATGAGGGCCGCGACGACCGGTCCGCGTCGGTGGGGTGCGGTGGCCGGTGCCGCGGCCTGGGGTATCGCTTCGGCTTCGGACACCACCAAGGTCCCTTCCCTATGCACGTATTTCGTCGGGTCAGCCTCTCACTCCCGCCGCGGCGGGAGAACCCCTAGGGGCATCTCCCCACGTCCGGCCAGGGGGTGTTCGTCCCGCTGGAGGACGAGAAGGTACGGGCTCGTTCCTTAGCTTGTTCCTACAGCCCCCGGCGAGGGCGGGGGGTGGGGGAAACCCCAGGGCAAAGACTGCAATGGGCACCAGGGCGCTCGGGCGCCGGGCCCGGAAGACTTGTATCCGTACGCAGATTTCGGCGCCTTGTGGTGTTCCGTCCCGTCATCACCGATATAGGAGACTTACCATGACAACGGCTGTGACCATGCCCAAGCACGGGGGTACTGGAGGGCGTACGGCCGTCGCGGCGCGGGCGCGCCGGGTCGTGAAGGCGTACGGGGCGGAGGAGACCCGCGTCGTCGCGCTGGACCACGTCGATGTGGACATCGCGCGCGGGCAGTTCACCGCGATCATGGGCCCGTCCGGCTCCGGCAAATCGACGCTGATGCACTGCCTGGCCGGCCTGGACACCGTGACGAGCGGCGAGATCTTCCTCGACGAGACGGAGATCACCAAGCTGAAGGACAAGAGGCTGACGCGGTTGCGCCGGGACCGGGTCGGCTTCATATTCCAGGCGTTCAACCTGCTGCCGACGCTCAACGCGATCGAGAACATCACGCTCCCGATGGACATCGCCGGCCGCAAGCCTGACGTGGCCTGGCTGAACCGGGTGGTGGAGACGGTGGGGCTGGCCGAGCGGCTGAAGCACCGGCCTTCGCAGCTGTCGGGTGGCCAGCAGCAGCGTGTCGCGGTGGCCCGTGCGCTGGCCGCCCGGCCCGAGATCATCTTCGGTGACGAGCCGACCGGGAACCTGGACTCGCGGGCCGGCGCGGAGGTGCTGGGCTTCCTCCGCAGGTCCGTGGACGAGCTGGGCCAGACCATCGTGATGGTCACGCACGATCCGGTGGCGGCGAGTTACGCGGACCGGGTGCTGTACCTGGCGGACGGGCGCATCGTCGACGAGATGTTCCGGCCGACGGCCGACGCGGTCCTGGACCGGATGCTGCGTTTTTCCGGGGGACACCCCCAGACCCCCGACTTCGACGCGCGGGGGCGGACATCGTGACCGTGCTCAGAACCTCACTGCGCAACTTCTTCGCGCACAAGGGCCGTATGGCGCTGTCGGCGGTGGCGGTGCTGCTGTCGGTGGCGTTCGTCAGCGGGACACTGGTGTTCACGGACACCATGAACACGACGTTCGACAAGCTGTTCGCGGCGTCGGCGGCGGATGTCACCGTCAGCCCGAAGTCGGCGGCGACCGACGACGAGGTGCCGCAGACCGGCAGGCCCGAGTCGATGCCCGCGTCCGTCGTCGAGCGAGCCGAGGCGGCGGAGGGCGTCAAGTCGGCCGAGGGCGCGGTCGTCTCGACGAGCGTGACGGTCGTCGACGCGGACAACAAGAACATGGGGTCCACCACTGGTGCCCCCACGTTCGCCGGCAACTGGACGCGCAACGACCTGCGTTCGATGGAGATCGCGTCGGGGCACGCGCCGCGCGGTCCGACCGAGGTGATGGTCGACGCCGACACCGCCGAGAAGCACGGGCTGCGGCTGGGCGACGAGCTGCGGACGATCGCCGTCACCGGCGACTTCACGGCGAAGATCTCCGGTATCGCCGCCTTCAGGGTCACCAACCCCGGTGCGGCCGTCGTCTACTTCGACACCGCGACGGCCCAGCGGGAACTGCTGGGCGCGGAGGGCCGGTTCACCCATGTGTATGTGGCGGCGGACGCCGGGGTCGGTCATGAGCGGCTGAAGAGGAGCGTCGCGTCCGCCGTCGAGGGGCCGTACCGGTTCCAGACGCAGGCGGAAGCGGCCGACGCGGGTCGGGAGGACGTCGCAGGGTTCCTGGACGTGATGAAGTACGCGATGCTCGGTTTCGCCGGGATCGCTTTCCTCGTCGGTATTTTCCTCATCGTCAACACCTTCTCGATGCTGGTCGCCCAGCGCACCCGCGAGATAGGCCTGATGCGTGCCATCGGGTCGAGCCGCCGGCAGATCAACCGCTCGGTCCTCGTCGAGGCGGTGCTGCTCGGCATCGTCGGTTCGGTGCTTGGTGTGGGCGCCGGGGTGGGGCTCGCGGTCGGTCTGATGGAGCTGATGTCGTCCATGGGCATGGAGCTGTCCACGCGGGACCTGACGGTCAGGTGGACCACTCCGGCCATCGGCCTGCTCCTGGGTGTCGTCGTCACCGTCCTGGCGGCGTACGTACCGGCCCGCCGGGCCGGCAAGGTCTCCCCGATGGCCGCCCTGCGAAACGCGGGCACCCCTGCGGACGGCAAGGCCGGTCTCGTACGAGGGATCGTGGGTTTGGTCCTGACGGGCGCGGGTGGTGCGGCGCTGTACGTGGCGGCGCGGGCCGATCAGGCGGCCGAGGGGTCGATGTTCCTCGGCGTGGGTGTCGTGCTGAGCCTCCTCGGGTTCGTGGTGGTCGGCCCGGTGCTGGCGGGCGGTGTGGTCAAGGTCCTCGGCGCCCTGCTGCTGCGGGTGTTCGGGCCGGTGGGGCGGATGGCGGAGCGCAACGCGCTGCGCAACCCGCGCCGGACGGGGGCGACCGGCGCCGCCCTGATGATCGGCCTCGCGCTGGTCGCCTGCCTGGCGGTGGTGGGGTCGTCGATGGTCGCCTCCGCGACGGAGGAGCTGGACAAGTCGGTGGGCGCGGATTTCATCGTCCAGAGCGCGGGCAATGAGGGCCGGCCGATCGTGCCGCAGGCCCAGGCGGCCCTGGAGAGGACGCCGGGCATCGCGCATGTGACGGAGTACAAGCTGGTGGAGGCCGAGCTGACGTCGCCGGACGGCAAGAAGGAGGACGAGGGCGTCATCGCCGCCGATCCGACGTACGCCACCGACTTGCGCCGTGAGACCGTCGCGGGTGAGCTGACGGCCGCGTACGGCAAGGACGCGATGTCCGTGGGCAGCGACTACGCCCAGCGGCACGGGGTGAAGGTCGGCGACACGATCGCGGTGGCCTTCAAGGGCGGCGAGACGGCCAGGCTGAAGGTCGCGGCGATCACCTCGGACGACACGAACGTCGACAAGGGCGCCAAGTACACCGGCATCACGACGGCCGGGAGGTATCTGCCGGCCGAGAAGATGCCCCAGAGCATGATCATGTTCGCGAAGGCGGAGGAGGGCAAGGAGAGCGAGGCCTACGCCGCGCTGAAGGAGTCGCTGGCCGGCTATCCGCAGTACAAGGTGCAGAACCAGACGGACTTCAAGCAGGACCTGAAGGACCAGATCGGGCAGCTGCTGAACATCGTGTACGGGCTGCTGGCACTGGCGATCATCGTGGCGGTGCTGGGTGTGGTCAACACGCTGGCCCTGTCGGTGGTCGAGCGCACCCGGGAGATAGGCCTGATGCGGGCCATCGGCCTGTCGCGCCGTCAGCTGCGCCGCATGATCCGCCTGGAGTCCGTGGTGATCGCCCTCTTCGGCGCCCTGCTCGGGCTGGTCCTCGGCATGGGCTGGGGCACGGCGGCGCAGAAGCTGCTGGCCCTGGAGGGGCTCGGGGTCCTGGACATACCGTGGCCGACGATCCTGACGGTGTTCGTCGGGTCGGCGTTCGTGGGCCTGTTCGCGGCGCTGGTCCCGGCGTTCCGGGCGGGGCGGATGAACGTGCTGAACGCCATCGCGACCGAGTGACGCCCCGCCCGGTGGCGCCCGGTGGCGCCCGGTGGCGCCCGGCGCCCGGTGGCGCGCGTGGCGCCCGGCGCCCAGTGGCCGGTCAGGTGCGGCGCTGCAGCAGCAGGTAGCCGCCGGCCTCACCGGCCACGCGGTAGCGGGCGTCCGGGTGGAGCTGCCGGGCGTAGGTGTGGGCGTCGCGCACCCAGCCGGAGGAGTTGTTGAGCGCGATCCAGTCGGGCGTCACGCCCCGCGTGTCCCCCACCCACAGCACGCGGCAGCGGCCGGCCAGGCGGCTGATCGGCCCGACGTTCGCCTCGACCGTCGCACCGTCGGGGACGCGGGCGAGGAGCTCCTCGGCCGCGACCACCCGCGGCGACTTGCGGTACGTGGCGGCCTCGGTGAGCGACGCGAGGGGCAGCGAGGTGGTCAGGGCCAGCGCGGCCGCCGCGGCGCAGGCGGGGAGCCGGTCGGCGTACGTACGCAGCCAGGGGCGTGGGCTGCGGCGGGAGATGTCGGCGGCGTCGGCGAGGGCGAGGAACAGGACGGGCATCAGGACGGCGCTGTAGTGCCAGTCGGTCGACCAGTAGTGGTCGTCGCCGGACAGGAAGCGCCAGCCGAGGGTGGGTGCCCCGGCCAGCAGGAGGGGGGAGCGGACGGCGAGCAGGCCGGTGGTGGGCAGCAGCAGCCAGGCCAGGGTGCGCAGCTTGGTGTCGGCGCCGGCGAAGGGGGAGGGGCCGCCGTCGACCTTGGTCCAGTAGTCGTAGCCGCCCGTGGTGTTGAAGGAGGGGATGACGGCGGTGAGGGTGAGGAGCGTGGCGGTCGCGCCGAGGACGGCGACGCCGATCGCGTACAGGGCGGCGCGCGACGGGTCCCGGCGGGCCCGCCAGGCCACCACCAGGGCGATCGCGGCGAGGGTGACGCCCAGGTCCTCCTTGACCAGGACGAGCGGCACCGCCCAGAGGAGCGCGGCGCGCCATCGCCGGCCCAGGAGGGCTTCGAGCGAGAAGGCGATCAGCGGGACGGCGAAGCAGATCTCGTGGAAGTCGAAGTCGGCCGCCTGCTGGATCCCCCAGGACAGTCCGTACGCGATGCCGATGGCCAGGCCGGAAGCGCGGCCCAGCAGGCGGGTGGCGGCGCGGGTGACGGGGATCGCGGCGAGCGCGAAGAGCGCGGCCTGGGCGACGAGGAGGGTGATGGGGGAGGGGAAGAGCCGGTAGGCGGGGGCGAGGAGGGCGGTGACGGGGCTGAAGTGGTCACCGAGGATGTTGGTGCCCGGGCCCTTGAGGTCGGCGACCGGGGCCTGGAGGTGGGCGTAGCCGCGGATGGCCTGCTCGAAGATGCCCAGGTCCCAGGAGCGGGTCTCCATGCGGCGGTACCGCAGTACGGAGAGGGACGTGTACGCGGCGAACAGTGCGAGCGCGAGGAGGTACGGGGCGCGGTCCGTCCAGCTCCGCGGCCGGTTCCCGGGCGCGGGGGGACGGCGCGCCCCGGGTATCGGTACCGGTTCGGTGCCGCCGGTGGGCGGGGCGAGGACGGCTCCACGCATGGGTGAGGGGCTCCTTCGGGCTTCGGGCACGTGCTTACGGGTTGGCGGGACCCGCGGGTCGGACAGGTCTCCTGGCGTATACGTCCGGGGAGACGGTTCCGGTTGACACTCTGCCGCACGCATTTTCGGACGTTTCGTGGGGTGCTTCGTGGGACGGGAGAGGTTTCGGGCGCGGCTGTCGGAGCGACGTCGTACGCTGGGAACCCCCGGCCCGTGAGACGTGTCGGGCGGTTCGCGTTGCCCACACCCCCCGGATGGAAGCCTTCATGAGCTTGCACGGTCTGCTCGACGCCGTCGTCAAGGACCCCGCCCTCACCGAAGCGGTGAAGGCCGCCGCCGATGGTCACCGGGCCCATGTCGACCTGGTCGGCCCGCCCGCCGCGCGTCCCTTCGCGCTCGCCGCGCTGGCCCGGGACGCCGACCGCCCGGTGCTCGCCGTGACGGCGACCGGCCGGGAGGCGGAGGACCTGGCAGCCGCTCTGCGCACCCTGCTGGACCCGGACACGGTGGTGGAGTACCCGTCCTGGGAGACGCTGCCGCACGAGCGGCTCTCGCCCCGTTCCGACACGGTGGGCCGCCGCCTGGCCGTGCTGCGGCGCCTGGCCCACCCGTCGGCGGACGACCCGGCGACCGGCCCGGTCTCGGTCGTCGTCGCGCCCGTACGCTCTGTGCTCCAGCCGCAGGTCAAGGGCCTGGGCGACCTGGAGCCGGTGTCCTTGCGCACCGGGCAGACCGCCGATCTGAACGAGATCGTGGAGGGGCTCGCGGCCGCGGCGTACGCGCGCGTGGAGCTGGTGGAGAAGCGCGGCGAGTTCGCGGTGCGCGGCGGGATCCTGGACGTGTTCCCGCCGACGGAGGAGCACCCGCTGCGGATCGAGTTCTGGGGCGACGACGTCGAGGAGATCCGGTACTTCAAGGTCGCCGACCAGCGGTCCCTGGAGGTCGCCGAGCACGGCCTGTGGGCGCCGCCGTGCCGGGAGCTGCTGCTGACGGAGTCGGTCAAGGCCCGGGCGGCGGCCCTGGCGGAGGCCCACCCGGAGCTGGGCGACCTGCTCGGCAAGATCGCCGAGGGCATCGCGGTGGAGGGCATGGAGTCCCTCGCCCCGGTGCTGGTCGACGACATGGAGCTGCTGCTGGACGTGCTGCCCAAGGGCTCCATGGCGGTGGTGTGCGACCCGGAGCGGGTGCGCACCCGGGCCGCCGACCTGGTGGCCACCTCGCAGGAGTTCCTGCACGCCTCATGGGCGGCGACCGCCGGCGGCGGCGAGGCGCCGATCGACGTCGGCGCGGCGTCGCTGTGGGGCATCGCGGACGTACGGGACCGGGCGCGCGAGCTCGGCATGATGTGGTGGTCGGTGTCGCCGTTCGCCGCCGATGAGGAGCTGGACGACGACACGCTCAAGCTGGGCATGCACGCCCCGGAGTCGTACCGGGGCGACACCGCCAGAGCCCTCGCCGACACCAAGGGCTGGCTGGCGGACGGCTGGCGCACGGTGTACGTCACCGAGGCGCACGGCCCGGCGGCCCGCACGGTGGAGGTGCTGGGCGGTGAGGGCATCGCGGCCCGCCTCGACGCCGACCTCACCGACATCTCGCCGTCGATCGTGCACGTGGCGTGCGGCTCGATCGAGTACGGCTTCATCGACCCGGGCCTGAAGCTCGCCGTCCTCACCGAGACCGACCTGTCGGGCCAGAAGGCGGCCGGCAAGGACGGCCAGCGGATGCCGACGCGGCGCCGCAAGACGATCGACCCGCTCACCCTGGAGACCGGCGACTACATCGTCCACGAGCAGCACGGTGTGGGCCGCTACATCGAGATGGTGCAGCGCACCGTCCAGGGCGCCACCCGCGAGTACCTCCTGGTCGAGTACGCCCCCGCCAAGCGTGGCCAGCCCGGCGACCGCCTCTACATCCCCACCGACCAGCTGGAGCAGGTCACCAAGTACGTGGGCGGCGAGGCCCCGACCCTGCACCGGCTCGGCGGCGCGGACTGGACCAAGACCAAGGCCCGGGCGAAGAAGGCGGTCAAGGAGATCGCCGCCGACCTCATCAAGCTCTACAGCGCCCGCATGGCGGCGCCCGGCCACGCCTTCGGCCCGGACACCCCCTGGCAGCGGGAGCTGGAGGACGCCTTCCCGTACGCGGAGACCCCCGACCAGCTGTCCACCATCGCCGAGGTGAAGGAGGACATGGAGAAGACCGTCCCCATGGACCGCCTGGTCTGCGGTGACGTCGGCTACGGCAAGACGGAGATCGCCGTGCGCGCCGCGTTCAAGGCGGTGCAGGACGGCAAGCAGGTCGCGGTCCTCGTCCCGACCACGCTGCTGGTGCAGCAGCACTTCGGCACCTTCTCCGAGCGCTACTCCCAGTTCCCTGTGATCACCCGCGCCCTGTCCCGTTTCCAGTCCGACACGGAGGCGAAGGCGACGCTGGAGGGCCTGAAGGACGGTTCCGTCGACATCGTCATCGGCACGCACCGCCTGTTCTCCTCGGAGACCAGGTTCAAGGACCTGGGCCTGGTCATCGTCGACGAGGAGCAGCGGTTCGGTGTCGAGCACAAGGAGCAGCTGAAGAAGCTGCGCGCCAACGTCGACGTGCTGACGATGTCCGCGACGCCCATCCCCCGGACGCTGGAGATGGCCGTCACCGGCATCCGCGAGATGTCGACCATCACGACGCCCCCGGAGGAGCGGCACCCGGTGCTGACCTTCGTCGGACCGTACGAGGAGAAGCAGATCGGCGCGGCGATCCGCCGTGAGCTGCTGCGCGAGGGCCAGGTCTTCTACATCCACAACCGGGTGGAGTCCATCGACCGGGCGGCGGCCCGCCTCCGCGAGATCGTCCCCGAGGCCCGTATCGCGATCGCCCACGGCCAGATGACCGAACAGGCCCTGGAGCAGGTGGTCGTGGACTTCTGGGAGAAGAAGTTCGACGTCCTGGTCTCCACGACCATCGTCGAGTCGGGCATCGACATCTCCAACGCCAACACCCTGATCGTCGAGCGTGGCGACAACTTCGGCCTCTCGCAGCTGCACCAGCTGCGCGGCCGTGTCGGCCGTGGCCGCGAGCGGGGTTACGCGTACTTCCTCTACCCGCCGGAGAAGCCGCTCACCGAGACCGCCCACGAGCGCCTCGCGACGATCGCCCAGCACACCGAGATGGGCGCCGGCATGTACGTCGCCATGAAGGACCTGGAGATCCGCGGCGCGGGCAATCTGCTGGGCGGCGAGCAGTCCGGCCACATCGCGGGCGTCGGTTTCGACCTGTACGTACGCATGGTGGGCGAGGCGGTCGCGGACTACCGCGCCTCCCTGGAGGGCGGCGTGGAGGAGGAGCCGCCGCTGGAGGTCAAGATCGAGCTCCCGGTCGACGCGCACGTCCCGCACGACTACGCGCCGGGCGAGCGGCTGCGCCTCCAGGCGTACCGGGCGATCGCCTCCGCGAACTCGGAGGAGGACATCAAGGCGGTCCGCGAGGAACTCACCGACCGCTACGGCAAGCTGCCCGAACCGGTCGAGAACCTCCTGCTGGTGGCCGGCCTGCGCATGCTGGCCCGCGCGTGCGGCGTCGGCGAGATCGTTCTCCAGGGCCCGAACATCCGCTTCGCCCCGGTGGAGCTGCGCGAGTCGCAGGAGCTGCGCCTCAAGCGCCTCTACCCCCGTACGGTGATCAAGGCCCCCACCCACCAGATCCTGGTCCCTCGCCCCACCACGGGCAAGATCGGCGGCAAGCCGGTCGTGGGCCGCGAACTGCTGGCGTGGACGGGCGAGTTCCTGACGACGATCCTGGGGTCGTAGATGTTCATACGCCGTGTTACCTTCGAGGTATGGCGAAGACTCGGGTGACGTTCACCATCGACCCGGCGGACGCCGCGCGGCTCCGCCGGGCGGCCCAGCGTGCGGGCGTGACCGTGTCGGCGTACATCGAGTCCAGGGTCCTGGCCTCGGTCGAGCAGGACGAGGCCATAAGCGCGGCGTTCCGGGACGCGGACGCCGCGACCGCCGCCGCCTACGCCGCCGCCGACGCCGCCATCTGGCCGGAGCCCGAGCCGCTGACGGCGGAGGACAAGGCGGAGGCGGACGCCGTCCTGGAGCGGTTCTTCGCCAAGATGCAGCGCTCCGCATGACGGCACACGTCGTCTACGACAGCGGCGCGCTGATCGCCGTCGAGCGTGGCAGCGCGAAGCTTCGCTACCTGCACCGAACCTGGCGGGCTGCCGGAATCACGCCGGTCGTCCCCGGCCCGGTCCTGGCGCAGGTCTGGCGGGGCGGGGCCCGCCAGTACGCCCTCGCCGAGTTCCTCAAGCAATGCCGGGTGCACGTGGCCTACACGGTGGACGACTACCGGCGCGCAGGCTGGATGCTGGGCCACGCCGACCTGCCGGACAAGAAGCGGCCGGACGCGGTGGACGCCCTGGTCGTGCTGACGGCGGTCCTTCACCACACGGACACGGTCGTCACCTCCGACCCCGCCGACGTGGCCGCCTATGCCGCGACGCTCGACTGGAAGCTGGACCCTGTGCTTGTGTGACCGGCGACTTCGCACGAGTGCCGTGACCCCGTGGGTGCGAACGTCCGCATCGGCCAGGTCGGCGTCCCCTTACCGCCGATCGATACCGAACTCGTAGGCCACTTCCCAGCGGACGTCCGGGACGATGATGTCCGCCGTCTCGACGGGGCGGCCATCCGTGTCGTAATACGTGCGCTCGATTTCCAGTACGAGGTCCCCGAGGCTGATGCCCAGCAGGTTGGCCTGTTCCTGAGTCGCGCGTGCGGGGCGCGGAACTTCTACGGCGGTGTCGATGGCGACTCCGATCGAGCGCATCCGTTCCACCACGCCCTTGCCCGCGAGCGGACCCATCTCGGGCAGGACGATCGGCGTGCCGTCGGTGATGGACATCGGCTCCCACGAGGTGGAGAGCTGCACCGGCTGCCCGTCGGCCAGGAACTCGTACCGGGTGACCACGCAGAGGTCGCCCGGCTCGATCGCGAGCCGCTCGGCGATGTGCGCGGGAGCCGGGGTGCGGGCCTCGCTGTGGGACTCCCAGGTGCCGGCGCTGCCCCGCTCCTCCATGTCGGCACGGAACGGCGAGCCGCCGCGGCGTTCACGGTGGCGCGAGCGCACCATGCGCATGCGCTCGCGCGGCTTGCGGACGTAGGTCCCGGAGCCCGCGCGCCCTTCGAGCAGGCCTTCGACGATGAGCCGGTCCATGGCTCGCTGCGTGACATTGCGTCCTACGCCGTACTCCTCCGCGAGCTGAGCTCTCGACGGCAGACGCTCTCCGACGGCCCACTCCCCGGCGAGCACGCGTGCCCGCAGCGAGTCGGCCACCTCAAGGTACGGCGCCTCTCGGGGCATGTGCGGCCCTCCATTCACACGGGACATTGACAAGCTACTGCATCAGGTCCAAGCTACTGAAGTAGAACTACGGGGCGTGATCACTCGCTTACCAGGGGGATGGTTGTGCGCTCTTACCGCACTCGGGCCGCCGTACTGGCCGCGCACTTCGCTGCGATGGCGGGCCGGGAGCCGCAGGCTCGGGAGACCCCCGAGGTGATCCGCATCGAGGTCGCGATGCCCGTGCGGCTGAGCGAGCCCGGACGGCGGGCACTCTTGTCGGCGCTGGCCGACGCCGACCGGTACGGGCACGACATCACGGTCGACGGTGCGACCGTCTGGGCCGAGATCGACCGGTGACTCCGCTTCCTCACGACAGAAAGGCATGGCGCATGGTCCCGTCACTGCTGCGATTCGCCAACTGGGTGCGGGCCCGGTTCACCACTCCGCCCGGGCGCCACCGGGCCGGTGGTGGGAGACCCGCACCGCCACTGCCTGCCCCACTCGTCACCGTCCGGCGGCCGGCCGCGACCGTGCGGCACTGGTACGAGCCCCTCGACGGCGGTGCCAGCGCGCTGGTGAGGCCGTATCTGCGGGCGTGCGAGCGGGAAGAGGCGTGCCCGTGCGCGGGGGTGGCCGGATGAGCGTGCGGGAGTTGCCGTGGTCCGGCGCCGAGGGGAAGCGGAGTTACGTCATCGGTGACGGTGACGGCGACGGCCCCGTGTCCCGGCTCGCGGACGAGAGGGAGGCGGCCCTGCTCGGTCTGGCGAGACACGTGCTGGGCCGGGCCGAACGTACCCTCGCGGGCTCGCGGGCGGCGGACACCGAGCTGCTCGGCCTGGTCGCCCACCTGACCGACGCGCTGGGCGACGCGCTGCGGATCATCGAAGGCGACTGAGCCGCCCCGCCTCTCAGGAGCGCTTCGGCTCCAGGTGCAGCGCGGTGATGCCGCAGTCGAACTGGCGGGCGGCGACCAGGCGGAGCTGCTGGTACGCCCCGGTGTCGGCGAAGACGGGCAGGCCGGCGCCGAGGGCGACCGGGTTGACGAGCAGGTGGAGCTCGTCGATCAGGTTCGCGGCGATCAGGCCCTGTACGAGGGTGGCGCCGCCGTAGGCGATGAGGTCGCCGCCGGACTGGGACTTGAGATCGGTCACGATCTTGGTGAGGTCCCCTCCGGCGACGACGGCGTTGTCCCACGGCGACTCCGTGAGGCTGTTGGAGATCACGACCTTGGGCGTGTTGTTCATCTTGTCGATGGACGCCTGGTCCTCGCCCTCCGGGCCGGCCGCCCAGGCCGGGATGAAGCCCTCGGCGAGCTTGCGGCCCAGCACGATGCAGTCGACCGGCTCGGTGAGCGCGTCGAGGTAGGCGTTGATGTCGTCGGTCCAGGGGCACGTCATCCAGTCCATCTCGCCGTTCGGGCCGGCCATGTAGCCGTCGACGCTCATCTGGACCTGAAGCTTGAAGGTGCGCATCGGATGCTCTCCTTGAGTCGGTTGGTAAGAAGACCGGGAGCGGCTCCGAAACTCATCGGCCGTAGCGGAACAGAAATCAGCGTGGCATCCGGCCGCCCACGGCGTACGGCGATCGGCCGGTCAGGTCGCGAACAGCAGGTCGGCGAGGGAACGGAAGACGTCCTCCGGGGCGCGGTCGCCGACCGGGTCGGTGAGGTTGTGCGTCAGGAGCAGCGTCGCGAAGCCGTGGGCCAGGGACCAGGCGGCGATGCCCGCCAGTCGCGGGTCGTCCGTCTCCACGGCGTCGGCGACCGCCTCGCGGAGGCGGTTGCCGGCGCGGGACTTGGCCGCCAGCAGGGCCGGGTCGGTGGGGTGGTGGAGGTCCGGTTGGAACATGACCTGGAAGTGCGCGGGGTGGTCCATGGCGAAGCGGACGTACCGTACGCCCGCGTCGCTCAGGTCGGACGCGTCCGCGAGGGTCGTCGCCAGGAGGTCGAAGCCCTCCGTCGCGATGGCGGTCAGCAGACCGGCGCGGTCCTTGAAGTGGTGGGCCGGGGCCGCGTGGGACACGCCCGCGCGGCGGGCCAGGTCGCGGAGGCTCAGGGCGGCCGGGCCGTCGGTGGTGATGGCGTCGAGGGCGGCGGTGAGGACGGCCCGCCGCAGGTCGCCGTGGTGGTACGCGCGTCGGCTGTCGGTGCTGCTGGTCATGGGATCAGCGTATGCCGGATCTAGGCATTGACAAGTTGGGGTGTCGAGGGGACGCTGGATCTAGGCAGTGTCTAGATGGGGACGGGGAGTGGGTCGTGGACGTCACGCGCGTACGGCAGATGTGGCACCTGCTGGAGCCTCTGCACGCCGTGCTCTACTACGCGCCGGAGGCCTTCGAGGAGGCCGCCGCGCTCGGGTACGGCACCGAGGAACGCTGGCCCTCCTACTTCGCGTGGCGCGCCGCGCCCCTCGGGCCCGTGGGCGCCGGACCGGTCGCGTCCGCGTTCTACAGCTTCAGCCCCGCGATGGTGGAGCGGTACATGGCGGCCGCGTGGGAGGTCGCCGCACCAGGGGACGTCGTGGAGGCGCGGCTGCGGGCGATGGACCGGTTCTACCGCAGGCTGCTCGGGGAGCAGGCGGACGAGCTTGAACAGGCCGCCCGCCTCGCCCGGCGCGCCGCCGAGGCCGCCGTACCCGCCGGGCGGCCGCTCGCCGCCGCCAACGCCGCGCTGGAGTGGCCGAAGGCACCGCACCTGGTGCTGTGGCAGGCCGCGACCGTGCTGCGCGAGCACCGCGGGGACGGCCACGTGGCCGCGCTGCTCACCGCCGGGCTCGACCCGGTCGAGGCGCTCGTCTCCTTCGCCGCCGTGGGCGCCGCGTCCACGCGGACCTTCGCGAGCCGCGGCTGGAGCGAGGACGACTGGGCGGCCGCCCGCGAACGGCTCGCCGCGCGCGGGCTCGTGACCCTGGACGGTACGGCGACCGAGGCGGGGCGGGCGCTGCGCGCCGAGGTGGAGCGGCGTACGGACGAACTCGCCGCGGCTCCATGGGCGGCGCTCGGGGACCAGGAGACGGCACGGCTCTCCGAACTGCTCGGCGGCGTCTGGGTCGCCGTCCTCGGGGCCGGGCTGCTGCCCCGCGAGAACACCCTGGGGGTGGGCAAGGGGTAACACCTACGATGCGGGCATGCGTTCGCCCCGTACCCGTACCGCTGCCGTCCTGCCCGCCGCGGCCCTCGCCCTCACCGCGTCCCTCGTCGCCGGGTGCGAGGCGGCCGGTGACGGCTCGTCGGGGCCTGGACCGTCGTCCCCGAGCGCGGCGGTCCCGCTGGACAACCCGGACGGTACGAAGCCGGGCCTTGCGCCCGTCATGTCGGACGCCGACCGGGCCGAGGCGCGGCGGCTCATCGAACGGCTCGCCGTGAAGGGGCGCGGGCCGAAGACGGGTTACGACCGGGACGAGTTCGGTTACGCCTGGCTCGACACCGCCGACGGCGTACCGCTGGCGCGCAACGGCTGCGACACCCGCAACGACCTGCTGCGGCGCGACGGGCAGAAGCTGCGCTTCCGTGACGGTTCCGACTGTGTGGTCGTGGCGATGACCCTGGACGACCCGTACACCGGCAAGGCCATCGATTGGCGCAAGCAGCGGGCCTCCGAGGTGCAGGTGGACCATGTCGTACCGCTGTCGTACAGCTGGCAGATGGGCTCCTCCCGCTGGCCGGAGCGCAAGCGCGAACAGCTGGCGAACGACCCGCTGAACCTGCTGCCGGTCGACGGGCCCGCCAACTCCTCGAAGGGCGACTCGGGCCCGGCGTCCTGGCTGCCGCCGCACAAGGCGATCCGGTGCTCGTACGCGGTGCGCTTCGCCCAGGCGGCGCTCAAGTACGAACTGCCGGTCACCGCGGCGGACAAGGGCGCGATGCTGCGGCAGTGCGGTGGTTGAGCCCGCAGCCGGGACGGTACGCGCGTCGTGACCGCCCAGTCCGCGACCGCCCAGTCCGCGACCGCCCAGTCCGCGACCGTCCACTCCGTGGCCTCCGCCAACTTCCGGCGTCGACTCGTTCATGCTCGGCCTCATCATGACCTGCGGCGCGGTCGGCGGCGTCCTCGGAGCGCTGCTCGCGCCCAGGGCACGGCAGCGCTTCAGCGTCGGTACGGTCATGTCCTTCGGGCTGCTCATGGCCGCGTTCTTCACCGTGTCCAGCCCCCTGGCGGCCCTGGTGGCCCCGCACAGCCGGTTCCTCGCGGGTGCGGTCCTGCTGGTCGGCGAGTTCGGTCTGACCGTCGGGGCGCTGCTCTTCAACGTGACCCAGGTCAGCCTCCGGCAGAGCCTGTGCCCCAAGCACCTCCTCGGCCGGATGAACGCCTCCATCCGCTTCGTCGTCTGGGGCAGCATGCCGCCGGCGGCGCTGCTCGCGGGCGGGCTCGGCTCGGCGATCGGTGTGGTGCCGACGCTGTGGATCGGGGTGGTGGGCGGTGTCGCGACGGTCCTGCCGATCCTCACCATCGACAAGGTCATGACGGCGGCCACCGCCGCGGCAGTGGACACGACGGCGGTGGGGCGGGCGCCGTGAAACACGGCCGAGCCGGACAGGCCGCCCCCTCCGACGGTCTGTCCGGCTTCCCCCGTGGTCCCCCGTTTGTCCCCCTACTGCTCCCCGAGCTCCTTGAGGTCGAGGATGTCCTTGGCGGCCGGCTGCTTCGCCGGGACCGGCTTGTTGTAGTCGAGGAAGGACATGGTGCCGGGCTCCTCGCCGCCCTTCTGCTCGATCTTCAGCAGGTACGGCTCGCCCTCCGTGGCGACGTAGATCTTGTACGTCGCGTCGCCGTCCTTCTCGGTGAGTATCAGCGCCTTCTTGCCGTTGACGGTGGTCTCCTCGCCCCGCTGGGCGGAGTTGATGCCCGTCTCGAACTCGGCCAGCATGGTGTCCAGTTCGCACATTTCGAGGCTGTCCTTGGCCTCCGGGTCCGTGACGTCGGTCTTCACCCAGCGGCCCTTGAGCATCTTCAGGACCGCCTCCGTCTCCTCCGGCGAGCCGCCCTGGTTCTGCTCCCGCAGGAACGCCTCGTCGAAGCGCATGTAGGCGACCTTCCCGGTCCTGATCAGCTCCGCGGTGCCGGTGGGGCCCATGGAGATGGTCCCGGCGCACTTTCCCTTGGTGTCCAGGGCCATGAAGGCCTTGACCGGGCCGTCGGACATCTGGAGGTTCGCGTCGAGGGTGAGCGAGTCGGCCGTCTTGGTGGCCTTGATGGCCTTGTTGGCGATCTGCGGGCCGGAGAGCCCGGCGAACGGACCGGTCTCCTCGACTCCGCCGGAGGAACCGAAGGGGCCGCAGGCCGTCAGGCCGAGCGCGGCGGCGGCGCAGAGGGCGGCCAGGGCGGGGCGGGTGAAGGCGCGGAGGGTGGTGGAAGGCATGGGGGAGTGTTCTCCGGGGTGAGGTGGAGCGGGGGATGGGAGCCTGCGGTGGGGTGGAAGGGGCGGCTAGAGCTTCAGATCCCACTGGACGGCGTCGTAGTCGAAGCCGGGGCTGACCTCGACGGTGAGCGTCTTGGCGTCGGCGGGGGCGTCGAAGGCGTACTTCACGGTGGCCTTCTTGCCGGGCAGGATGTCGCCGTTGAAGCCGTTGCCGTACGTGTCGCCGTCGAAGATCTCCTCGGCGGTCACGCCCTCCTTGCCGGCGCGGGCGCTGACGCTGAGCGAGTCGGTGGAGAACTTCTCCTTGCCGGCGTTCTCGACGACGATCGTCAGCTCGTAGGCCTTGTTGCCCTCGGTGTGGCCGACCGCGAACTCGCCGGGCTTGACGGACTTCGCCTCGGACACGGTCACTTGCACGTCGTTGTCGTAGACCGAGGTGTCACCGGCGGCCAGGGGCTTGCCCTTGGTGGCGTCGTCCGCCGCGCCGGCGTCCTTCTCGGCCGGGTCGCCGCCCTTGTCGGCGGCCGGGTCCTGCGACGCGGTGTCGGCCACCCCCTTGTTGTACTCGTCCACCACGTCGTCCATGGCCTTGTAGGTGAGCACGGCGCCGACGACCGAGAGGATCAGCGAGACCAGGCCGAGAACCGCGCCGGTCGTCGTGACGCCCTTGTTCGTGGCCTCGCCCCGCTTGACGCGGCCGCGGCCGGTCAGGCCCAGGATCACGGCGATGAGGCCGAGGATGCCGGCCAGCCAGAACAGGAACGGGATCAGCCCCGAGACCGCCCCGATGATGCCGAGGACCAGCGCGGCGGTGCCGAGCCCGTTACGGGCCGGCAGCGGGGCGGGGGCGCCGCCGTACGGGCCGGGGCCGCCCGGATAGGGCTGCTGGGCGCCGTACTGGGGCTGCTGCGTGAAGTCGGACATGGGGGCCTCCCGGACAGTGACATGGGTTTGTGTCGGGGCCCGTGCAGTTGCCCCGTGTGGCGACGGGTCAATAAGACCAGAGCCTGTGAACCGAGTCAACACGGTTCAGGGGATCTGGGCTGGGTCACACTGTGAAGGGGAGTCTCTTGTGTACGGCTGTAGGATCGGCGCCACAGCAGCAGACGGAAGGAGTCAGCCAGGTGCCGGACAACGCAGCAGAGGTGACCGCGGCCGGGATCGCCCGCCTCGCCGGGGTGGGACGGGCCGCCGTCAGCAACTGGCGCCGTCGGCACGCCGACTTCCCCAAGCCCGTCGGCGGCACCGAGACCAGCCCCTCCTTCGCCCTCGCCGACGTCGAACGGTGGCTGCGCGCCCAGGGCAAGCTCGCAGAGGTACCGCTGCGCGAACGCGTCTGGCAGCAGATCGCCGGGCACCCGGCCGGGGCGGTCGCCGCGCTCGTGCACGCCGGCTGCGCCCTCCTCCTCGTACGGGAGAGGCCCAGCGGCTGGCTGGAGCTGACCGCCGTGTCCGACGAGCGGATGGCCGAACTGCTGCCCACCGCCCTGGAAGAGGTCCTGACGCTCCGCTTCGGGATCGAACGGGCCGTCCCCACCCCGCCCCCGACCGAACTCGCGCCCTCCGTCCCGCTGCTGCGCGCCGTCACCGAGCTCGCCGCCGAAGCCGGCGCCCGGCAGGCCTTCGAGTTCCTCCTCGGCCGCCACCTGGATGCCAACCCGCGCCAGTACACCCTCACCCCGCCCGGCCCCGCCGCGCTCATGGCCCAACTAGCAGGCCCCGCCCGGACGGTGCTCGACCCCGCCTCCGGCACCGGCGCCCTGCTGCGCGCCGTCGCCGAACCCGCCGCCCTGTACGCCCAGGAGACCGACCGCGACCTCGCCGCGCTCACCGCACTCCGGCTGGCCCTGCACTCCGGCGCCGAGGTCCGCGCCCGGGTCGGCGACTCGCTGCGCGCCGACGCGTTCGGGCAGCTCACCGCCGACGCGGTGCTCTGCCACCCGCCGTTCAACGAACGCAACTGGGGCCACGACGAACTGGCCTACGACCCGCGCTGGGAGTACGGCTTCCCCGCCCGCACCGAGTCCGAACTGGCCTGGGTCCAGCACGCCCTGGCCCGGCTGCGCCCCGGTGGCACCGCCGTCCTGCTGATGCCCCCCGCCGCCGCCTCCCGTCGCTCCGGCCGCCGCATCCGCGCCGACCTGCTGCGCCGCGGCGCGCTGCGGGCGGTCGTCGCCCTCCCGGCCGGGGCGGCACCCCCGTACGGCATCCCGCTCCACCTGTGGGTGCTGCGCAAGCCCGCCGCGGGCGCCCCCGCCTCGCCGGAACTGCTGCTCGTCGACACCGCCGAGCACACCGACACGGGCCGCGACAAGCTCGACTGGCCGGCCGTCCACACCGCCGTACTGGACGCGTGGCTGCCCTTCGACAAACACGGCACCGTCGCCGAACAGCCCGGCGCCCACCGCTCCGTCCCGGTCATCGAACTGCTCGACGACGACGTGGACCTCGCCCCCGCCCGCCACCTCCCGCCCCCGGCCGCCGCCGGCGGCGCCGAGGAACTGGCCGGGGTGCGCGACCGGCTCACGGCCGTCCTGCGCCGCACCGCCGAACTCACCCCGCTCCCCGCCCGGCCCGCGGCACACACCGAACCCGCCCGCCTCCCCGGCGTCACCGTCGGCGAACTCGCCCGCACCGGCGCCCTCGAACTGCGTACGGGCGGCTCGGGCACCGCCGGCGGGTACGTCACCGCCGGCGGGCCCCTCACCGTCCGCGGGGCCGTCACCGTCCTCACCGAGCAAGACGTCCTGACCGGGCAGGCCCCCTCCGGGAGCCTGCCCGAAGGCACCGGCGAAGAGCCCGTGCTCGTACGCACAGGTGACGTCGTCGTCCCCGTCCTCGGCGGCGGCTCCATCGCCCGGGTCGTCGACGAGGCCACTGAGGGCGCCGCCCTCGGCCGCAACCTCCAGCTGCTGCGCCCCGACCCCGCCGCGCTCGACCCCTGGTTCCTGGCCGGCTTCCTGCGCGGCACCGCCAACAACCGGCAGGCCAGCAGCTACGCGTCCACCGCCACCCGCCTCGACGTACGGCGCCTCCAACTGCCCCGCCTCCCGCTCGCCGACCAGCGGCGGTACGGCGAACGGTTCCGGGCGCTGGCCGAGTTCGAGGAGGCGCTGCGCGTCGCGGGGCGGCTGGGGGAGCGGCTGGTGCGGGGCATGTACGACGGGCTGACGGACGGCACGGTCGAGGCCTGAGCACGGGTACGGGACCCGGCTCGGTGATCGGTTCGACAACGGTTCCGCACAACCCGGAAGCACTTGTCAGTGTCGGTGTATACGCTCACTTCCGAATCCGACTCGTTCGCCCAGGAGCAGCAATGTACGGCCCCGGCTACGGCATCGTGCCACCACAGCCCCGTCGCCCGTCGACGACGGCGGTGGTCGTGCTGCGCGTCGTCTTTACGCTGCTCCCGCTGCTCAGCCTCGGCTTCCTCACCTGGGTGACGACGCTGCGGCTGGCGATCGTGACGCGCAAGGCACTGGACTGGGTCCTGTTCGCCGTATCCCTCGTGGTCGTCGTCCTCGCGTTCATCCTCCTGCCGGTGGACGAGGTCGACAATTGGAAGGCGGACGTGGCGATCGGCGGGATCCTGCTGAACGCGGCCGTCTTCACCGGCTATCACCTGTACGCCGACATCCGCCACCACGAGCGGCGGCACGCGGCACCCGCGCCGGTCACCCCGTACACGACGACGTACCCGCGGCAGGCGACCGGTTACGGCTACCCGCAGGCGCAGGCCCCCGCCCAGCCGGCCGCCCCGCCCCCGCCCCAGCCCCAGCCCCAGCCGCAGGTCCAGCCCCAGCCGCAGCCCCAGCCACAGCCCGAGCCCTTGGCGAAGCCCCAGTCGCAGCGCATCCACCAGGTGCGCGCCGAGCTCGACGAGCTCAGCGACCTCCTCCGCAACGACCCCAAAGACCCCAAGGACCCCTGGGAAGAGGGCAAGTGAACGGGCGGGTCATCGCCGACAGGTACGAGCTGTCCACCGTCATAGGCCAGGGCGGCATGGGCCAGGTCTGGACCGCCTACGACGGCCGCCTCGACCGCCGCGTCGCCGTCAAGCTGCTGCGCCCCGACCACATGGCCGCCGCCACCGCCGCCGGCGAGATGCGCCGCCGTTTCGTCCGCGAGTGCCGCGTCACCGCCCAGGTCTCCCACCCCGGCCTGGTCACCGTGCACGACGCGGGCAGCGACGGCGACGACCTGTACCTGGTCATGCAGTACGTCGAGGGCGCCGACCTCGCCGACCACCTCGCCGAGCACGACCCGTACCCCTGGCAGTGGGCGGTGTCCGTCGCCGCCCAGCTGTGCGCCGTGCTCGCCGCCGTGCACGCCGTGCCGATCGTCCACCGCGACCTCAAGCCGCGCAACGTCATGGTGAAGCCCGACGGCACGGTCACCGTCCTCGACCTGGGCGTCGCGTCCGTCATCGACACCGACACCACCCGCCTCACCCACACCGGCTCACCCATCGGCAGCCCCGCCTACATGGCACCGGAGCAGGCCATGGGCGGCGCCGTCGGCCCGTACACCGACCTGTACGCGCTCGGCGCACTCCTCCACGAACTGCTGAGCGGGAACGTGCCCTTCGCCGGCTCCACCGCCCTCGGCGTCCTCCACCGCCACCTGTACGAGCCGCCGGTGCCCGTCCGCCAGCTGCGTCCCGAGATACCCGAGGCCCTCGAAGCCCTGGTGCTGCGGCTGCTCGCCAAGGACCCGCAAGCCCGCCCGTCCTGCGCGCAGGAGGTGTACGAGTCCCTCGCCCCGCTGCTGCCCACGCGGGGCGGCCCGGCCGGGCCCCTCGACCCCACGCGCCCGTTCCTCCGCCCGCACGCCCCCTGGCCCGACCGGGCCACCACGCCCGCGCCCGTGCCGCAGCCGGCCGTCCCGCCCGCCGCGACCCGCCCCGATGTCGCGGCCGCCGTCGACGAGGTGAAGCGGCTGCTCGGCGAGGGCAGCATCACGCAGGCCGTCGACATCCTCGGCGGGATCCTCCCGGCCGCCGCCGCCGAGCACGGCGAGCACTCGCCGGTCGTGCGGATCCTGCGCAAGCAGTACGCGACGACGCTGATGGACGACGGCCAGTACCGGCGGGCCCTGCCCGAGCTGCGGCGCCTCGCCGACGACCGCGCGGCCGAGGCCGGACCGGCCGACCCACAGACGCTGCAGTTCCGGTACGACGCGGCGCTGTGCCTGGAGCAGCTGGGCGAGACGGCCGCCGCGCTCGCCGAGTACCGCGCGGTCCTGCCGTACTGCGCGAGCAGCCAGTCGGCCGGCGCCGACCCCGCCCGCGCCTTCGACATCCGGCACCGCATAGGGCACCTGCTGCTGGCGATGGGCGACCACACGGCGGCCCAGCAGCAGCTGCAGAACCTGATGTACGACGCGGAGCGGGCGTACGGGCCGTACCACCCGCTCCCGGCGGAGCTGCGCCGCGCGCTGGAGCGCCAGCAGCGGATGCGGGGCCTATGAGGCCGCGGCCGCCCGGCAGTACACCGAGTCCGCGACCCGCCCGAGCCCGGTGAGCCCCGCCGGGCGCGCCCCGGCATCCGGGCCGAGGACGACGACCGCCCCGGGAGCCGCCAGGTCCCGTACGGCCGCCAGGTCGTGGTCGCCGTTCACCACGATCACGCCGTAGCGGCGGTCGGCGATCCGCTCCCGTACGTCCGCGTCACCGAAGCCGCCCCGTGCGATCCGCGCCGCGTCCGCCGTACCGGCCCCGCCGCCCAGCGCCAGGTTGCCGCGCACCATGTTCTCGCGGGTGGGCGAGGTGTCCAGCGGGTCGACGATCGTCAGCCGCGCCTCGACGCCGTCGCGCCGCAGCATCCGTTGCAGCGCGGCCGCGAACAGTCCGTGCAGGGTGCCGATCTCCAGCACGTCGCCGTTCGGCGGGGCGAGCAGCGGGACGGTCGCGAGGCGCCCGCACACGTCCGAGACCGTGCCGGCCAGGCCGCCGGCCCCGAGCGCCTCCACCGCCACCAGGTGGCGGTAGGCGACGGTGATGTCGTGCCGGGCCCGGTCGCCGCCGTCGCCGGTGACGGCGCGCACTTCGCGTACGAGGGTGTCGACCTGGGTCGCGGTGGGCATCCGGTGCCCGTCGCGCCCGGCCTGGTCGAGCAGCAGCCCGAGGCCATAGCTCTGGCGGCGCAGGTCGGCCACTTCGTGGTGCAGGGCGTCGAGGTCTGCCTGGAACGTGGTCGTCACGCGCTCCATGCGCTGCTCGACCAGGGCGAACGCGGGGCGCAGGACGCGCTTCGCCAGCCGGTTGCTCAGAAGAGAGGGCATGCGGGGCAAGCTACGCCGCCCGGCCCGCCGTGGGGGTCACGGCACGGTGGTGCACGGGTGAAGTCTTGGTGGCGCGCAGGCGACTCGCGCCGCGGACCGCCACCAGGACGACGAGCGCCAGGCCCCCGATGCCGGCACCGGCCCGCAGCCCGGGCGGCCGGAAGGAGCACGAGACCGCTGTCCGGTCGCCGCCGACGTCAAACGCCACCAACCCGCCGTACGAACCGGCCGGGCGGCCCTCGCAGCGCCAGCCGGCGATGCGGGGGGCGGCCAGGACGGCCGTGCCGCGGGTGCCCGGGGGCAGGTCGGCGCGGATGCCGTCGCCGGTGACGTGGACCGTGACCGCGCCGGTCGCCTTCAGCCGGGCCACGGCAGCCGACAGCCGGGCCCGGTCCAGGCAGCCGACGCTCCCGCGCGGCGGGACGGCGCCGTCACCGGACAGGGTCACCGTCACGCCCGCCGCCCGCTGCGTACCCAGTGGCGTCATCGGGGCGCGCCGCTTGGGCAGGCCGCCGCGGAGCTCCACCGGCTGGCCCGCCCCGAGGCGGGCCGTGCCGGTGAAGTCGGGCGCCCACAGGAAGACGTCGCTGCCGACCGGGCACGCGCCATCGGCGGGGAGGTCGTAGACGCGTGACCCGAGCAGCAGCTCCTGGTTACGGAACGGCGAAGCCCCGTACCGGAGTTCCCGGCCGGCCGGCCGGACCGTCACGAGCGGCAGGACGTCCGCCCGCCGTACCAGTGAGGAGTCCCGCCACCGCGCGCCCACCCCGAACAGCGCGTCCGTCACCGGGTTGTCCAGGGACTGCAGGTTCCGCCCGTTCGACGTCCACCCGCCGCCCAGCGCCGCCAGCGTCCGGGTCAGCACCGCCGGCGTATGGCTGCTGTAGTACGCGGCGCCCTGGCCGCCCACCAGCAGCGGGTCGTTGCCCGTCAGCTGCGGGCGCCCGGGGTCGGTGCGGTAGCGGGGCCACCCGTCGGCCCCGGCCACCGCGGCGGCCCGCGCCTCGTGCGCCGCGCCCCAGGCCGGGTAGTCGTCCAGCCGGGCGGGCCGCTCCCGGTCGGCGTACGCCGTGGTCGCCGCGGCCTGCCCGACCAGGACGCCCGCCAGCAGCACGGCGCCGGCGATCCCGTACCGCCGCGCCCTCAGGCGTACCAGCGCCACGCCGCCGACACCGGCCACCAGCCCCGCCCCGAACAGGGCGTACGCCCACCAGGACGCCAGGTCCCCGAAGGCCGCGGCCGCGACGACCACGCCCAGGACCAGCGTTCCGCCCGCGAGCGCCCGCCACCCCGGCCAGCCGTACGACACGCCCGTCCACGCAGCGAGCACCACCACCCCCGCCAGGACGAACGTCTGGCGGTACGGGCTGCCGTTGGGCGTGGCGAACACGTGCCAGACCAGGTGCGTCGGTTCCCACTGCAAGGACAGCACCACGCCCACCACGAGCCCCGTCCATATCCACCGCTCCCGCCCCGGCACCCCCCGGTGGAACGGCAGCGCCGCCGCCAGCAGCAGCGCACTGGTGCCCAGGAAGACGGCCGGGGTGAAGAAGCCGTACGTCGCCGGCAGCATCCGCGCGGCCATGTCCCCCCAACCGGCGGGCGCGAACTGCCGCGTCCAGCCCGGGTAGGCGTGCCGTGACCCGAGGAAGACGGGTACCAGGACCGGCGCGGCGAGCCCGATCCCCAGGAGCACGGTCCACGCCGCCCGTCCCAGGAGCCGCCATCCGGGGACCGCGCGCGCCACCAGGACCAGCGCCGCGCCGATCGTCGCCATGTACGCGGTGTAGAAGTTGGCGACCCACGCCACCGCGACGACCACCGGCCCCAGCACTGGATGCCGCCCCGTCCGCACCCACTCGCCGACCAGGCACAGCAGCGGGAAGGCGATCAGCCCGTCCAGCCACATCGGGTTGTACGACGCCTCGATGACGGACCAGCCGCACAGCGCGTACGAGGCCCCCAGCACCGCCGCGCCCCACCAGGGGCCCGGGCGCTGCGCGAGCAGCAGCACGCTCATGGCGGCGGCCGCGACGGCCATCTTCAGGACCGTGATCACATACACGGCGAGGTCGATGTCGTCGCGCGGGAAGAGACCGACGAGCAGCGCGAACGGGCTGGTGAGGTAGGTGCCGAGGTCCGGCAGGAAGCTCGTGCCGTAGCCGGAGGACCAGTTGAGCAGCAGCCCGCCGTCCGCCCGCCCGTGCAGCAGGTCCCACAGGTGGGCGTGGAACGGCACGAACTGGTTGCCCAGGTCGTTGATGCCGCGGGTGCGCGGCCCGAAGGGGAAGGTCCGGGCGACGGCGTCTCCGGCGCAGACGGCGAGGGCGGTGAGGAACCCGGCGAGCAGCCCGGCGAGGGCGCCGGCGCGGGGCACGTGTCTCTGCATGGTGGGGCCGAATATGCCAGCGCCCACAGGCGAAAACACCGCTCTCCTGGCCCAGTTCATTCAATGGTCGCCTGACCGCCATGTGGAGCGACCGCCACCGACACGCACATCGGTTGTCGTTCTTCCGTGCTGATCTCGATAGTTGTGCCGTGTTTCAACGAAGAGGAGATCATCGGCCGCTTCCACGACCATGTGACCACGGAGCTCGATTCCCTCGCGGCGGAATTCGCCGCGGACCTCACGGTGGAATACGAGCTGGTCTATGTGGACGACGGAAGTCATGACCGTACGCTCACCCTCCTCCAAGGGATCGCGGCTTCGGATTCCCATACACGTTATGTCTCCTTCAGTCGCAATTTCGGCAAGGAGGCGGCGATGCTGGCCGGCCTGCAGCACGCGGGCGGGGACGCGGTCGTCATCATGGACGCCGACCTCCAGCACCCGCCGGAGCTGATACGCCGCATGCTGCGGCTGCACGGCGAGGGCTTCGACCAGGTGATCGCCCGGCGCACCCGCACGGGCGACCGGGTGACCCGTACCGTCGCCGCCCGCGCCTACTACCGGCTGATCAACCGGCTCGTCGACGTCGAGCTCGTCGACGGCGTCGGCGACTTCCGGCTGCTGTCGCGCCGGACCGTCGACGCGGTACTGGAACTCACCGAGTACAACCGTTTCTCCAAAGGTCTCTTCGCCTGGGTCGGATTCCGCACCACCACCTTCGAGTACGAGAACGCGCGGCGCGAGCAGGGCCGCTCGAAATGGACCTTCGGCAAGCTGCTCAACTACGGCCTGGACGGTCTGATCTCCTTCAATGACAAACCGCTGCGGGCCGCGCTCTATCTCGGCCTGCTGCTGGTGTCCCTCGCCACCGCGTATGCCGCCTGGATCGTCGGTGTCGCGCTGGTGAACGGTGTCGACACCCCCGGTTATGTCACCCTGCTGGTGACGGTCACGGCACTCGCCGGCGTACAGATGGTGATGCTGGGACTGGTCGGGGAGTATGTGGGCCGTATCTATTACGAGGTGAAACGGCGCCCGCACTTCCTGGTGAAGGCGACCAACACCCCCGTACCGCACCGACCACCCCGTGGGGAGCTCGTACGCCGATGACCGTCCGGGGCCAGATCGTCAGGTTCGCGCTGGTGGGCGTGGTGAACACCGCCACGTACTACGGCTGCTACCTGTTGTTCCTGACCGTCGGCCTGCCCTACGTGGCCGCGCATGTCGTCGCGTTCCTCACGTCCATGACCGGGTCCTTCTTCCTGAACTGCCGCTTCACCTACCGGACCCGTCCGACGTGGCGGAAGTTCCTGCTGTTCCCGCTGACCAATGCCGCGAACTTCGTGATCACGACGAGCGGTGTGTGGCTGCTGGTGGACGGGGCGGGCTTCTCCAGCCGGTACGCGCCGCTGGTCGCCGCCGCGGCGGCCATCCCGATCACCTTCGTCGTCTCCCGGACGATCATGCTGGGTCCCGAGACCGCCCGGACGCGTGAGTCGTTGACCCAAGCAGTGGCTCGGAAGTAGTGGCCTACGCCACTTCCACTGCATACCATCGATCACCGCACGGTCGTTCCCACTGACGCACGACCCACGCCGGGAGGCTCCTTTGCACCGCCTGCGCAGCCAGCATCGCCGCCGTCGCACCGCGCTCTCCGTCTCCGCCGCGCTCCTCGCCGCGGCACCGCTCCTGGCCGGCTGCGGAAGCGACGCCCACCCGGGCGCGGCGGCCGTCGTCGACGGCGACCGGATCGAGGTGGCCGCGCTCCAGGCCCAGGTCAGGGACGTACGCAGCGCCCAGGAGGCGTCCCCGCAGGCGAAGCAGCTGATCGAGGCCACCGGCGACCTGAACCGCGAGAAGCTCAACGGGATGATCTTCGACCGGGTGGTGGAGAAGGTCGCCGCCGACCACGGGATCACCGCCAGCCGCAAGGAGGTCCAGGAGACCCGCCGGTCCGCCGCGGCCCAGAGCGGCGGCGAGGAGCAACTCGCCGCGATGCTGCTCCAGCAGCAGGGCGTCGCCCCCGACGAGATCGACGGCGTCGTGCGGCGCAACGTCCTTATGAACAAGATCGCCGCGAAGCTGGGCGCCGGGAACACCCCGGAGGGGCAGCAGAAGCTCACCGAGGTCTTCGCCGCGGCCTCGAAGGCCCTCGACATCGACGTGAACCCGCGGTACGGCACGTGGGACAACGACAAGATCCAGCTGGGCGAGTACAGCGCGCCCTGGATCCGGCAGATCGGCAAGCAGCAGCAGATGTAGGTTCGAGGGGTGAACGCCGACACCCCCGACACCCCTGGCCGTATCGTCCTTCTCACCGCCAGCCACCGCGTCGCGCCCGGGCTGCTGTCCTGGCCCGCGTGGCGGACGCTGCACGCAGCCGACCGGGTCCTGTGCGCCGACGACGCGCACCCTCAGCTGCCGTACCTGCGTGAGGCGGGCGTCACGGTGGAGATCGCCGCGCCGATCGCCGAGGAGCTGGTCGGCGCCTGCGCCGGGGGCGCCACCGTGGTGGTCGTGGCGGCCGGCGAGGGCGAGGGCGCCCTGACGGACGGGCTGGCCCGCATGGCGGGCTCCGGCCGGGTCGCGATGCCCGACCTGGAGCTGCTGCCCGGCTCGTACGACCTGCCGGGCGCCCGGCTGCTGGACCTCGTCGAGGTGATGGACCGCATCCGCCGCGCATGCCCCTGGTCCTCGCAGCAGACCCACAAGGGCCTGGCGAAGTACGGCATCGAGGAGGCGTACGAGCTCGTCGAGGCCATCGAGGACGGCGACCGCGACGAGCTGCGCGAGGAGCTCGGGGACGTGCTCCTCCAGGTGGTCTTCCACGCGCGGATCGCCCAGGAGCACGAGGAGGAGCCGTTCTCGATCGACGACGTGGCCGGCACGATCGTCGACAAGCTCATCCACCGCCACCCGCACGTCTTCGGCGAGGAGCGCGCCGAGACGCCGGAGGAGGTCAAGGAGCACTGGCTGCGGACGAAGGCGATCGAGAAGCGGCGCGCGTCGGTGACCGACGGCGTCCCGCTCGGCCAGCCGGGCCTCGCCCTGGCGGCCAAGCTCGCGAGCCGGGTCCGCAACGCGGGCCTGGACGTCCCGCTGCCCTCCGGCGACGGCCTCGGCTACGAGCTGCTGGCCCTGGCGGTACGGGCGGAAGCGGCGGGCGTGGACCCGGAGGCGGCGCTGCGGGCGGCCGGCCGGGCCTACCGGGACGCGATCCGCGCGGCGGAAGCCGCCGGGGCGCCGGATACCGTCGAGGAGTGACCGACCGGAACCCCCCGCCCGCCGCGCCCGAGCTCTTCACCTGGGAGTTCGCCACCGACCCGTACCCCGCCTACGCCTGGCTGCGGGAGCACGCGCCCGTGCACCGCACCAAGCTGCCCAGCGGGGTCGAGGCGTGGCTGGTGACCCGGTACGCGGACGCCCGGCAGGCGCTGGCCGACCAGCGGCTGAGCAAGAACCCGGCGCATCACGACGAGCCCGCGCACGCCAAGGGCAAGACCGGCATTCCGGGCGAGCGCAAGGCCGAGTTGATGACGCATCTGCTCAACATCGACCCGCCGGACCACACCCGGTTGCGCCGCCTGGTCTCGAAGGCGTTCACGCCCCGCCGCGTGGCCGAGTTCGCGCCGCGTGTGCAGGAGCTCACGGACCGGCTCATCGACAACTTCGCTACAAAGGGGAGCGCGGACCTCATCCATGAGTTCGCCTTCCCGCTCCCCATTTACGCCATTTGCGACATGCTGGGCGTGCCCCGCGAGGACCAGGACGACTTCCGCGACTGGGCCGGGATGATGATCCGGCACGGCGGCGGGCCGCGCGGCGGGGTGGCGCGGTCGGTGAAGAAGATGCGCGGGTACCTCGCCGAGCTGATCCACCGCAAGCGGGAGGATCCGGGCGACGACCTGATCTCGGGGCTCATCAGGGCCTCGGACCACGGCGAGCACCTCACCGAGAACGAAGCCGCCGCGATGGCCTTCATCCTCCTGTTCGCCGGTTTCGAGACCACCGTGAACCTGATCGGCAACGGGGTGTACGCCCTGCTGCGCAACCCCGGCCAGCGCACCGCGCTCCAGGACTCCCTCGCCGCCGGAGAGCGCGGGCTGCTGGAGACCGGGGTCGAGGAACTGCTGCGCTACGACGGGCCGGTGGAGCTGGCGACGTGGCGGTTCGCGACCGAGCCGCTCACCATCGGCGGCGAGCGGATCGCGGCCGGCGACCCGGTCCTCGTCGTGCTCGCCGCGGCCGACCGGGACCCGGAGCGGTTCACCGAGCCGGACACCCTCGACCTGGCGCGGCGCGACAACCAGCACCTGGGGTACGGGCACGGCATCCACTACTGCCTCGGCGCACCGCTCGCCCGGCTGGAGGGGCAGACCGCGCTCGCGACGCTGCTCACCCGCCTCCCCGACCTTCGGCTTGCGGTGGATCCGGCCGATTTGCGGTGGCGTGGGGGGCTGATTATGCGGGGACTGCGCACACTCCCGGTCGAGTTCGCCCCTATTGAGAAGTGACGCTCCGTCAGAACTGTGATCTTCGCGTAATCTCCGCTGCATCGACTTGTGACTGGCGTTCGAATGCCGCTACGTTCACCCCCACCTCAGCAGTCACGCGAAAGGCAGCACCGCATGCGCTCCGGGAACGGCCGGCACCGACGACCCCGTCAAGCCCCCGCCATCGTCGTCGCGGCAGGGGTGACCGGATCCGCCATCGCGCTCCCGCTGCTCGGCGCGGGTTCCGCGTCGGCGGCGGACGCCACCACATGGGACCGGGTGGCCGAATGCGAGTCCGGCGGCATGTGGAGCGCCGACCTCGGCAACGGCTTCTACGGCGGCCTGCAGATGTCGCAGGAGACGTGGGAGTCGTACGGAGGTCTCGCCCACGCCGCGCGCCCCGACCTCGCCAGCCGCACCGAGCAGATAGCCGTCGCCGAGAAGGCCTACGCCGCGACGGGCGTCAAGATGTGGGAGACCTGCGCCCCCATCGCGGGCCTGGGCGGCGCCACCACGACGCCCGAGGCCGACCTGGGCATCGTGCCCACCGCGCCCGGTGAGACCGCCCCGGCGGCGCCCGAGGCGACGGACCCCGCCGAGACGCTCGAGGACCCGGGCGCGCCCGAGGCGTCCCAGCCGGCCGACCCGGCCGGGACGCTCCTGCCCACCGAGCCCACCCCGGCGACGCCCGACCCGACCGGGACCCCCACCGGGACCCCGACCGGGGACCCGGCCCAGAGCCCCGCCCCCGGCACCGGCAAGCACCGCGGCGAGGCCGACCCGGAGGAGCCCGCGGCGACCGACCCGAAGGCCCCGGCCGCCCCTGCCACACCGGAGGGCGAAAGCACCACCAAGCCCAGCGGACCCACCGATCCCACCGATACCGGCAATTCGGTCACCGGGCGCGAAAACGACGGGCATGCCTCCCGGGGTGACGGGGCGACACGCGACCCGGGGAACGTCGAGCCCGGCGCGTACACCGTCCGTCCCGGCGACAACCTCTGGACCATCGCGGACGAGCACCAGTTCCCCGGTGGCTGGTCGGCCCTCTATGAGGCCAACAAGGACACCGTCGGCGCCGACCCGGACCTCATCCTTCCTGGCCAGAGCCTGGAGCTGACGCCGGATCAGCCCTGAGCGCGGGGTAAATGTCCGCTTCTGTGTAAGTGAGACATGAATCTCTTCGCCCCAACTGGCGCGCCAACGCCGACCGAACCGCACAATCCGCCCGTCACCTGCGTAAACGCCCGTCAAGGGCAGGCGCGTACGGGCGGATTGACCCCGATGTCCGTCTTTGAACTTCGGGGAGGTCTGTGTCTACCGTCGTGAC
This sequence comes from Streptomyces sp. CB03238, assembly GCF_002099185.1. Classification (NCBI taxonomy): domain Bacteria; kingdom Bacillati; phylum Actinomycetota; class Actinomycetes; order Kitasatosporales; family Streptomycetaceae; genus Streptomyces; species Streptomyces sp. CB03238. The sequence continues at coordinate 93,041 of NZ_NBCN01000009.1, read as the reverse complement.
CGCTCGCCACCGCGGGCCCCATCGACCGGAACGCCGAATCCTGCCGCCGGTCGACGGGAACAGTCGTCGCGTCACGCGCCGAAGGCAGGAGCGGGGGACCCAAGGTAAGTGCCGGCCCGGCAGTCATGGAGACATGGCACCGACAACCGGCTTGGGGTGAAGCCGCGCGCACAGCAGTGCCGCGCGGCCGGGCAGCTCACGCCCGAACCCGACAGCTCACCTCGCAGGCGTCGGTGAGGAGATGTCCCATGCTGTTCTCCAGCAAGGCCAAGCACCGTCGCCCCTCCAAGGCCGCCCGGTTCGCCGCGTTCGCCGGCATCACCGGTGTGGCCGTCGCCGCCCCGCTGATGGGCGCCACGTCCGCCTCGGCCGCCACCGCCGCCGAGTGGGACAAGGTCGCCCAGTGCGAGTCCGGCGGCAACTGGTCCATCAACACCGGCAACGGCTACTACGGCGGTCTGCAGTTCTCGGCCTCCACCTGGGCCGCGTACGGCGGCACCGCGTACGCCCCGACCGCCGACCAGGCCTCCAAGTCGCAGCAGATCGAGATAGCCGAGAAGGTCCTCGCCGGCCAGGGCAAGGGCGCGTGGCCGAGCTGCGGCGTCGGCCTGTCCAACGCCTCGTACGACGGCGGCGGCGCCGAGCAGGCCCAGCCGCAGCCGCAGCAGGAGCGCACGGCCGAGCAGCCCACCACGCGCAGCGAGCAGCGCACCGCGCCGAAGGCCGAGGCCGCTCCTCAGGCCGCGCCGAAGAAGACCGTCACCACCCCGACCGGCAAGAAGGTCGAGAAGGGCGACGGCGAGTACAAGGTGAAGGCCGGCGACACCCTCAGCATCATCGCCGCCGAAAAGAAGGTCGCGGGCGGCTGGGAGAAGCTCTTCGAGCTGAACAAGGACATCGTCGACGACGCCGACCTGATCTACCCGGGCCAGCAGCTCCACCTGAGCTGAGCCCCGCGCACCACCCCGGCCCGGCGTGTCCTTCCCCTGTATGCGCCGGGCCGGGGTTTCCCGTCGCCGCACCTGCCGCACCCGCCGCACCCCTGAGCGACCCCCCGCACACCACGGCTACCAGCCAGTAAGTTTCGTGGCGTTTTGCCCGTAATGCCGACTCGTGAGCCCTTTTTCGTCCCAGGAGGCGGGCGTCGGCCGGCTCCGGCCCTCAGGGCGGTTAGGCTCTTGCCGCAAGGCCAAAGAGACCCTGCACCGCATGCGTCACATTTTGCGTCACATCCCAGAAGGAGATGCTCGTGCCGTCCATCGACGTCGTCGTAGCCCGGGAAATCCTGGACTCCCGAGGCAACCCCACGGTCGAGGTCGAGGTCGGCCTCGACGACGGCAGCACCGGCCGTGCTGCCGTCCCGTCCGGTGCGTCCACCGGAGCGTTCGAGGCCCTCGAGCTCCGCGACGGTGACAAGGACCGCTACCTCGGCAAGGGTGTCGAGAAGGCCGTCCTCGCCGTCATCGAGCAGATCGGCCCGGAGCTCGTCGGCTACGACGCCACCGAGCAGCGGCTGATCGACCAGGCGATGTTCGACCTGGACGCCACCCCGGACAAGTCGTCGCTCGGCGCCAACGCCATCCTCGGCGTCTCCCTCGCCGTCGCGCACGCCGCCTCCGAGGCGTCCGACCTGCCGCTCTTCCGCTACCTGGGCGGCCCGAACGCGCACCTGCTGCCCGTTCCGATGATGAACATCCTGAACGGCGGCTCGCACGCCGACTCCAACGTGGACATCCAGGAGTTCATGATCGCCCCGATCGGCGCGGAGTCCTTCTCCGAGGCCCTGCGCTGGGGCGCCGAGGTCTACCACACCCTGAAGAAGGTCCTGAAGGAGAAGGGCCTCTCCACGGGTCTGGGCGACGAGGGCGGCTTCGCCCCGAACCTCGACTCCAACCGCGCCGCCCTCGACCTCATCCTCGAGGCCATCAAGCAGGCCGGCTACGCCCCGGGCAAGGACATCGCCCTGGCGCTCGACGTCGCCGCGTCCGAGTTCTACAAGGACGGCGCCTACGAGTTCGAGGGCAAGTCCCGCTCGGCCGCCGAGATGACGGACTACTACGCCGAGCTCGTCGACGCGTACCCGCTGGTCTCCATCGAGGACCCGCTGTTCGAGGACGACTGGGACGGCTGGAAGACCATCACCGAGAAGCTGGGCTCCAAGGTCCAGCTCGTCGGTGACGACCTGTTCGTCACCAACCCGGAGCGCCTGGCGCGCGGCATCGAGGAGAACGCCGCCAACGCCCTGCTGGTCAAGGTCAACCAGATCGGTTCGCTGACCGAGACCCTGGACGCCGTCGAGATGGCCCAGCGCAACGGCTTCAAGTGCATGATGTCGCACCGCTCCGGCGAGACCGAGGACGTCACCATCGCCGACCTGGCCGTCGCCACCAACTGCGGCCAGATCAAGACCGGCGCCCCGGCCCGCTCCGAGCGCGTCGCCAAGTACAACCAGCTGCTGCGCATCGAGGAGATCCTCGACGACGCGGCGGTGTACGCGGGCCGCAGCGCCTTCCCGCGCTTCAAGGGCTGATCTCCGCACCAGCCTCCGTACGTCCCCGGCCACGGTCCCGTACCGTGTCCGGGGACGTACGTACGTAACGGGCAAGGGGAGGCGGGTAAGCACATGGCCCGGGACCGGTTCTCCACCGCGACCAGGCTGCGACTGCTCGGCGAGCAGACCGCCGCCCGCGTCTACCGCTCCCAGAGCCGACGGCACGACCGCCGCTCCCGGCTCACCGGCCGCGCGGCCTTCCTCGCGCTGGTCGTCTGCTCACTCGTGGTGGCCCTGGCCTACCCGATGCGCCAATGGGTGTCCCAGCGCGCCGAGATCGCCGAGCAGGAGCGGCTGGCGGCCGAGGCGAGCGAGCGCGTCGAACGGCTGCGCGACGAGAAGGCGCGGCTCCAGGACGACGCGTACATCAAGCGCCTCGCCCGCGAGCACCTGCACTATGTACTCCCGGGGGAGACCGGCTACACGGTCATCGACCCCGACGCGGTGCGCCAGCGCCGCACCGACCAGGGCGCGGCCGACCGCCCCTGGTATTCCAACCTCTGGGACGGCGTGGACACCGCCGACCGCACCGACCGCAAGTAGAACCCAAGGCAGGCATGGAAACGCCCCCTCCGCAGACCGAACGCACCGAGCCCACCGAGGCGGACGTCGCGGCGTTCAAGGAACAGCTCGGCCGCCCGCCGCGCGGCCTGCGCGCCATCGCGCACCGCTGCCCGTGCGGCAACCCGGACGTGGTGGAGACCGCGCCCCGGCTCCCGGACGGCACGCCGTTCCCGACGACGTACTACCTCACCTGCCCGCGCGCGGCCTCCGCGATCGGCACGCTCGAGGCGAACGGCGTCATGAAGGAGATGTCCGAGCGGCTCCAGACCGACCCGGAGCTGGCCGCCGCCTACCGCGCGGCGCACGAGGACTACATCGCGCGCCGTGACGCCATCGAGGTGCTGGAGGGCTTCCCGAGCGCCGGCGGGATGCCGGACCGCGTGAAGTGCCTGCACGTGCTCGTCGGTCACTCGCTGGCCGCCGGCCCCGGCGTGAACCCGCTGGGCGACGAGGCCATCGCGATGCTGCCGGAGTGGTGGGCCAAGGGCCCCTGCGTCAGTCCGCAGAAGGAGGACGACCAGTGACCCGGGTCGCCGCCATCGACTGCGGTACGAACTCCATCCGCCTCCTCGTCGCCGACGTCGACCCGGCGAGCGGCGAAGTCACCGACCTGGACCGCCGGATGACGATCGTCCGGCTCGGCCAGGGCGTCGACAGGACCGGCCGGCTCGCGCCCGAGGCGCTGGAGCGGACGTTCGCCGCGTGCCGCGAGTACGCGGCCGTCATCAAGGAGTACGGGGCGGAGAGGCTGCGTTTCGTGGCGACCTCGGCCTCGCGCGACGCCGAGAACCGGGACGACTTCGTCCGGGGCGTCATGGACATCCTGGGCGTGGAGCCCGAGGTCATCAGTGGTGACCAGGAGGCGGAGTTCTCCTTCACCGGGGCGACCAAGGAGCTGAAGGACGCCGGCGCGGGGGAGTACCTGGTCGTGGACATCGGAGGCGGCTCCACGGAGTTCGTCGTCGGCGACTTGCACGCGCGCGCCGCCCGGTCGGTCGACATCGGCTGCGTACGCCTGACCGAGCGTCATGTGCGCAGCGACCCGCCGTCGGAGGCCGAGGTGGCCGCGATCCGGGCGGACGTCGAGGCGGCGCTTGACCTGGCGGAGGAGACCGTTCCGCTGCGGGACGCGGAGACGCTCGTCGGGCTGGCCGGTTCGGTCACGACGGTCGCGGCGATCGCGCTGGGGCTGGCGGAGTACGACTCGGCGGCGATCCACCGCTCCCGTATCCGCTACGAGCAGGTCGCCGAGGTGACGGCGCGGCTGGTCGCGTCGAGCCACGACGAGCGGTCCGCGATCCCGGTCATGCACCCGGGGCGGGTGGACGTCATCGTCTCCGGGGCGCTGGTCCTGCTGGCCGTCATGGAGCGGATCGGGGCCCGTGAGGTGGTCGTCTCCGAACACGACATTCTGGACGGAATCGCCCTGTCGCTCGTCTGATCCCCGCTCCGCCGGACAGGCGGTCGGAAAAGTTCGTGAAGTTCTTCACAAGGAAAAGGGCCCTGATGGGGGTCGCGGAGCCGCTCAAGGGCCTCTGGTGCCTCCCTCAGGGCCCTTGTCTACGCTCGTGGGCAGTGGTTGGCCTATGTTTCGCAGGCGTGAACTGCGGTGTGGTCCACCGTTAAAAGGTGCTCGCTCGCCCAGTTCAGCGGGGGTGAACAACGCCTTCCGTTACACCCTGGTTCCCCCTCCGCGCCATGACCTCGGTCACGCGGGCCGCGCAGTGTAGCAGAGGTACCCCAGAACCTTGTGAAGGGGCGCACGAGCGACCCCCCTCCAGCGGGTGGATACTCGATGGCATGAGCACCACGGAGCGTCCCAGGATCCTCGTAGTAGGCGGTGGGTACGTAGGCCTGTACGCAGCTCGGCGCATTCTCAAGAAGATGCGCTACGGCGAGGCGACCGTCACGGTCGTCGACCCCCGGTCGTACATGACCTACCAGCCCTTCCTGCCCGAAGCCGCCGCCGGCAGCATCTCGCCGCGGCACGTCGTCGTCCCGCTGCGACGCGTGCTGCCCAAGGCCGAGGTACTCACCGGCCGGGTCACCACCATCGACCAGGACCGCAAGGTCGCCACGGTCGCGCCGCTCGTCGGCGAGGCCTACGAGCTGCCCTTCGACTACCTCGTCATCGCGCTCGGCGCGGTCTCCCGCACCTTCCCGATCCCCGGCCTCGCCGAGCAGGGCATCGGCATGAAGGGCATCGAGGAGGCCATCGGCCTGCGCAACCACGTCCTCGAGCAGCTGGACAAGGCCGACTCGACGACCGATGAGGAGGTCCGCCGCAAGGCGCTGACCTTCGTCTTCGTGGGCGGCGGCTTCGCCGGCGCGGAGACCATCGGCGAGGTCGAGGACCTGGCCCGCGACGCCGCGAAGTACTACAAGAACGTGAAGCGCGAGGACATGCGCTTCATCCTGGTGGACGCCGCGGACAAGATCCTTCCCGAGGTCGGGCCGAAGCTCGGCACGTACGGCAAGGAGCACCTGGAGGGCCGCGGGGTCGAGGTCTACCTCTCGACGTCCATGGACTCCTGCGTCGACGGCCACGTGGTGCTGAAGAACGGCCTGGAGGTCGACTCCAACACCATCGTGTGGACCGCCGGTGTGAAGCCCAACCCGGCGCTCGCCCGCTACGGCCTGCCGCTGGGCCCGCGCGGCCACGTGGACTGCGACGCCACGCTCCAGGTCAAGGGCACCGACTACATCTGGGCCGCCGGCGACAACGCCCAGGTCCCGGACCTCGTCGGCCGCAAGGCCGGCAACGAGAACGCCTGGTGCCCGCCGAACGCCCAGCACGCGCTGCGCCAGGCCCGCGTCCTCGGCGACAACGTGATCTCCGGCATGCGGGGCTTCCCGCAGAAGGAGTACAGCCACGCCAACAAGGGTGCGGTCGCCGGTCTCGGCCTGCACAAGGGCGTCGCGATGATCGTCATGGGCAAGGTGAAGATCAAGCTCAAGGGCCGTCTCGCCTGGTACATGCACCGCGGCTACCACGGCATGGCGATGCCGACCTGGAACCGCAAGATCCGCGTCTTCGCGGACTGGACGCTCGCCATGTTCCTCAAGCGCGAGGTCGTCTCGCTCGGCGCCATCGAGTCGCCGCGCGAGGAGTTCTACGAGGCGGCCAAGCCGGCCCCGGCGGCGCCGTCGGCGTCGAAGCCGGAGAAGGCCAAGGCCTCCTGACCCGGTCCTGACCGGTCCTGACCCCGGTCACCGGACCGAGGCCCACGCAAAGGGGCCGCCTGCCATCCGTGGTGCAGGCGGCCCCTTTCGCGTACCCGGACGCGGGAGTCCGGATACCGGGGCGGCTCCGGCGGGCTGAGGGGGCGTCAAGGCGTGTGACGGACGGGAACGGGGCATTTTGCCGTCGCATTGCCTCGCTTCGGGACGCATCCGCGCCCGCCGGGTGTTTTCGTGGTGTTGAGCATTTCTGGGACCCCTCATCACGGAGGTGTGCACCATGGCCGACGCCGCGTCGCGGCTCACCACGCTCGCCGAGGACCTGCTGGGCATTCCGCTCCCGGTCGGCATCCGCGCCTGGGACGGCAGCGAAGCGGGGCCGCCGGGTGCGCCCGTCCTCGTCGTACGCCACCGCCGGGCGCTGCGACGGCTGTTGTGGAAGCCGGGGGAGCTGGGGCTCGCCCGGGCCTGGGTCGCCGGGGAGCTCGACGTGGAGGGCGATCTGTACGAGACGCTCGACCGGCTCGCGGCGCTCGTCTGGGAGCGCGGCGCCGACGACAAGGACGCCGTGCACCCCGTACGGGACCCCAGACTCCGCGCCGCCGCCCGCACCCTGGTCCGGCTCGCCGGGCCGTGGCCGCCGCCCCCGCCGCCCGCCGAGGAGGTCAGGCGCCGCACCGGACCGCTGCACACCAAGCGGCGCGACAAGGCGGCCATCAGCCACCACTACGACGTCGGCAACGACTTCTACGCACTGGTCCTCGGCCCGTCCATGGTCTACTCGTGCGCCTACTGGACCGAGGACGGCACCCTCGAAGAGGCACAGGCCGCCAAGCTGGACCTCATCTGCCGCAAGCTCGCCCTCAAGGCGGGCGAGCGGCTGCTCGACGTGGGCTGCGGCTGGGGCTCGATGGCCATCCACGCCGCCCGTGAGTACGGCGCCCGCGTCGTCGGCGTGACCCTCTCCACCGAGCAGGCCGCCTACGCCCGCAAGCGGATCGCCGACGAGGGCCTGACGGACCTGGTCGAGATCCGCGTCCAGGACTACCGGGACGTCAAGGACGGGCCGTACGACGCCATCTCGTCCATCGGGATGGCCGAGCACGTCGGCCAGGCCCGCTACCAGGAGTACGCCGACGACCTGTACGCCCTGCTCAAGCCCGGCGGCCGGCTCCTGAACCACCAGATCTCCCGCCGCCCCGAGAAGAACGAAGCCGCCTACCGCGTCGACGACTTCATCGACCGGTACGTCTTCCCCGACGGCGAGCTCGCGCCCGTCGCCCGTACCACCGCCGCCCTGGAGGAGGCCGGGTTCGAGGTCCGGGACGTCGAGGCCATCCGCGAGCACTACGGCCTCACCCTGCGGCGCTGGGTGGCCAACCTGGAGGCCAACTGGGCCGAGGCCGCGCGGCTCACCTCACCGGGCCGGGCCCGCGTCTGGCGCCTGTACATGGCCGCCTCCGCCGTCTCCTTCGAACGCAACCGGATCGGCGTCAACCAGATCCTCGCCGTACGCACGCCCGACGACGGTGTCTCCGGGCTGCCGCTGCGGACTCGGGAGTGGACCGAGCGCGCGGGCCGCTGACACGGCAAGAGCCGGGTTCCCACCCGACGGGAACCCGGCTCTGCTTCTTCCGGGGGTGCTACTCGGCCTTGATGGCGTTCAGCATGTTCAGCCTCGCCGCGCTGCGCGCCGGCCACATCGCGGCCAGCACGCCCACCAGGGCCGCCAGGACCAGGAAGATCCCGATCCGGTCCCACGGGACGACCAGCGCGTAGCCCGGCAGGCTCGACTTGATGGTCTGGCCGATCGCCCAGCCCAGGAACGAGCCGAGGCCGATGCCGACCACCGCGCCGAAGACCGAGATGACCACGGCCTCCAGCCGCACCATCCGCTTCACCCGGCGGCGGTCCAGACCGATCGCCCGCAGCATGCCGATCTCCTGCTGCCGCTCGAAGACCGACATCGCCAGGGTGTTGACGACGCCGAGCACCGCGATCAGCAGGGCCATGGCCAGCAGGCCGTACATGACGTTCAGCATCATGTTGATGAAGCCGCCGAACTGGTCGCGGATGTCCTTGTGGTCCATCACGCTGATCGCCGGGTTCTCACCCAGGGCGTTGATCAGGGCCTTCTCGTTCGCCGCGCTCTGGCCGCCGTCCATCTTCACGAAGATCTGCGGGATGTACGGCTTCACCTCGTGCGGCGCGACGACCTCGGTGTCCACCAGGACCGGCGAGAGGAACTCGCTGTCCTTGTAGACGGCGCCGACCGTCAGCTCGCCCTTCTTGTCGTCGTTGAAGGTGACCGGCAGGGTGTCGCCGACCTTCCAGCCGCGCTTGGTGGCCGTCTTCTCGGCGACCGCCAGCTGTCCCTTGCCGAGCGAGTCCAGCGAGCCGCCGACCACCTCGACGTTGAGGACCCGCTCGATGTCACCCGGAGTGATGGCCGACGCCGACACCCAGTTGTCGCCGACGTCGAAGGACGTGGACTGCTGGGGCGAGACCGCCGTGACGCCCGGCGCCTTCTCCAGCGCGGTGAGCGCGGACCGGTCCAGGTCGCCGCCACTGGCCATGGTGACCATGTAGTCGGCCTTGATCTGGTCCGTGGTCATCTTGTCGATGGCCGTGCCGACGGTGACACCCAGCACCGACAGGCCGGTGACCAGCGTCAGGCCGATGGCCAGGGCGGAGGCGGTGGCGCCGGTGCGGCGCGGGTTGCGGACCGCGTTCTGGCCGGCCAGCTTGCCGGACACCCCGAAGGCGCGCACCAGCAGCGGCCGTACGAGGGCGATGACCGGGCGGGACAGCAGCGGGATCAGGACGATCACGCCGATCAGCGCCAGGAACGCGCCGAGGGCGATGATCCACCGGCCGTCCGAGCCCATCGCGGCACCGCCCAGGATCGCGCCCGCGCCGATGGCGGTCAGCCCACCGCCGATGGAGTTGCGTACGACGAGGGACTTGGTGGTCGCCACCGCGTGGACGCTGCTCATCGCGGCCACCGGCGGGATCTTCGCGGCGCGGCGGCCGGGCAGCCAGGCGGCGAACATGGTGATCAGCACGCCGACACCGAACGCGGCGATCACCGGCGTCATACCGATGACGAGCGGACCGCCGGGCACCTTCATGCCGAACGCGGCCATGCCGGAGCGCAGCCCCACGGCCAGCCCGACACCGAGCACCAGACCGACGGCGGAGGCGATTAGGCCCACCACACCGGCCTCGGCCAGTACCGACCGGGTGATCTGCTTGCGGGAGGCACCGACGGCGCGCATCAGCGCCAGCTCCTTGGTGCGCTGCGCGACCAGCATGGTGAAGGTGTTGGCGATCAGGAAGACCCCGACGAACAGGGCGATGCCCGCGAAGCCGAGCAGGATCTGGTTGAGGCTGCTCAGCTCCTCCTCGATCGCCCTCGCCTGCTCGTCGGCGAGCGCGGCGCCCGTCTGGGCCTGGGCGTTGTCCGGGATCAGCGGTTCCACGGCGGCGAGGATCTTCGCGTCGTCGGCGCCGGGCGCGGCGGTGACGGTCAGCTCCTTGTAGTAGCCCGGCTTCAGGTAGAGCTTCTGGGCGACGGAGGTGTCGAAGAGGACCAGGCTGCCGCCGGCGCTGACGGCGCCGTCGTCGGTGGTGAAGACACCGGCGAGGGTGTACTCCTTGACCGGCCCGTTCGTGGCGACCCGCACCCGGTCGCCGACCTTGTACGCGCCCTTGGCGGCGGTGTCCTTGTCGAGGGCGATCTGGTCGTCCTTCACCGGGCCGGAGCCGTCGGTGAAGTCGTACGCGGGGTCCTTGCCGTCCTCGCCGGGGGCGAAGTTGGCGCCCTTGTTGGACCAGCCGACGCCTATCAGCTTGCCGTCGGGGTCGGCGACACCGGCGAAGCCGTCCACCCGTCCGGTGACGGAGGCGACCCCGTCCACCTTCGCGACCTTGTTGACGGTCTGCTGGGAGAGGCCGGGCTCCTGCGTGGCGTCGTTCTCGTCGGCGTACGAGGTGACGGCGACCGCGACGTCGTCGTAGCTCTTGGCCGACTGGTTGCGGAAGGCGTTGGACAGGGTGTCGGTGAAGACCAGGGTGCCGGAGACGAACGCCACGCCGAGCATGACGGCGAGCACGGTCATCAGCAGCCTGGCCTTGTGCGCGAGCACATTGCGCAAGGCGGTACGGAACATGAGGTGTGAGTCCTGGGGTGAAGAGGGATCGGCGTGGGTCGTCCGGGGCGGGCGCGCCCCTGCGGGGCGTCAGCTCGTGCGGCCCTTGGCGTCGAACTCCTTCATGCGGTCGAGCACGCCGTCCGCCGTCGGGCGCAGCATCTCGTCGACGATCCGGCCGTCCGCGAGGAAGATCACCCGGTCCGCGTAGGAGGCGGCCACCGGGTCGTGGGTGACCATCACGACGGTCTGCCCCAGTTCGCGTACGGAGTTGCGCAGGAAGCCCAGCACCTCGGCGCCGGAGCGGGAGTCGAGGTTCCCGGTCGGCTCGTCACCGAAGATGATCTCGGGGCGGGAGGCCAGCGCGCGGGCCACGGCGACGCGCTGCTGCTGGCCGCCGGAGAGCTGCGCGGGCCGGTGGCCGAGCCGCCCGGACAGGCCCACCATGTCGATGACCTTGCGCACCCACTCCTTGTCGGGCTTGCGGCCCGCGATGTCCATAGGGAGCGTGATGTTCTCCTGGGCGGTCAGCGTCGGCAGCAGGTTGAACGCCTGGAAGATGAAGCCGATCTTGTCCCGGCGCAGCTGGGTGAGCTGCTTGTCCTTGAGGGAGCCCAGCTCGGTGTCGCCGATGCGTACGGACCCGCTGCTGAAGGTGTCGAGCCCGGCCACGCAGTGCATCAGCGTCGACTTGCCGGAGCCGGAGGGGCCCATGATCGCGGTGAACTCACCCTGGTGGAAGTCCACCGTGACCCGGTCCAGGGCGACCACCTGGGTCTCGCCCTGTCCGTAGACCTTGGACAGATCCGTGGCGCGGGCGGCTACCGCGGTGGCGCGGTAAGCGGTGGGGGTGGCGGTCACGAGGGGGCTCCTGTCGAGGACTGTTCTTCGAGGACCCCTCCATCGTCATCGCCGGCCGCCCCGCCGGGCGTCCGTCCGCATGCCCGTATCGGGGGCAGCCTGGAGTCGGACCGGGGGGCTCACCCCTCCTCCTGAGGTATGACGGGGCCCCTGAGACCCGCTCCGGGAGACCGGAGGCCCCCGCTCCGGGAGCCGGTGTCACCCGCCCGTTCACCGACCGGGTGACACCGGGCGGCGACTTTCCGTCATTCCTTTGCGTGGATCTTTGCGGCCGGGAGCCCCTGGAGGCTGCTGTGTGACGCCGTTCACCTGCACTGACGCACCCTCAAGCGTCAATAAAATAAGACAACATCGGGCCATCGTTCCGCTGTTCGGGGGACGCGCCCCGATAGGCTCATGTGCCAACGCGGGGCCGCGGGGTAACGCCCGGATGGTGGAATGCAGACACGGCGAGCTTAAACCTCGCTGGCCTTCGGGCCGTACCGGTTCGAGTCCGGTTCCGGGCACTCCCGAGCTTCCTGGCGGGAGCGGTCCCACGAAAAACCGGACGACCGGCAGGAACCGGCCTGGGCCGGTGTGACGGGAGTGAAAGATCCTCCCCGAGCACTAGGGTGTTTCTTTTGCTTGCCCATTACTCTTGTCTCAAGGCCGCGCACGGCGGCCATGGAGGAGTGAGATGAGGAGCAGCAACCCGGTCTTCTCGCGACGGGGGTTCAGCCGCGACAACGGCTATGCGGGCTTCAACGCGCAGCAGCCGCAGGCCGGGGGCCCCGCCGCTGGAGCGAACCCGTACGCGACGAACCCGTACGCCACCAACCCGTACGCCCCGCAGGACGCCCAGCTGGGCGCCCCCGCACAGGCCCCGGCGCGCCCGGGCGCGATGACCATCGACGACGTGGTGTCGCGCACCGCGATCACGCTCGGTACGGTCTTCGTCACCGCCACGCTCGCCTGGTTCCTGCTGCCGGTCGACCCGGCGAACCTGGGCAAGTCGTATGGGATCGGCATCGGCGCGGCCCTCGTGGCCTTTGTCTTCGCGATGATCCAGTCCTTCAAGCGCAAGGCGTCGCCTGCGCTGATCCTGCTGTACGCGGCCTTCGAGGGCGTCTTCCTCGGCGTGATCTCCAACGCCGTGTCGACGTACGTCTCGCCGGGCGTCGTCCCGCAGGCGGTGCTGGGCACGATGGCCGTCTTCGCCGGCGTGCTCATCGCGTACAAGATGCGCTGGATCCGCGTCACCCGCCGCTTCTACGGCTTCGTGATGGCGGCCGCGCTGGGCTTCGTCCTGCTGATGGCGGTGAACCTGCTGTTCGCCGTGTTCGGCGGCGGTGACGGGCTCGGCTTCCGCAGCGGCGGCCTCGGCATCCTGTTCGGTGTCATCGGCATCATCCTCGGTGCGTGCTTCCTGGCTCTGGACTTCAAGCAGGTCGAGGACGGCGTCACCTACGGCGCCCCGCGCGAGGAGTCGTGGCTGGCGGCCTTCGGCCTCACCATGACGCTGGTGTGGATCTACCTGGAGTTCCTGCGGCTGCTGTCGATCCTGCAGGGCGACGACTGATCGCTGTGACCGTACGAAGGGCCCGTCCGGCGACCGCCGGGCGGGCCCTTCGGCGTTGTCGTCCGACCGTCAGAGCAGCTTGCGGGCGGCCCGCCTCAGGTCGTACTCGTGGATGATCGCCTTGGCGTGCCCGTAACTGAGGTTGTGCTCGCCCCGGAGCCAGCTCACCTTCTCCTCGAAGCGGACGAGGGAGGGGCCTTCCTCGACGGTGCGAAGCCATTCGGACACTTGCCGGCCTGTGCAGTGGGGAATGCGGGAGAGCAGATTTCGATGGGTCTCTTCGGAGAAGACTTGGGACATCGGCGCCTCCGGACGCTTTGCGCGTGTGCTCCTTCACGTCACCGTGCCTGAGCGTTCGCCCGTTGGCAACAGTCCCGTCGCGGCGCGTAGGGTCGCGGCGTGCTCGATACGACAGAACTGACCGCCGCCGTCGAACGCCTCGCCGACCGGTTGCGGGCCGCGCCGCAGAGCCGGCTCCAGCGGGGCGCGGCGGCCGAAGCGCTGGCTCTGGCCAGGGAGTTGGCGCTGCGGGCCCAGCGGCTGGAGGCACCGGACGTGCCGCCGCGGACCATGCCGGACGCCGGGCTGTTCGCGGTCGCGGACCAGCTCGTGGTGGCCTGCAACGATTTGGCGGAAATTCTGAGAACGGCCCCGGCCGGCTCCCCGCTTCAGCGGGAGCTGGACGAGGCCGTGTCAGCGGTCCGGCGGGCTACAGCGACGCTATGACGCGGTCGGCGAGGATGTAGACGTTCTCGGCGTCGGCGCCGCTGCCGCACGAGAAGGTCAGGGCGTACGCGCCGGACACCCCCGAGCCGCCCAGCAGGACGGGCGTCTCGCCGTTGCGCAGCGCGTCGGCGAGGCGCTCGGCGGTCTCCCGGTGGCCGGGCGTCATGCACAGGGTCGTGCCGTCGGCGAAGACGTACACATCCAGCGTGCCCAGGGGCCCGGGCCGTACGTCGGTGAGCGCCGTCCGGGTCTCGGCGAGCTCCTCCAGGCGGGCCACGGTGCGCTCGTGGTCGGTGACGACGGGCGTCTGGACCGGCACGAAGTCGGGGTGCGAGGGGTGCCGGCGGCGGGCGGCGGCCAGCTCGGGGGAGTCCTCGGGGTACGGGTGGTCGGTGATGCCGGGGAAGTCGGGCAGCTCGGCGAGGGCGTCGAGATCGTCCAGGGCGTCGGCGTACTCGGCGTACTCCTGAGCCATGTCGGCCTCCAGGCCCGCGAAGTCCGCCTGGCGCGGCACGAAGAACGGCCCGTCCTCGGCCCCCGTCCCGGCCGCCGCGTGCCCGCCCAGCAGGCTGCCGGGGCCGTCGTTGGCGTCCCGCGCCTCCTGGGCGGCCCAGAACGCCCGCGCCTCGGCCAGCTCGCGCTCCCGCTCCTCGGCGAGCGCCTCGGCGACAGCCGCGCGTATGTCCTCGGCGGCGCGGGCGTGGGGAACGGTGGGGGTACGGCCGGCGGCGTCCGCGGCGGCGAGCTCCGTGCGCAGCGCGGTGACCTGCCTGCGCAGCCCGTGGGCGGCGTGCAGGGCAGCGGCGCCCACGGCCGTGGCGGTGGCCGTGGTCAGCAGCAGGGCGAGAGACATGGCGCTCACTGACTTACTCCCGGTTTCAATCGATCCCCCGCACTTCCTACATCAGCTTGTCCTGCCCTCGCGCCCCCTGTCAGTGCATTACGTCACGAAATGGACAGGTCTTTTTCCTCGTGGTTTCCCCCGATGTACGGGCTGACCTGCACAAACGAATCTCCCCCGGGAGATAGGTCACATCCTGGGGGAGATTCGGTCACGGCTGGGACGCGGTGCGGTTAGCTGTGGTTCAGCTCAGTCGCTCGCCTCTTGTGGTCGCGTTCCGCTTCGCTACCGCTGCGGGCAAGGGCCGCCTTCGTTCCTCAGGCGACCCCTACCCTCCGCTACAGCTCAGCTCAGCCGCTCGATGACCATGGCCATGCCCTGGCCGCCGCCGACGCACATGGTCTCCAGACCGAACTGCTTGTCGTGGAACTGGAGGCTGTTGATCAGGGTGCCGGTGATGCGGGCGCCCGTCATGCCGAAGGGGTGGCCGACGGCGATGGCGCCGCCGTTGACGTTCAGCTTCTCCAGCGGGATGTCCAGGTCGCGGTAGGACGGGATGACCTGGGCGGCGAACGCCTCGTTGATCTCGACCAGGTCGATGTCGCCGATGGTCAGCCCGGCGCGCTGGAGCGCCTGCTTGCTGGCCTCGACCGGCCCGTACCCCATGATCTCGGGCGACAGGCCCGAGACGCCCGTGGACACGATCCGCGCGAGCGGTGTCAGGCCCAGCTCCCGCGCCTTGGTGTC
This sequence comes from Streptomyces sp. CB03238, assembly GCF_002099185.1. Lineage (NCBI taxonomy): Bacteria > Bacillati > Actinomycetota > Actinomycetes > Kitasatosporales > Streptomycetaceae > Streptomyces > Streptomyces sp. CB03238. The sequence continues at coordinate 77,862 of NZ_NBCN01000009.1, read as the reverse complement.
GCTCATGATGACCAGCGCGGCGGCGCCGTCGTTGAGCGGGCAGCAGTTGCCGGCGGTGACGAGCCCGTCGGGGCGGAAGACCGGCTTCAGCCCCTGGACGCCCTCCAGCGTCACGCCCGCGCGCGGCCCGTCGTCCTTGGAGACCACGGTTCCGTCGGGGGTGGTGACCGGGGTGATCTCCCGCTCCCAGAAGCCGTTCTTGATGGCCTCCTCGGCGAGGTTCTGCGACCGTACGCCGAACTCGTCCATGTCCTGGCGGGTGACGCCCTTCAGGCGCGCCAGGTTCTCGGCGGTCTGGCCCATCGCGATGTACGCGTCGGGCAGCAACCCGTCCTCGCGCGGGTCGTGCCAGTCGGTGCCCTCCTGCTGGGCGCGGGCGGCGGTGCGGGCCTCCGCCTCGGCGAAGACCGGGTTGTGCGTGTCGGGCAGGCTGTCGCTGTTGCCCTTCACGGAGCGGGACACCATCTCGACACCGGCGGAGATGAAGACGTCGCCCTCGCCCGCCTTGATGGCGTGCAGCGCCATGCGGGACGTCTGCAGCGACGACGAGCAGTACCGGGTGATGGTGCAGCCGGGCAGGTGGTCCATGCCCATCTGCACGGCGACGATCCGGCCCAGGTTGTGCCCCTGCTCGCCACCGGGCAGGCCACAGCCGAGCATCAGGTCGTCGATGTCACGCGGGTCGAGCTCGGGCACCTTGGCGAGCGCGGCCTGGACGATCGTGGCGGTCAGGTCGTCCGGCCGCAGGTCCTTCAGCGAGCCCTTGAAGGCCCGCCCGATGGGGGAGCGGGCGGCTGAGACGATCACGGCTTCGGGCATCACGGCTCCAGAGGGGCGAGGGGCAGGACTGAGAGGGAAGTTACCCGTACGTATGGCCCAGGTCACCGGGGCGGGCGTGTGATGCGGACCGCATTTCTAAGCGCTCGCTCAGCCCCTGCGGCCCCGCCCACACCCGGCTCCTGCCCGAAACCACCGCCTTCACCCCATGACCGGCAGCTTCACGCCCCCACTTACCGGGGCTCCGCCCCGGAGCCAGTAGGCGGGGGCCGACGCCCCCACACCCCCGGGACGCGGCAGCTCGCGCCGCGTCGGTGGCACGCTTTCCCCTACCCCGCCCCTTCCCGAAACCGGGGCTCCGCCCCGTACCCCGGGGCGCGGCGGCTTCGCGCCGCGCAGGTGCGCGGGGTCTCGGCTCGGCTCCGAAGGGGGACGCGCAGTGGGTCGTGTTCTGGGCTTAAAACGACTGAGCTTGCGAAGGAGAGCCCAGGACACGGCCCACGGAGCGGACCCCAACGGCACGTATACGTGCACGTGCGACCTCGCGCACGGGCGACCCCGCAGGGCGCACCCCGCGCACGGGCGACCCCGCAGGGCGCACCCCGCGCACGGGCGACCCCGCGCACGGGCGACCCCGCGCACGGGCGACCCCGCAGGGCGGCGGCGACCGGCCCGGGGGCATCCGCCCGGAGGGCGCACGCGCCCGCGCGGAAGGGTCAGGGGTGGGCGTCGCGGAGAGGGGCGGGGTCCTGGACCGAGGGGAGGCGGCGACGGCGGCGGTGCTTGAGCAGGGCCCACGGCGCGCGGGCGCCCGTGACCTCCGTACCGGCTTCCTCGACCGCCTCCGCCGCGGCCTTCGCGACCGGCAGCATGCCTTCCCGGCGGTCCGCCTCCAGCCGGTCCGCCTCCGGCCACACGCCCAGCACCGCGCACACGGTCGGCAGCACGGCCATCGCCGCCGTCGCGTACCCCTCCGCCGACGGGTGGTAGTTGTCGGCCCCGAACATCTCGCGCGGGTTCGCCGCGAACTCCGGCCCCAGCAGGTCGCCCAGCGACACCGTGCGGCCGCCCTGCTCCACGGCCACGATCGTCTGGGCGGCGGCCAGCTGCCGCGAGGCCCGCCGCGCCAGCCACCGCAGCGGCTGGTACACCGGCTCGATGGTGCCCAGGTCGGGGCACGTGCCGACGACGACCTCCGCCCCCGCCGTACGCAGCCGGCGCACGGTCGTCGCCAGGTACCGCACCGACTCCGTGGGCGGCATCCGGTGCGTCACGTCATTCGCCCCGATCATGATCACGCACACGTCGGGGATCCGCCCCGGATGGGCCAGCAGCAGGGTCACCTGGCGTTCCAGGTCGTCGGAGCGGGCCCCGGGAAGGGCGACGTTCCGCAGCTCCACGGGGCGTTCCGCGACCGCCGCCAGCCCCGAGGCGAGCAGCGCGCCGGGCGTCTGGCCAGCCCGGCGCACTCCCTGCCCCGCCGCCGTCGAATCACCCAGGAGGGCGAGCCGCAGGGGCTCGGCACCGCCTTCGTACCCCCGACCGTACAGCCCGTCGGCCGCCGGCGGCAGCGGCGCCACGCCACCGCCCACCGAACGCTTCGCCAGCTGCACCTCGGCCAGCAGCACCCCGACCGCCGCCACCCCCAGCAGCCCGATGCCGCCGCCCCCGTACGCCGCGCCGGCGGCGATCCGCCGTGCCACCCTCGCCCTCGACATAGGGGCAGCCACCTCCTCGTTGCCGTACAAGAGCTAACTGCCCCGTAACCGCCTCCGACTACGCATACGCTGGCTGGACCATTACGGAGACCCCGGAGACTACGGTGCAATACCACGACTCGATGATCAGCCTCGTCGGCAACACCCCGCTGGTGAAGCTCAACAGTGTGACCGAGGGCCTGCAGGCCACCGTCCTGGCCAAGGTCGAGTACTTCAACCCCGGCGGTTCGGTCAAGGACCGCATCGCCCTGCGCATGATCGAGGCGGCCGAGGAGAGCGGCGCCTTGAAGCCCGGCGGCACCATCGTCGAGCCCACGTCCGGCAACACGGGCGTCGGCCTCGCCATCGTGGCCCAGCAGAAGGGCTACAAGTGCATCTTCGTCTGCCCCGACAAGGTCTCGACCGACAAGATCAACGTCCTGCGGGCGTACGGCGCCGAGGTGGTCGTCTGCCCCACGGCCGTGGACCCCGAGCACCCCGACTCGTATTACAACGTCTCCGACCGCCTCGTCCGTGAGACGCCGGGCGCCTGGAAGCCGGACCAGTACTCCAACCCGAACAACCCCCGTTCGCATTACGAGACCACCGGTCCCGAGCTGTGGGACCAGACCGACGGGAAGATCACCCACTTCGTCGCCGGTGTCGGCACCGGCGGCACGATCACCGGCACCGGCCGCTACCTGAAGGAGGTCAGCGGCGGCAAGGTCCGCATCGTCGGCGCCGACCCCGAGGGCTCCGTCTACTCCGGCGGCTCCGGGCGGCCCTACCTCGTCGAGGGTGTCGGCGAGGACTTCTGGCCCACCGCGTACGACCGGACCGTCACCGACGAGATCGTCGCCGTGTCCGACAAGGACTCCTTCCAGATGACCCGCCGCCTCGCCAAGGAGGAGGGCCTCCTGGTCGGCGGCTCCTGCGGCATGGCCGTCGTCGCGGCACTGCGCGTCGCCGAGGGCCTCGGCCCCGACGACGTCGTGGTCGTCCTCCTCCCCGACAGCGGCAAGGGCTACCTCTCCAAGATCTTCAACGACGAGTGGATGGCCGACTACGGCTTCCTGGAGGAGGCCGGCCCGTCCGCCAGCGTGGGCGACGTCCTCCGCCACAAGGAGGGCGACATCCCCAAGCTCGTCCACATGCACCCCGAGGAGACGGTCGGCGAAGCCATCGACGTCCTGCGCGAGTACGGCGTCTCCCAGATGCCCATCGTCAAGCCCGGCGCCGGTCACCCCGACGTCATGGCCGCCGAGGTCGTCGGCTCGGTCGTCGAACGGGAGCTGCTGGACGCCCTGTTCACCAAGCGCGCCTCCCTCGACGACCCGCTCGACAAGCACATGAGCCCGCCGCTGCCCCAGGTCGGCTCCGGCGAGCCGGTCGCCGACCTCATGTCCGTACTCGGCGCGGCCGACGCGGCGATCGTGCTGGTCGAGGGCAAGCCGACCGGTGTGGTGAGCCGTCAGGACCTGCTCGCCTTCCTCGCGAAGGACGGCAAGTAGCCACAAGGGAACGCCGCTTCGCGAAATCGGTACGAGCGCGACATGTAGCGGCAGCACCCGCTTAACACGCGTCAGGCATCGTTGTCTGTGTCGGCGTTACGGACCTCCGGAGCGGCTCCCGGACCTCCAGACGCGCCGCGGACGCGGAGACCGGCCCTGACCCGGGCCCGTGTCCCTCGCGGGGACCGCCGTCGTCCCGCCCCCCGGCAACGGGGGTGCGGCGGTCCCCGCGCCAAGCGTTGTTCAGGCGTCCTCGTCCCGGCGCCGCCGCCGGGATATGCCCCGCAGTGAGTACGCCGCGTTGACGCCGACTATGCCCGTCCAGGTGACGATCAGGCCCTCCAGGCCGGCGTTCACGACGCCGATCGCCGAGAGCGGGACCGCGAGGATCAGCGAGACGATGGCGAAGCCGAAGCGCTCGCCGAAGTTCTCCCCGACCGGCGGGCCGCCGTCCAGGCCGCCGCCCGGGCGGGCGCCCCGGGCGACGATCATCTGCTGCTCGGCGACCTGACGGCGGACGCGGCGCTCGACCGTGGCGTCCAGGCGCTGCTCCACCTTCTCCAGGAACGACTCGACGAGGGCCGACTCGTACTCCGTCCCCAGTTCGCGGCGCGCCTGGAGGGTGGCGTCGAGCTCCTTCTCGAGCTCCGTGTCACGGGCTTCCATGCTCGATACGGTACGGGGCCGAAGCCGCGCTGTCGGTGGGGCTACCCCCCCTCTTCATCCCCCCGCGCTCCCCCCGATTCCCTTGATCCGCTTGCCCGTTCGGCCCACGCGCACCAAGCTGTTGCGCATCCGCCAGGAACTCGCCGGAGAAGAGGTGCGGTGACCAGGACAGAAATCGCGGACCGGGTCTTTCTCGCCCTGGAAACCGCAAGCACGCCCCAGCACGTCGCCTTTCTGGCCACCTTCGCGTTACCCGGCGATGCCGACCCACGGCACCACGTCCACCGGCTGCTCACCCGCCTCCGTGCCGCACCCGTCGCGGCGCCGTTCACCTTCCGGCTGCGCCACCCGGGGCGAAGGGCGTTCGCCGCCGCGTGGGACGTCCTGGACGAGCAGGACGTCGACCGGTCCCATCACGTACGCCGCTCCGCGCTGCCCACACCCGGCGGGGCGAGCGAATTGCACGACCTCGTCTCACAGCTCCACTCCCGGCCGCTCGATCTCACCCGGCCGCTGTGGGAGTGTCACCTCATCGAGGGCCTGGCGCACGACCGGTACGCGCTCTACTTCAAGGTCCACCACGCGCTCATCGACGGGCTCGGTGCCGTACAGCGCCTTCGGTACATGCTGAGCGCCGATCCGCTGGACGACGGGGTGCGGGCCCTGTGGAGCGTGGCGGCCACCGACGGAGCCGAGCCGGGCGGAGCCGAGCCGGGCGGAGCCGAGCCGGGCGGGGGCGGCGCGACGCCGCTGGCACGGATGCTGGCGGGTATCGGGGCGACGATGGCCACGGGAGCCGCGGCGGGCCGCGCCGCCAGGAAGATGGCGGAGGGCGCCCTCGCCCCGGACGACCCGGCACGCGCGGTACCGTTCGCGATTCCGCGGTCCCGGGTGAACGGGGCCGTCGGACAGCAACGCCGGGTGGCCACGCGGCACTACGACTTCCAGCGTTTCCGTACGGCGGCCCACGCCGCTGGCGTGACCGTCAACGACGTCCTCCTGTCCGTGTGCGGCGGCGCTCTGCGGCGGTGCCTGGCCGAGGCCGGAACCCTGCCGGAGCGCTCGCTCACCGCCGGGACCCCGGTGTCGACGCGGGCGGCGGGTGACACGGAGACCGCGAACGCCTTCGCCATGACGGTCATGAGTCTCGGCACCGACGTCGCCGACCCGCTGGAGCGGCTCCGGCTGGTGTCCCGGTCCAGCGGGATCGCCAAGAAGGAGCTGGGCGAACTGCCCCCCGACGCGGCCGGACTCTACGGGGCGCTGTTCACCTGGCCGTTCGTCGCGCAGAACGTGCTGGGCCTGGGCGGCAGGACACGTCCCCCGTACAACATCGTCGTGTCGAACGTGCCGGGCTCACCGAAGCAGCAGTACTTCGCGGGTTCCGCACTGGAGTCGATCCATCCCCTGGGCAGTGTCTGCCACGGAGTGCGCCTGTTCGTGGCGGCGTGCTCGTCGTCCGGGCGGCTCAATCTCGGGTTCGTCGGCGACCGCGACGCGCTGCCCTTCCTCGACGATCTGGCGGAGTACGCGAGCGACGAACTGGGCCTCCTGGAGCGGGCGCTGGACCTGGGCAGGGCGGAGCTCGCCCCCGCGGAAAAAGACCAAGTGGATTCATGAAGGGCTTCGATCTGTGGATGCCGGTGTCGGTGGAGCGGTGATCGGGGGAACGGCTCATGGCACACCAGTGGAAACCCCCGCCTATGTGTACGATCTGTCCGCGATACGGCGCGCGCACGCGCACCTGCTGGACGCATTACCGGAATCGGCGACTCTGCTCTACTCGCTGAAAGCGAATCCTCACCCCACCGTGCTCCGGCACATCGCTTCCCTGGGGTGCCAGGCGGAGGTGAGCTCTCCCGGTGAGCTGGAGGCTGCCATAGAGGCGGGATTTCCCCCCGCCGGCATTCTCTACACCGGTCCCGGAAAGCGGGACGAGGACATATCCCGGGCGATTTCGCAGGGGGTCCGTCAGTTCTCCGTCGACTCTCCGTCCGCGCTGGACCAGCTGGACCGTTCCGGCCGTGCTCATCTCACCCGGCTCTCCGCGTTGCTGCGGGTCAATCCGGCGGATCCGCCGGTGGGCGCGGGCCTGGCGATGACCGGAGGGCCCTCGCAGTTCGGTGCGGACCTGTCGTGGGTGCTGGACAAGCCCTGGATGTTCCGGAGCAGGGAGTATGCCGAACTGCTGGGCCTCCACCTCTACATGGGCAGCAACCTCCACCAGGAGGCCGCGCTGCTCGCCACGTTCGGGTACGCCCTCGATGTGGTGGAGCAGGTGGAGCAGGCGCTCGGCCGCACCCTGCCCGTGGTGGACCTCGGTGGTGGCTTCGGCGCGCCCTATGCGGTCGCGGGCGAGCTGCCGCGATTCGACTCGCTGAGGGAGGAGCTCCATCGCCTGCTCCGGAAGCGGCTGCCGGGCTGGCCGGAGGGGGAGCGCCGGGTCGTTTTCGAGTCGGGCCGCTATCTGACGGCCGGTTGCGGCCGCCTGCTGACCCGGGTCCTTGACGTGAAGGAGTCACGGGGGCGGCGCATCGTCGTCCTGGACACCGGAGTCAACCATCTTGGGGGAATGTCCGGCCTCGGGAAGGAGGAACGGGTCGAACCCGGCCTCCAGCTCGAAGGCGGTGACGGGGGTGACGGCGGCGACGGGGGTGACGGTACGGGGGGAACGATCGTCACCGGCCCCCTCTGTCACCCGCTGGACGTCTGGGCCATGAACGGAGCCCTTCCGGATGTGACCGTGGGCGACCTCGTCGTCGTACCGAATGTCGGCGCCTACGGCCTGCATTCCTCACTGGCCCTGTTCCACTGCCACCCCATGCCCCTGGAGGTGGTGGTCGACGGGGAAAGGGAAGTCGACCGCAGCCGTGCCTTCCTGGGCCGCGACCGGTACACGGCATGAGGGGAGTCGTTTCCGATCTCCGTGTCGTCCAGCCGGACCCCACGCTGGACGCACCCACGTACGTGGACGTGCCCGCCGCGGGTGCCTTCGTCCTGATCATGCGTGACGACACCGCGTACTGCGTCGAGCAGCTGTGCCGTCGGCTGTCCGGACGGAGCGCCGTGCCGCCGGGCGAGTTGTCCGCTGCCCTGACCGAGAGCTACCGGGCCTTCCAGGACGACCTCCGCGGCGCGTTCCGTGACACGGCGTACGGGCCCAGGGGGATCGCTTTCCACGTCGTCGACGGGCACCAGCTCGAGCGGTCCGTCCGCCGCTGGGTCGGGGGCGGGCCCGTGATCAGTCTCGATCCGCTGGTGGAGCGCGCCGCCCGCCCGTTGCGCGTGTCGAGGGGCTTCCTGCTCGGCGGCCGGAAGGCGCTCGGACTGGTGCCGAGGCCGGACACCGATCCGATCGGCAGGCAGATCACCACGCTCCTGAAGAACCCGCCCGAGCACGGCTACACACTCGTCGAGGACGACGTGTCCACCGGCGGGACCCTGGCCGGCGTGATCCGTCTGCTTCAGGAAGCGGGCGTGCGCGTACGGCGCGCGATACCCGGCATCCGCCTGGCCGGTACCGCGCCGACCGGCACCGCGCCGACCGGCATCCTGGGCGTCGCCGTCGACCCCGTACTCCAGTACCGGGCCGTGGGCGCCGCCGGGGCGGAACGCGTCATGGAGCTGACGGACCCGAGGAACTTCCTGCTCGGCGCGTCGGGGCTGGTCGTCCGGCTGCCCGACCGGACGTGGGGACGCGCGCCGTACTGGCTGCCTTTCGTCAGCACCACGGCGCGGGTCGGCGTCGCCGCCGCGTACGAGAAGGAGTTCGCCTTCGGCATGCTGGAGGCCAACCGGCGTTTCTTCGTCCGGGCGGGGCAGGTTCTGGGGCGCACTGTCAGGGTCGCCGATCTCCCTCCCGCCACTCGCCGGCTGCTGATGTCCCTGGACATGGCTTCCCTGTCGCGGCCCGTCTGCTCCGTACTGGAGGGGCTCGGCGTGTGGATGGACCGCTGGATCGACGTGGTCGCGGAATCCGCGGATCGCTCCGACCTCGATGTGCCGGGGGCCGTCCGGTGACGGGGCCCGGCCAGGAGCCGCTCGATACCGTGCTCCTCGACGTCAACGGCACGCTGGTGCCCTCACTGCCCGGGCCGCCTCCGGACGCGGCCGTCTTCCACCGTGTCGCCCGCCTGGCGCGTCTGCTGGACGCGGCGGGTGTCCGCGTCGGTCTGTGCTCGGACTCGCCCCTCGAGCAGCTCTGGGGGTTCGGGCGGGTCGTCGGCCTCGGCACGCCGCCCGGCTTCCCCGTGGTCGCCGAGAACGGGAACGTGGTCGCGGTCGGCGCAGCGGTACGCGTCATGACGCCCTTCCCGGCACGGCAGCGGATTCGTACGGAAGTGGAGGCGGTGGCCTCCGCTCATCGGCTCGGCCGGGCCGAGGACGTGACAGCGCCGGAGTTCGGCGGCGTTCCACCGGCCTGCCACGAGTGGGCCTTCGGGGCCAACCGGCGCGCGTCGGTGAGCGTGTTCGGGCCCCCGGAGTTCATCGGCGCGGCCGAACGGCACCTGACCGGGTGGGCGGTCCGCCATCGCGTCGACATGTCGGTGGAGCCCGGCCCCGGCCGTACGTACCTGGGAATCCATCCCTACGCCCGTACGCACCTGGGGAAACGCAGGGCCCTGGCACGACTGGCGCGGGAGGAGCACCGACACGTGCTCATGGTCGGCAATTCGCCGGCGGACTGGGTTCCGGACGCGCCGGGCGTGACGTGTGCCTTCGTGGGGGACGCGGACATCCCCGACGACGTGCGGGAAGCGGCCTGGTACGTGTCGGGGCGGGCAGGGCTGGACGGGGTCGCCGACATCCTGGACCAGGTGATCCGGCGGCGGTCACCGCTGTCGGCCGAGTAGTCGATTCATGGAGGAGATCCGCGTGTCCCGTGTCAGGGTGGGTGTCCTGGGTTGCGGAATGATCGCCCAGCTGATGCACCTTCCGTATCTCGCCGAACTGCGCGACCGCTTCGAGATCGTGGCGGTGTGCGACCGGTCCGCCGACCTGGCCGGGCTGGTGGCCGAGCGTTTCCAGGTCCGGGAGATCTGCACCTCCTTGGAGGAGATGCTGGCCAAGGCCCCCGACATCGACGCGGTCGTCGTCCTCAACCTCGACCACGCGGGCCCCGTGCTGGCCGCCCTGGAACGCGGGAAGCACGTGTTCACCGAAAAGCCCCTCGGCTACACCGTCAAGGAGATCGAGGAGATGGCCGCCGCCTCGGCGCGGACCGGTGCCAAGCTGATGGTGGGCTATATGAAGCGCTACGACAGTGGCGTGCGGCGCGGCCTGGAGGAGATCGCCCGGATCGCCCACCCCGTCATGGCGAGGATCCACATCGTCGTGGGGCCCCAGTACGGGAACTGGATCATTCCCGAGCTGGCACGGATCGCGCGCTCCAGCAGTCCGGTACAGGAGGAGACGGACGCCCGGCGCCTCAGGGTCCTGGAGGAGTTCGGCGCCGCTCCGGAGAACATCATGGACGCCTATATGGACATGTTCGGGGTGTGGAGCCACGACATCAACGTCTACCGGGCCGCGTTCCCCACCGCTCCCACGTCCATCAAGGCCCACTCCTCCCCGGACGGCACGGTGATGACCGCCTCACTGCAGTACGCCGACGGCTTCCAGTGCACCTTCCAGGGGGCGAGCACCTCGCTCCACCGGTTCGAGGAGAGCCTCACCGTGTGGGGGGCCGACCGTACGGTCACGCTCGACATCTCCAACCCGTTCCTCCGGCACACACCGTCGACCGTCACGGTCCGGCGGGACGAAGCCGCATCCGACGGGGGCCACTCCAGGGGGGCCGCCGTAGAGGAGATCATCACCGGCTCCTATGAGGAGGCGTTCAGGGCCCAGCTCCGCCATTTCCACGCGTGCGTGGCCTCCCCCGGGCTGCAGCCCCTGACGGGCGTGGAGGAAGCACTCCAGGACACCCGTCTGATGATCGACATCCTGCGGGCCGCGGCTGAGAAGTCCTGATCACCGGCCGCCGGCGTCCCTCCCTTGCCCGCGCTGTATATGGTCATGCAGAGTTTTTAGTGGCTGAATAAGTTGGCGATGGTCCTGGGTGAACGGGGGAACGGCATGACACGCGGGAACGGGACGACACGCGGGAACGGGACGAGCGACAGCCCTGCCGCACGGCTGCAGGCGCTGTTCGAGGGGCACCGGCTGACGCCCACACAGCGCCGGATCGCCCACTCGATGGTGCGGCGCGCCGGTGACGTACCGTTCCTGTCCAGCGTGGAGCTGGCCGAGCTCGCCGGGGTCAGCCAGCCGTCCGTCACCCGCTTCGCGGTGGCGCTCGGCTTCGACGGCTACCCCGCGCTGCGCAAGCACCTGCGCGAGGTGGCGCCCGCCGAGCCGGCCGCCGGGGCGGCGGGGGAGTCGACGTACAACGAGTACCAGCAGGCCGTGCTGGGCGAGATCGAGAACCTGCGGCACCTCGCCGAGCTGCTCGCCGACCCCGAGCCGGTGGAGCGCGCCGGGCGCCTGCTCGCCTCCTCGCGGCCGCTGCCCGTACTGGGGCTGCGCGCCGCCTCCTCCCAGGCGCGGGGCTTCGCGTACTTCGCGGCGAAGGTCCACCCGGACGTACGGCTGCTCGACGAGGGCGGCACGATGCTCACCGACCGCATCGACGCGGCCGTACGGGCGGGCGCCACCGTGCTGCTGTGCTTCGCGCTGCCCCGGCACCCCCGGGAGGTCGTCGACGCGCTCGCGTACGCGCGCGACGCCGGGCTGACCGTCGTGACGGTGGCCGACTCCGCGTTCGCGCCGGTCGCCAAGCACAGCGACCTGCTGATCCCGGCGGCCGTCGGCACCGGCCTCGCCTTCGACACGGCGTGCGCGCCGATGCTGCTGGGGCGGGTGCTGCTGGAGGCGATGTGCGACGGGCTGCCGGACGCGCAGGCACGGCTGGAGGAGTTCGACGCGGCGGCCGCCGCGCGGGGGCTGTTCGTGGAGTGAGGCCTCCCAAGGCGGCTCCTCTCAGAAGGCTTTAAGGAAAGGGCGTTACCCTCCCGCCGCACCCAGGTGACCGTGAACAGGGGAGGCGGACGTGGCACGTGGAGGGCAGGCGCTGGCGAGAGTGGCCGTGGTCGTACGGGCGGGGGCCGCACCCATGTGGTGGGCGGGACTGCTCGCCGCCGGGATCGGTGCGCTGCTGCCCGGGCTCACCGGGCGGCGCATCGGGCTGCTCGCCGGGGCCGCCCTCCTCCTGGTGACGGCCGCCGTCGTGGCCCTGGTGCGGCGCGGGCGCTACACGCGGCTGGCCGCCGGGGCCACGAGGGCCGCGCGGGCGGACTTCCTCCAGGACCGGGCCGTGACGCTACGGGTCTGGCGGCGCGCCCACCGCTGGTGGCTGCTGGGCGCGTTCCTCGCCGCCGTCGGCTCGTCGTTCGCGCTGCCCGGCGCGGGCGGGCTGTGGCTGGCGGGCGCGGGCGCCGGGCTGTGGCTGAAGGCGCTGTGGCTCGGTCACCGGGAACGTACCGAGGAGACCCTGTGGTGGGTGCGTACCGACTGGCTCGGCAAGGGGCCGGCCGGTAAGCCCGTCAAGGCGTACCGGTCGACGGGCATCGCGGCGGGCGACGCCGCACCGGGCGGGGCGCGGCGCCGCTGAACACCCGTCAGACCTCCCGTCAGACCTCCAGCTCGGCCTCGATCTTCCGCAGCTGGTGGCGGGCCATCGCCAGGTTCGCCCGTCCCTTGTCCAGCGCCAGGTAAAGGAACAGGCCGTTCGTGCCCCGGCCCTTGAGGAGCCGGATGAGGTGGTACTGCGACCCCAACGTGATCAGGATGTCCTCGATCTCCTCGTTGAGGCCCAGCATCTCCATGGTGCGCACCTTGGCGCGTACGACGTCGGTGTTGCCCGCGGCGGCCACCGCCAGGTCCAGGTCCTTGCCGCCACCGATCGTGCCGAGGGCCATGCCGCTGGTGTAGTCGACGAGGGCGGCGCCCAGGGCACCGTCGATGACGGTGGTGGCTTCCTTGAGGGCGGTTTCGGTGTTGGCCATGAGTGTCACGCTTCCTTCGGTTTGTGGGACGGGAGGGGCGGTATGGCTCGTCGGGGGGCGGGTTCGTGGGATGCGGGCGTACGTGGCTGCAGGGCGCCGTCGACCAGCTCGCCGATGCGGAGGCCGGCCCGCCGGGCCTCCAGGTGGAGCCGGCCCACGTTGATGCGCGGCTCGGCCAGGACCGTCAGGACGGCGGAGCCGCCGGCCGCGTACGTCGCGACGTAGCCGTGCTCGCCACGGACCAGCAGCTCACGGAAGCCGCCCTGCCCGGTGGCCTCGGTGAGCCGCAGCGCGACGCCGAGCGCGGCCGCGGTGAGCGCGGCGACGCCCTCCGCGGCGTCGGCGTCCGCCGTGTCCCGGGCCAGGACCAGGCCGTCGGCGCTGGCCGCGAGCGCCCCGGTCACCTGCGGGACCCGGGCGCGCAGGCGCCTCAGCTCGCCGAGTACCTCGGCTTCGGCCGCCGTCATCAGCTGTCTCCTCTCGGCGCGCTGTCGTAGGGCGCGCCTCATGAGCGCGTACGGGGCGTACGGGTGGTCACAGATGGGCCTCCAGGGCGTCACGGAGTCGGCGGAGCAGGGCGATGTCCGGGTCGGGCGTGAAGTCCGCGACCAGGGGCGGGGGCGGGCGGTGCGGGGCGGGGTCGTACGGGGCGACTTGGGACGGGGCGGGGTCGTACGGGGGCGGCTCCGGGGGCGTGGCCACCAGCCCGGCCGCGGCCAGCCGCCGGACGTCCAGCAGGGTGTGGAACGCGGGCCTTCCCAGCGCCCAGGCGAGCTGCGCCGGGGTACGGGTGCCGTCGGCGTGGGCCAGCAGGGCGCGCCCGCGGGCGGTGACCGTCTGGCCGGGGGCGGCGGGGCGCGGGACGACGGGCGCGGCGTCGACGGCGGGGTACGGCCACACGCTGTCGAGCAGCTCACGGCGGCGCAGCGTCTCCCGCTCCAGGTCGACTGCCGACACGGGCCGTACGGGGCGTACGGCGTGCGTCCCGTGAACGGTGCCGTACTGGAAGCGGGCCGGGCCGCGGCCGGGCGCGAGCGCGAAGAACGCCGCGTCGAACAGGGCGCCCAGCCGGCAGATCTCCAGCTCGCCGGCCGCGATCCGGCCGCGCCTCGGCCGGCGCCCGCCCGCCGTCAGCAGGACGTCCGGCCCGGGCGCGACGGGGCTCTCCGCGTGCACGACCCGCCCGTCGACGAGGTACAGCGTCCCGTGGTCGCGCACCAGTGCCCCGGTCGCCCGCTCGCGCGCGAGCCGCAGCAGCATCGGCGAGACGACGACGGCTCCGGCGGCATGCGCCCTCATACCAGCACCAGCCGCTCGGCCAACTCCCGCAGGCGGAGGCGGGCGAGCGCCAGGTTGCCGGTGGAGCGGTCCAGCCACAGGTGGAGGAACACGCTGCTGTCGAACGTCGTCTCGACGAACCGCAGGACGTGATAGCCGGTACGGGTGGTGACGATGACGTCCTCGACGGGCGGCGCCTTCGGGTCCACACCGCCCGTCGGCAACGCCGGGAGCAGGGCCGGGGCGGGGCGCCCGCCCGGGTGGCCTCCCGGATCCCGGGGCAGGGCCGCCGGTCCCGCCGCGGGTGACGCGTCCGGTAAGGCCGCCGGTGACGCGTCCGGTAAGGCCGCCGGTCCCGCCGCCGGTAACGCGTCCGGTAAGGCCGCCGGTGACGCGTCCGGGGCGAACGACTCGTACTCCGCGGCCGCCCGCGCCAGCTCCGCCGTCTCCGCCGCCGTCGTCTCGTGGTCACCCACCGGGGACTGGCCGGCCGTGCCGAGAGCCAGGCCACTGGTCCAGTCGACGAGTGCCGCCCCCCGCGCGCCCGGCAGGCTCATCACTTCGCGCAGGCACTCGTCGATTCCGGGCACGCGGGCTCCCCTCCCAGTTCCCCGTTGCGCATCCACGTCCAAAGGTGCTGTGACCACGACGCTACGCAACGTTCGCTCGACAGGTGGGAGTTCTGGCATTTTCCAATGGAACGTGCCCCGCGAGCGATAAGGTCGCCGGTTACGACTCTCCGCGCGCCCGCATCACCGCCTTGTTGACCGCCCACAGCCCCACGCCGATCGCCACCAGGATCCCCGCCCGGATGTAGACGTCCGCGTCCCGGTCGGCCAGCGGGCTGGCGAGGATCAGGGCGGTGATCGCACCGAGGACCGGCAGCGCCGTCGGCGTACGGAAGTGCTGGTGCTCGACCCGGTCGCGGCGCAGTACCAGTACCGCGATGTTGACCACCGCGAAGACGCACAGCAGCAGGAACGCCGTCGTGTCGCCCAGGCCCTCGATCTCGCCGGTCGAGACCAGCCCGACCGCCAGGAGCGAGACGAAGACGATGCCGACGACGGGGGTGCGGCGTACGCGCAGGACGCGGCCCATGGCGCGGGGCAGGATCCGTTCGTTGGCCATGCCGTAGCAGAGGCGCGAGGCCATCATGATGTTGATGAGGGCCGAGTTGGTGACGGCGAACAGCGCGATGAGGGCGAAGGCCTTGGGCGGGAAGTCGAGCCCGCCGGCCTTGACGACCTCCAGGAGCGGCCCGCTGGACTTCTCCAGGGTGCGGTAGTCGACCAGGAGCGAGGAGACCAGCGCCACCAGGACGTAGATGGTGCCGGTGACCGCGACGCCCGTGAAGATCGCCCGGGGGAAGGTGCGCACCGGGTCCCGGGTCTCCTCGGCCATGTTGACCGAGTCCTCGAAGCCGACGAACGCGAAGAAGCCGAGCGCCGTCGCCCCCAGCACACTGGTGAGCAGCGCGTACCCGGTGCCGGTCGCCTGGAACTCGCCCAGTCGCGACGGCTCCCCGCCCTCCGTCAGCACCGCCCACGCGCCGATGGCGAGGATGATCGCCAGGCCGGTCATCTCGACGAGGGTGAGGACGACGTTCGTCTTCACGGACTCCGACACGCCTCGGAGGTTCAGTGCGGCGAGGGCGAGGATGAAGAGGATCGCGATCAGCGTGGGCGGAACCACGCCCTCCGTGAACTCGGCGAGGTAGTCCCCGCTGAAGGCGCGGGCCGCCGCGCTCGCGGACGACAGGCCCGAGCACATCACCATGAAGGCGACGATGAAGGTCAGGAAGGGAACCTTGAACGCCTTCTGGGTGTAGAGGGCCGCCCCGGCCGCCTTCGGGTACTTGCCGACGAGTTCGACGTACGACGCCGCCGTCAGGATCGCGACGACGAAGCCGATCACGAAGGGCAGCCAGAGCGCGCCCCCCACCTTCCCGGCCACCTTGCCGGTGGTGGCGTAGATGCCGGTGCCCAGGATGTCGCCGATGACGAAGAGGACGAGCAGTTTCGGCCCGATGACCCGCTTGAGGGGCGGCTCCGCGTGAGCTCCCGCGGGCTGTTCGGTGGTGGTCATGGGGAGGTTCTGCCCTGGCCGCCCGGGGAGATGCCCCTTTCAGCCCAAGAGCAGCACGTCCGGGCGTCCGCCACCTGCCTCCGCGACGATCTCGTCGACGGTCTGCGGCGGCCGTACGGTCGCGAACCGGACCGACCCGT
Source organism: Streptomyces sp. CB03238 (assembly GCF_002099185.1). Taxonomy (NCBI): domain Bacteria; kingdom Bacillati; phylum Actinomycetota; class Actinomycetes; order Kitasatosporales; family Streptomycetaceae; genus Streptomyces; species Streptomyces sp. CB03238. The sequence goes on along the minus strand of NZ_NBCN01000009.1, from coordinate 61,702 downwards.
CGTCATCCGTGACGAAGCCGTACACCCCCGGCCGGGCGAGGGAGTTGTACGCGTAGTGGTGCGCGAAGTAGTACGCCCCGGTGTCGAGCGCGGCCACGATGTCGCCCGGTTCGAGCAGCGGCAGCGGGCGTTTCACGGCCAGCAGGTCGCCCGCGAAGCACGCCGGTCCGGCCACGTCCTGGTCGACGGCCGGGCCGCCGCCCGTCTTGGGCAGCCCCTTGGCGTCGTACGCGGCGATCCGCAGCGGCCAGGAGACGGGGTCGTAGACCGTACGGGTGGCGACCTGGACGCCCGCGTGCGTGACGGCGATGGGCCGGGAGCCGGACGTCTTGGTGTACTCGACGCGGGCCAGGACCGTGCCGTGCTTGGCCAGCAGCGACCGGCCGAACTCGGTGACCAGCCCGTAGCGCCCGTCGAACAGCCCCGGCACCTCGGCGGCCAGCAGCCGGGCGTACTCCGCGTACGTCGGGGTCTCCTCGTCGGACGCGAAGTTCACCGGCAGCCCGCCGCCGATGTCGATGGTGTCGACCTGGCGGCGCCCGGCGGCCGCGTTGATCTCCTCGGCGAGCTCGTACACCTCCCTGATGCCGGTGACGAGGAGGGACAACGGCACGCCCTGTGAGCCGGAGTGGGTGTGCAGCCGGGTGAGCCAGGGGCGTTCGAGGTAGGTCCGTACGACGTGGGCGCGGGCGCCCTCGTCGCGCAGGGCGATGCCGAACTTGGAGGTGGAGGTGGCGGTGGACAGGGCCTCGATGGTGCCGCCGCCGATCTGCGGGTTGACGCGCAGCCCGAGCGGGGAGGCGCTCGGGGCCTGCTGGAGCAGGGCGCCGATACGGGCCAGCTCCTGGTGGTTGTCGGCGTTGACGGAGATCCCGAGGGCGAGGGCCTCGCGCAGCTCGGCGGGGGTCTTGGCGGGGGAGTCGAGGACGGTCCGCTCCGGCGGGACGCCGGCCGCGCGGGCCAGGGCCAGCTCTCCGGGGCTCGCGACCTCGGCGCCGAGGCCCGCCTCGTACAGCAGGCGCAGGACGGGGACGAGCGGGGACGCCTTGACGGCGAAGGCGTGCAGGACGGGCGCGTCGGTGACGTCCGCGAAGGCGGCGCGGAGGGCGGCGGCGGAGGCGCGGACGCCGGCGATGTCGAGGAGGGCGGCGACGGGTTCGGTCCCGGTGAGGAGGGCTTGGTCGACTGCGGCTCGTACGGCCTGATCGCGACGGTCTGAAGCCATGTTCTCCAGCCAATCATCCGGTGTCCGGCACCGCAGCCGTTGACTACATCTATTCATCGCGCCAAGATGTGAATAGCTGATTCTGCAAGCGACGCAGTCGCAGTCGTCCCTGTGTGACCGAGGAGGCATCCCCATGTCAGGACCCCGCCCCGTACGGGCCCCGCGCGGTACGGAACTGAGCGCCCTGGGATGGCAGCAGGAAGCCGCCCTGCGGATGCTGCAGAACAACCTCGACCCCGAGGTCGCCGAGCACCCCGACAAGCTCGTCGTCTACGGCGGCACCGGCAAGGCCGCCCGCGACTGGCGCTCCTTCGACGCGATGGTCCGTACGCTGCGGACGCTCAAGCAGGACGAGACGATGCTCGTCCAGTCCGGCCGCCCCGTCGGCGTCATGCAGACCCACGAGTGGGCGCCGCGCGTCCTGATCGCCAACTCCAACCTGGTCGGCGACTGGGCGAACTGGGAGGAGTTCCGGCGGCTGGAACAGCTGGGCCTGACCATGTACGGCCAGATGACGGCCGGGTCGTGGATCTACATCGGTACGCAGGGGATCCTCCAGGGCACGTACGAGACGTTCGCCGCCGTCGCCGCCAAGAAGTTCAACGGCACCCTGGCCGGGACGATCACCCTCACCGCCGGCCTCGGCGGCATGGGCGGCGCCCAGCCGCTCGCCGTGACCATGAACGACGGCGTCGCCATCTGCATCGACTGCGACCCGCGCGCCATCGAGCGCCGCATCGAGCACCGGTACCTGGACGTCCGTGCCGACTCCCTCGACCACGCGCTGTCCCTCGCCGTGGAGGCCCGCGACGCCCGCCGCCCGCTCTCCATCGGCGTGCTGGGCAACGCGGCCGACCTGGTCCCGCAGCTGCTCGCGATGAACGCCCCCATCGACATCGTCACCGACCAGACCTCCGCCCACGACCCCCTCTCCTACCTCCCGCTCGGCGTCGACTTCGACGACATGGCCTCCTACGCGGCCGAGAAGCCAGCCGACTTCACCCAGCGCGCCCGGGAGTCGATGGCCCGGCACGTCGAGGCCATGGTCGGCTTCATGGACGCCGGCGCCGAGGTCTTCGACTACGGCAACTCCATCCGCGGCGAGGCGCGGCTCGCCGGCTACGACCGGGCGTTCGCCTTCCCCGGCTTCGTACCCGCCTACATCCGGCCCCTGTTCTGCGAGGGCAAGGGCCCCTTCCGCTGGGCCGCCCTGTCCGGCGACGCCGCCGACATCCACAAGACCGACAAGGCCATCCTCGACCTCTTCCCCGAGAACGAGTCGCTGGCCCGCTGGATCAAGATGGCCGGCGAACGCGTCCACTTCCAGGGCCTGCCCGCCCGCATCTGCTGGCTCGGTTACGGCGAGCGCGACCGCGCCGGCGAGCACTTCAACGACATGGTCGCCTCCGGCGAGCTGTCCGCCCCCCTCGCCATCGGCCGCGACCACCTCGACTGCGGCTCCGTCGCCTCCCCGTACCGCGAGACCGAGGCCATGCTGGACGGCTCCGACGCCATCGCCGACTGGCCGCTCCTCAACGCCATGGTGAACGTCGCCTCCGGTGCCTCCTGGGTCTCCATCCACCACGGCGGCGGCGTCGGCATGGGCCGCTCCATCCACGCGGGCCAAGTCACCGTCGCCGACGGCACCCCGCTCGCGGGCGAGAAGATCCGCCGCGTCCTCACCAACGACCCGGGCATGGGCGTCATCCGCCACGTCGACGCCGGCTACGACCGCGCGGAGTCCGTCGCCGACGAGCGCGGCGTCCGCATCCCGATGCGCGAGGGTGACGCGTAATGGGTATGGGCAATCGTCCCGCAGGGCATCGGGGGCACCTCCCGGGCGAAGCCCAGGGGGCGGGTGGGCACGGCCCGGCGGAGCCGGGCGCCTCGTTCCACACCATGTGGGCCGACCTCGCGCCCATCGGCCGCCACCGGGCGAGCGGCGGTTACCGCCGCTACGCCTGGACCGGCGCCGACGCCGACTGCCGCACCTGGTTCCAGGAGCAGGCCGAGGCGCGCGGGCTCACCTACGAGACCGACCGCAACGGCAACCAGTGGGCCTGGCTCGGCGACCCCCTCGGCGAGGACGCCGTCGTCACCGGCTCGCACCTGGACTCCGTCCCGGACGGCGGCGCCTTCGACGGCCCGCTGGGCGTCGTCTCCTCCTTCGCCGCACTCGACGAACTCCGCCACAGGGGAGTGGAGTTCCGTCGTCCGCTGGCCATCACCAACTTCGGTGACGAGGAAGGCGCCCGCTTCGGACTCGCCTGCGTCGGCTCCCGCCTCACGGCCGGGCAGCTGACGAAGGAGGCGGCGTACGCGCTGCTCGACGCCGACGGCGTCACCCTCCCCCAGGCCATGGAGGCGGCCGGGTACGACCCGGAGGCCATCGGCCCGGACCCGGAGCGCCTCGCCCGTATCGGCGCGTTCGTCGAGCTGCACGTCGAGCAGGGCCGCGCCCTCGACCTGACCGGGGACGCGGTCGGTATCGCCTCCGCCATCTGGCCGCACGGCCGCTGGCGGTACGACTTCCACGGCGAGGCCAACCACGCCGGCACCACCCGGCTCGTCGACCGGCGCGACCCGATGCTGACGTACGCCGAAACGGTCCTGGCCGCCCGCCGCGAGGCGGAACTCGCCGGAGCCGTCGCCACCTTCGGCAAGATCGCGGTCGAGCCGAACGGCGTCAACGCCATCCCCTCCCTCGTACGCGGCTGGCTCGACTCCCGGGCCGCCGACCAGGCGACGCTGGACACGGTCGTGTCGGGTATCGAGGCAGCCGCCCACGAGGCGGCCACCCGCCAGGGCATCGACCTCACCGTCGTACGCGAATCGTTCACCCCCGTCGTCGAGTTCGAGCACGCCCTGCGCGACGAGCTGGCCAAGATCCTCGGCGGCCAGGTCCCGGTCCTGGGCACTGGCGCCGGGCACGACGCGGGCATCCTGTCGGCCTCCATCCCGACGGCCATGCTGTTCGTCCGCAACCCCACAGGCGTCTCCCACTCCCCGGCCGAGTACGCGGCCGAGGACGACTGCGTGGCCGGCGTCCACGCACTCGCCGACGTACTGGAGGGCCTGGCGTGCAGCTGACCTACTGGACCGAACACGCCTGGCTCGGCACCCACGTCGAGCCGGGCGTCGCCCTCGACGTGTCCGACGGCCGCATCACCTCCGTACGCACCGGCGTCGACACCCCGCCGCCGGGCACCGTGCCCCTGCGCGGCCTGACCATCCCCGGCCTGGCCAACGCCCACAGCCACGCCTTCCACCGTGCCCTGCGCGGCACCGTCCAGGTCGGCTCCGGCACCTTCTGGACCTGGCGCGAGGTCATGTACCAGGTCGCCTCCCGCCTGACCCCCGACACGTACTTCGCGCTCGCCCGCGCCGTGTACGCGGAGATGGCGCTGGCCGGCATCACGGCGGTCGGCGAGTTCCACTACCTCCACCACGCGCCCGGAGGCGCCCCGTACGCCGACCCCAACGCCATGGGCGAGGCGCTGATCGCGGCGGCCGGCGAGGCGGGCATCCGCATCACGCTGCTCGACACGGCGTACCTGTCCTCCGGCTTCGGCGCCGCCCCCGACCCGCACCAGCTCCGCTTCTCCGACGGCACGGCCGAGGCCTGGGCCGAGCGGGCCGCCGGGCTGAAGGAGCGGGACGGGGTCCGGATCGGCGCGGCCGTCCACTCCGTACGCGCCGTCCCCGCCGACCAGCTGTCCACGGTCGCCCAGTGGGCCGCCGACCGGCAGGCTCCCCTGCACGTCCACCTCTCCGAGCAGACGGCCGAGAACGACGCCTGCCTGGCCGCCCACGGCCGCACCCCGACCCGGCTGCTCGCCGACCACGGCGTACTCGGCCCGCGCACCACCGGCGTCCACAACACCCACCTCACCGACGAGGACATCGCCCTGCTCGGCAGCTCCGGCACCGGCACGTGCATGTGCCCGACCACCGAACGGGACCTCGCGGACGGTATCGGCCCGGCCGTCGCCCTCCAGCGGGCCGGCTCGCCCCTGTCGCTGGGCAGCGACAGCCACGCCGTGATCGACCTGCTGGAGGAAGCGCGGGCGATGGAACTCGACGAGCGCCTCCGCTCCCGCACCCGAGGCCACTGGACGGCAACCGCACTGCTGCGCGCCGCCACCGCCGACGGGCACGCCGCACTCGGATGGCCGGACGCGGGCCGCCTGGAATCCGGGGCGCTCGCCGACTTCACGACGATCGCCCTCGACACGGTCAGGACAGCGGGACCGGTGCCGCGTCTGGCAGCTGAGACAGCGGTATTCGCCGCGTCGGCAGCGGATGTGCGCCATACGGTCGTGGGTGGGCGTCACGTCGTACGGGACGGAGCCCACTGCCTGATCCCCGACGTACCCCGAGCCCTGACGGACTCGATCGCCGCGCTGCACCGCTGAAACGGCTGAAACCGCTGAAGGAGACACCCCTCACCATGAACAGCATGAACAGCGGCCCCGACACGACGAACAACCCCCCGGCGACAGCCGCCCCCGCGACGGCGAACAACACCGTCGCGGCGACGGCCACCGTCATCACCAACATCGCCAGCCTGGTCACCAACGACCCCTCCCTCGGTGACGGATCCCCCCTCGGTCTGATCCAGGACGCGGCAGTCGTCATCGACGGCGACCGCGTCGCCTGGATCGGTGAAACAAGCAAAGCACCCGCCACTGACAATCGGGTCGACGCCGGTGGCCGGGCCGTCATCCCCGGGTTTGTCGACTCCCACTCCCACCTGGTCTTCGCGGGCGACCGCACCGCCGAGTTCAACGCCCGCATGTCCGGGCAGCCGTACGCCGCCGGCGGCATCCGCACCACGGTCGCCGCCACCCGCGCCGCCACCGACGAGGCACTCGAGGCCAACGTCACCCGCTACCTGCGCGAAGCGCTCCGCCAGGGCACGACCACCTTCGAAACCAAGTCCGGCTACGGCCTCACCGTCGAGGACGAGGCCCGCGCGCTGCGCATCGCCTCCCGCCACACCGACGAGGTCACCTACCTCGGCGCGCACATCGTGTCCCCCGACTACGCCGACGACCCCGCCGGGTACGTCGACCTCGTCACCGGCCCGATGCTGAAGGCCTGCGCCCCGTACGCCCGCTGGATCGACGTGTTCTGCGAGAAGGGTGCCTTCGACGGCGACCAGGCCCGCGCGATCCTCACCGCCGGCAAGGCGCACGGCCTGCACCCGCGCATCCACGCCAACCAGCTGTCGTACGGCCCCGGCGTCCAGCTCGCGGTCGAACTCGACGCTGCGAGTGCCGACCACTGCACGCACCTCACGCAGCAGGACGTCGACGCGCTCGCCAGTGGCCGTACCGTCGCCACCCTCCTCCCCGGCGCCGAGTTCTCCACCCGCGCCGAATGGCCGGACGCCCGCCGCCTCCTCGACGCGGGCGTCACCGTGGCGCTCTCCACCGACTGCAACCCGGGCTCCTCGTTCACCTCCTCCATGCCGTTCTGCATCGCCCTCGCCGTACGCGACATGGGCATGACCCCCAACGAGGCGCTCTGGTCCGCCACGGCCGGCGGCGCCGCCGCCCTGCGCCGTACCGACGTCGGCCGCCTCACCCCCGGCGCCCGCGCCGACCTCACCCTCCTCGACGCCCCCTCCCACGTCCACCTCGCCTACCGCCCCGGCGTCCCGCTGGCCTCCGCGGTCTGGCAGCGCGGCGACCGCGTCCTCTGACCCCCGCTGCCCGTAGCCCCCGGCGCCGCGTCCCGGGGTCTACGCCCTGGCCGACTGCCTTCACCGCCGCTGCTCAGAGATCGTCGTCCGCGCAGTCGTGCCAACCGGTCGCGAGCAGGTCGAGTGCGGTGGGCAGCTTCGGGAAGGACGGGGCGCAGTCCGTGCAGCCGTAGACGTTGAAGCCGGGACCCGAGCCGGAGTGCACCTCCGACACGAGGACCGGAGTGGTGGTGACCCGATGGCAGCGCACGCACATCCGCGCGGGCTGCCGGGCGCCCGCCGCCCGCGTCGCGTCGCTCGCGCACGCTTGGCAAACTGTTGATGCCGGGCCCCGGCCGTGGTGCTGGTCGTGACCGTGGCGAAGGGGCCCGCCGCCGCCCCGCAGGCCTCGCACACCGGTGCCTGTACGCCTGACGGGTCCGGCTGCCCCGGCAACTGTGGCTCCGGCCCTTGTACGGTCGCGCTCACCAGGCCACCGCCCCGACGAGGTACGCATCGACATCCACCCCGAAGTCCGCCGCGAGCACCAGGGCCCGCCGCCGCTGACGCTGCTCGTCCGCCACGAGATACGGGCGGACCATGACGGTCTCGTCGCCGTTCAGCGGCGCGTCGAGCCCGTACGGCGAGCGGGCCGGGGGGAGTCCCACGAGGCTAGGACGCCGGGGAGCCGCACCAGCCTGGAGAGGGCGGCTGGTCGAGCGAGATGCGGCGCGGGCGTCCGCGCGGGCAGCCGGACGGGACCGGTGTCGGCCGCCGACACGCTCCCTCAACATCAGCTTGGCCCACAGGGCAATGGCACGGATATGGTCTGTCATGTCGACGCTCCAGGCAGCGTTGGCCAAGCCCCGGGAGGTCTAGCCACCTCGCCGGGGTCTTCTCGAGTGTCACTGTATCGCAGCATGCTATACCGTGCCAGGCCTGCTACCGCTCGCGTGCCATGCAGTGGCCTGCCTAGCTTGGTCATGTGATCGAATTTGCCCCCGACGAACCACGCTGGCGCCAGGTCGCCCGGATTATTCGGCAGCGCATCGAAGATGGGACGTATCCGCCCCGGACGCGCGTGCCTTCCGTGGTCGAGATGCTCGCAGAATTCGGAATCGCCACGTCGACGGGACAGAAGGTGCACCGCGCCCTTCGGGCTGAAGGGCTGATCTACACCGAGCCCGGCATGGGGTCCTTCGTCGCAGAGCGGGGCGTCACCCAGCAGGCCGAGGGGACGGCCCCCGCTGACTGACGGAACCGCTACCCGCGTGGTCATCCTGCTGATGACAGCGCCCGCTGGAGGGTGCGGTCCAGCTTATTGACCTCCGGGTTGTGGGCGGCATGGGACGCTTCCTGCCTCCAGCTGTCGCATAGGGGTGTCCCAAGTCGCCCACAACTCCCGGCTCCGATACTGGTGTGAGAGCTGCGGCATGACAGGGGAAGCGGCCGTGCTCTCCGGTGCCGGAGCCCGCGAAGAGCTCAACGCGCCTCGCGCCTTTTATCGGTGCACGCCCGCAAGAGCCGATGGCAACCGGGCGTGCCCGCCGCCCAAGAGGTCATTACGCAGAGCGCGTGACCATTGCCGTTATGAAGCACACGGCCCAGATGATCGGAATCAGCGCGACGTAGGCCAACGGCTGCCGGTGCACCGGCTGTCCTTCGTCCGGACTCGTGCGCCCCTGCATGGGAGCGGCCGGTGCCAGTCGGCTGAAACGGCGGTGGGCGATCAGGTTCCAGAGCAGCGTGAACGGGGTGAAGAGTACGAGTGAGAAAGGGCTCCACCAGCCCTGCCACAGGGTCTGGGTCGTCGTCAGTCGTACGAGGGCGATCCCGCACTGGCGGCAGAAGGGGCCGTCGAATTTCTGGAAGCGCATCACGATGAGCACGCCCTGGTGCGCTCGGACGGAAGTATCGACGGTGGGATAGCCGCCGCAGATCCGACATGCGTGATTGGCGACGGGATTGGTGTACGTCGGAAGCGAGGACTGCGCGGGCCAGCCATGAGCCGGCGGCGTCCCGTAGCTCTGGGGCGTGGGGTGCTGCGTCGGCATGCCGTGGGGGCCGCCACCGGTCGACGGTGGGGCGGGATAGGAGGGGGTGTTCATGAGTGAACTCCGGGACGAATACAGGAGAATGGACGGGCGGACGAAAGTCCGAGCGAAGTCGGACTGGTCGCCGCGTGAGTACGTAACCTTGAAAGGCTGTCGCAGGCTGTGGTGCAGTCCGCAGCGCGCGCCGCTACAGGGAGGCGTTGCCCACGGCCGTCCCGATCAGTTCGGCGGCCGCGATCCAGTCATCCAGGCTGATCAGTTGCAGCCTGACATTCGGCCACTTCCCCGGTGCCTTCATAACGCCGGACATCTAACTCGTGCAGCTCATCAGAGCTGTATGACATGCAATGAAACTTCCGCGTTCGCGATCATGCGCGCAATCTCGACTGGAAGGTTTTCGAATTCCTCCATTACTACGTCATACGGCTCCACGTGATGGATCCCCCCGTCGTGTCCCTCGGCTGCGATGACGAAGCGATACCCAGCGGGTGAGCTCTCGTCGGTCATCTTCATCCACGTGGCATCATGGCGATGCACCAGAAGGTCGCCAAGGTAGGACGTCAGGTCCGTGTGGAGCGTGATCCAGTCCGACTGCTCGAATTCGCCAAGTGGTAGGCGGTCGACGTAGTTCTGCAGGCCAGGTAGCAAGGCCAATGGATCGCGCGTGTACTGCTCGGCCGTGACACCGAGCATCGTTGCGAGCCCTAGGGCGTTGCGGTGAGCCCCTTCTGTCCATTCCGCGACTTCCGCGGCTGCTTCGTCGGGCGTCCTGTTCTGCATTCGCTCACCTTTCGTGAGGGTTGAAGTGCTACTTAACCCTCGGCTTGTCCCATTTGTCTTTCTTGGGTGCTGGTCCGTATTCGAGAAAAATTATGTTCGCTTTCTTCAAGTAGGCGCGGAGCTCGACTGACGGTCCGGCGTGGGTGAAGGCCCAGCGCGGGTCATAACCGGGAACAATTCGCCTCAAGGATATGTCCTTATGGATCTGTTCCTTGATTGCTTTATTGAGCGGGACCTCATTCTTGATCGTCTTCTGGGAACCGTCGTTCAAGGTGATGGTGCGGTAAGGGCCGTACGTCTTCACCTCAACGGCGACCGTACGTCCGTCCGGCAGGTCCACCGGGACGTCCACCTTGCGCCCGCCGGTACGCGTCACGGGATATCGTGGGTCATTGTTCGTGGGGACCGGGTAGGGGCGTTCTGGGTCGCCACCCCACATCTGACGATGCAATTCCTCACCGCGCTTCCATCGCTCCTCGTGAGGACGGGTGTTCCGCACATCCCTGAGTGTGAGTGGGCCATCGGCAGGCAGTAGGTTCGGCCTGGTGTAGTCCGGTTCCTGCCCATCGTACGGATTGTCGCTGTCTGGCTTGTCAGTGACGCCACCTTCACCGGTGTCTGGCCGGTCGCCCGCAGCATTATTGACAGCCTCCGTCTCGATGCCTTCCCCGGCCTCATCGTCCGGCATGCGCTGTCGGACCACGTCATCGCCGTTGCGGCCCGTACCGCTGGATGCGGCACTCCCAGGGCGGTCAGGACCGCCAAGTTCCGGCGTGTTACCGCGGGGGCCCAAGGTGTCCCCGCCCAGGTTGCCATCGGATTGGTTGGTGCCTTCACCGGGGCGGCTTCCCGCTGGCGGGGTGTGATTCAGCGTGTTCGACGGGATGTTGCCTGCCACGCCGCCGTCAGGGCGGTTGTCGCCCGCCTGGGCCGTGGGGCCGGACGAGGCCTCCGGTGTGCGGCCCGCGTCGCTCAGGCTGTCGCCGAGGCGCAGGACGCCGCCTGAGGACACGGCGCCTGCGCCGACCAGGGCCGGTTGGCGGGCAGGGGGGTCCACGCGGGACGTGTCCGCGCCTACGGCGGAGGCGGGAGGCTGCTCCTTTTTGGCGTCGGCGGCGCGTTGGAGGAGGGTGCCGTCCGCGTCGTACAAGTTGCCCTTGGGGTCGAGGTAGACGGTGTTGCCGTTGGGGTCGGTGAGTTTGGCGGTGCCTTCGGGGAGGGCGATGGTGCCGTCGGTGACCTTGAGGGTGCCCTCGGGGACGGGCACGGCGCCGGCCGGTGGCGGGGTGCCCTCCGAGAGGCGGACCATGCCGTCGCCGAAGTCGATCGCGCCCGGGGGGACCGGGGTGCCGTCCGGGAGGCGGACCGTGCCCCGGGGGACCTCGATGACGCCCGGGGGGACGTCCGCCCCATCGGGGAGGCGCAACGTTCCGTCGGGGAGGACGGTGGCGCCGGCGGGGAGTTTGACCGCGCCGGGCGGGAGGCTGATGTCGACGTTGCTCATGCCGCGCAGGCCGGCCAGGACGTCGCCGATCTTGGACATGCTCGCGGTGGCGCCTTTGAGGAGGTACGTCGTCGGGTCGAGGGCCCTGCCCGCCTTGCCCGCGAAGGAGATCGCCTTGGCGGCCATTCCGGCCTTTCCCGCGCCCGACACCGCACCCCCCGCACCGGCCGTGAAGACGGTGCTGAACACGTTCCAGGTGACCGTGCCGCCGGCCCGGGCCGGGTTCTCCTCCCACTGGTCCCAGGCGAGGAACGCCTTGCCGGTCTCCTTCATCGCCGTACGGGATTCCCGTAGCCAAGAGGGGAGTTGGTCGTCCCGCGCCGAGGCGTACCAGGAACCCACCACCGGGACCGAGCTGATCGCCACTCCCGTGACGACCATCCCCAGGCCCTTCCACGCCTGCCCGGCCTCGTCCCAGCCGTGGACGCCCACCAGGGTGCCCAGGCTCGTGATGGTCCCCCACACACCGTCGACAAAGAACCCCTCCAAGAAGTCACCGGCGTGCTCCCACACCTGCCACCCCGGGGTCGACTCCGTGACCGCGTCGCCCCACGGCAGGCTCTTGACCTGCTTGAGGGTCTCGGCGTCGTAGCCGTACATGCCCGGCTGGTGGGATCCGTCGTCGACCCTGAGCGGTGTGCCGCCGACCAGGGCGACAATCTTGTCGTAGCAGGCTCGTTCCGCTTCCTGGAACTCGGTCCAGACCTCGGCGATCTCGTTACGGCGGTCGAGGTTCTCGTCCGTCAGGTCGCCGTCCTCGCGCTACTTGTCGTCGTCGGCGATCTCGGCGCGGAAGTTCTGGGCATCGTTGCGCAGTTGCTCCAGCCTTGCCACCAGCGGGCGGATGTCGTTCGCGTACGTACCCAGTGCGCCCGCGATGACGGACAGGTCCGATGCGATCTCAAGTGCCTTGTCCTGGACCGGCCGCGTAGTGGCGAACAGCTGCTCCGCCTCCGGCGCCTTGTAGAAGGAGCGGAGGCCGCCGAAGGAGGTGTGGACGTCACCGGCGGCGGTGGATATCTTCACCCCCGCGCCGGACAGCGCCTTCACCTTCGCGTCGAGTACCACTGGGTCGCCGGTGAACTCCGGGACCTCGGCCGGGTCGACCGGTGCGTCGTTGCTCAACTCTCGTTCCCCCGCGGTCCTTAAGACAGGCTGATGACGCACCTGTCGAATGGATCATGTGTACGACATGACTATCAACTTGGTCGTCACGGGTGCAATCAGCAATCACGCCAGTCTCGACCTAACCTGGAATCATGACCGCCCGCGCGGTGACGCTGTTCCTCTGCGGCGACGTGATGCTCGGCCGTGGGGTTGATCAGGTGCTGCCGTACCCCGGGGACCCGGCCCTGCGGGAGGCGTACATCAGGGACGCCCGGGCCTACGTGGAGTTGGCCGAGGTGGCGAACGGGCCGATTCCGCGGCCCGTCGGGTTCGCGTGGCCGTGGGGGGACGCCCTGCGGGTGCTCGACGAGGCGGGCGGCGCCGGGGTGGACGTGCGGGTGGTGAACCTGGAGACGAGCGTCACGGGAGACGGGGTGTTCGCGGGCGGGAAGGAGGTGCACTACCGGATGCACCCGCAGAACCTGCCGTGCCTGGCCGCCGCACGGCCCGATGTGTGCGTGCTGGCCAACAACCACGTGCTGGACTTCGGCCGCCGGGGGCTGGAGGAGACCCTCGACGCCCTGGCCGGGGCGGGCCTGCGGGCCGCTGGTGCGGGGCGGAACGCGGAGGAGGCCCGGCGACCCGCGGTCGTCGAGCGGTCCGGTGGCGGGAGAGTTCTCGTCGTCGCCTTCGGGACGGAGTCCAGCGGCATCCCGCCCGGCTGGGCCGCCACCGAGGACCGGCCCGGTGTCGCCTTCGTGCCGGAGGTCACATACGAGGCCGCGGCCGACGTCATCCACCGCGTACGGACGGTCAAGCGGCCCGGTGACGTGGTGGTCGTCAGCGTCCACTGGGGCTCCAACTGGGGGTACGCCGTCGGGCGTGACCAGGTCCGGTTCGCGCACGCGCTGATCGACGGCGGCGTCGACGTCGTACACGGGCACTCCTCGCACCACCCCCGCCCCCTGGAGCTGTACCGGAACGGGCTCGTCCTCTACGGCTGCGGCGACTTCATCGACGACTACGAGGGCATCACCGGCTACGAGCACTACCGGGACGACCTCCGGCCGCTGTACCTGGTTTCCGTGGAGCCTGGATCCGTCGCACCGCCCGCCGTACGGATCGTGCCGATGCAGGCCCGCCGCATGCGCCTGCACCACGCCTCGCGCGAGGACCGCGAGTGGCTGCGGGGCACGCTGGACCGCGTCAGCCGTGGCTTCGGCGTACGCGTGGGCCTGGACGCGGATGGTGCGCTCGTCGTACGCTCCCGCTGAATTCCGCCAGCAGCCTGCCGACCCGGCAGGCTGTTTTTGTTTGCCCTGGAGGCTCCTGTGAAGCTCGGTCTGACCTGCCCCCGGTTCGTCTGGCCCGGTGGCGACGCCGCCATCGCGGCACGTTTCGCCGACGTCGCGCGCGGCGTAGAGGAGGCCGGACTCGACAGCTTCTGGGTGATGGACCACTTCTTCCAGATACCGAACTTCGGCGCCGCCGAGGACCCCATGCTGGAGGCCTACAGCGCCCTGTCGTACGCGGCCGCCCTCACCCACCGCGTCACCCTCGGGACGCTCGTCACGGGCGTGACGTACCGTCAGCCCAGCCTGCTGCTGAAGCAGGTGACCACTTTGGACGTCCTCTCCGGCGGGCGGGCCGTGCTCGGGATCGGGGCCGGGTTCCACGAGGAGGAGCACCGGGGGCTCGGATTCCGGCTGCCGCCGGTCGCCGAGCGGTTCGAGCGGCTGGAGGAGACGCTGCGGATCGCCAAACGGATGTGGGGCGACGGGGACGCCCCGTACGAAGGAAAGCACTACCGCCTGCAACGCACCCTCAACTCCCCGCAGGCCCTCTCCCGGCCCCACCCACCCATCCTCATCGGCGGCAGCGGCGAGCAGAAGACGCTGCGGCTGGTCGCCCGGTACGGCGACGCGTGCAACCTCTTCCACGGTGCCGACATCCCCCACAAGCTCGGAGTGCTGCGCGCGCACTGCGAGGCGGAAGGGCGGCCCTATGAGGCGATCGAGAAGACGCTCCATATGCGGGTGCCCGAGGGGCAGTCCCTAGGGGAGAGCGTCGAGCGGTGCGGGGAGCTCGCGGAGCAGGGCATCGAGCACGTCATCATCGCCATGCCGGATCCCTCGACCGACGTCTCCCTCCATCACTTGGGCGAGCTTGCGCGGCAGGTGCACGACACGAAATGAGGTGCGGACAGGTAGCGGCCGTTTCTATGCTGGTCGGCATGTCTACGCCCCGGATCTCCTAGCTCAGGACACACGCCCCACGCCACCCGTGTGTCCTTCTGCTTATCCGGAGCGTTAACCCATGATCACCGTTCGTGGTGCCGACGTGCGCGTCGGGGCCCGGCTGCTGCTGGCCGGCATCTCCTTCCACATCGCGCCCGGCGACCGTATCGGCCTGGTCGGCCGCAACGGCGCGGGCAAGTCCACCCTGATGAAGATCCTGGCGGGCCAGACGCGCCCCGCCGCCGGGGACGTCATCCGTACCGGGTCGGTCGGCCACCTCGCGCAGGACCCGCGCGCCGCCGATCCCGCCACCGCCGTCACCGACCGGATCCTGTCCGCGCGCGGGCTGGACCGAGCGGTGCACGACCTGCGTGCGGCGGAGGTCGCGGTGTCCGAGGCCGCCATGGCGGAGGCTGCAACGCCGCGCCTGGAGCGGGCCATGGCCGCCTACGCCCGCGCCGAGGCCGAGTTCCAGGCGCGTGGCGGGTACGCCGCCCAGGCCGAGGCCGCCCAGGTCGCCGCCGGGCTCGGGCTGCCCGGCCGGGTCCTGGACCAGCCGGTCGGTGAACTGTCCGGCGGGCAGCGGCGCCGGGTGGAGCTGGCCCGGATCCTGTTCTCCCGCCACGACACGCTGCTGCTCGACGAGCCGACCAACCACCTCGACGCCGACTCCGTCGGCTGGCTGCGCGGCTTCCTGGCCGGCTACCCGGGCGGGCTCGTCCTGATCAGCCACGACACCGACCTGCTCGCCGCCACCGTGAACCGGGTCTTCCACCTCGACCCGCACCGCCCCGCCCTCGACGTGCACAACACCGGCTGGCGGGCCTACCTCGCCCAGCGCACCGCCGACGAACGCCGCCGGGCCCGCGAGCGGGCCAACGCCGAGCGCAAGGCGGCCGCGCTGCGCACCCAGGCCGACCGGATGCGCGCGCACGTCGCCACCGCCACCGCCGCCAAGAACATGGCGCGCCGCGCCGACCGGATGCTGGCCGACCTGGAGCCGGCCCGCCGCACCGACAAGGTGGCCCGTATCCGGCTGCCCGAGCCGGCGCCCTGCGGCCGGATGCCGCTCGGCGCGGTGTCCCTGACCAAGGCGTACGGCACCCATCAGGTCCTCACCGGTGTGGACCTGGCCGTCGACCGGGGCAGCCGCCTGGTGATCCTCGGCCACAACGGCGCGGGCAAGTCCACGCTCATGAAGATCCTCGCCGGCCGGGAGGAACCCGACGGCGGGCGGGTCGTGCACGGACACGGGCTGCGCCTGGGCTACTTCGACCAGGAGCACGACACCCTGGACCCCGCCCGTACGGTCCGCGACAACCTCGCGGCCGCCGCCCCGCACCTGACGGACGGGGAGGTACGCCAGGTCCTCGGCGCGTTCCTGTTCGGCGGCGACGACGCCGACAAGCCGGCCGGCGTGCTGTCCGGCGGCGAGAAGACCCGGCTCGCCCTCGCCCGCCTGGTCCACTCGGGCGCCAACGTCCTTCTCCTGGACGAGCCGACGAACAACCTGGACCCGGCCTCCCGCGACGAGGTCCTCGCGGCCGTCTCCGCCTACCCGGGCGCCATCGTGATGGTCACCCACGACACCGGCGCCGTCGAGGCGCTCCGCCCCGAGCGGGTCCTGCTCCTCCCGGACGGCGACGAGGACCTGTGGAGCGCCGACTACGGCGATCTGATCGCCCTCGAGTGAGACGATCATGGCAACCTGGCCGGATGAAGACCATCGGACTGATCGGCGGCATGAGCTGGGAATCCAGCGCGGAGTACTACCGGCTTCTCAACGAGCTGGTACGTGAGCGCCTCGGCGGGCTGCACTCCGCCCGGTGCATCCTGCACTCCGTCGACTTCGCCGACATCGAGCGGCTCCAGGTCTCCGGCGAGTGGGAGCAGGCCGGGGAGGTCCTCGCCGAGGCCGGGCGGGGGCTGGCGGCCGCCGGGGCGGACCTGCTGCTGATCTGTACGAACACCATGCACAAGGTGGCCGGCCAGGTTCAGGACGCCGTGCCCGTGCCGTTGCTGCACCTGGGGGACGCGACCGCCGACGCCGTACGCGCGGCGGGCCTGAAGACGGTGGGGCTGCTGGGGACCGCGTTCACCATGGAGCAGGACTTCTACCGCGACCGGCTCGCCGGGCACGGGCTCACCGTCCTCGTTCCCGAGGCCGAGGGGCGGGCGGAGGTGCACCGGATCATCTACGAGGAGCTGTGCCTCGGCATCGTCGAGGACGACTCCCGCGCCGCCTACCAGCGGGTCATCGACCAGCTCGTGGCCGACGGGGCGGAGGGGGTCGTCCTCGGGTGCACCGAGATCGAGCTGCTGATCCGGCAGGAGCACAGCCCGGTGCCGGTCTTCCCCACCACCCGGCTGCACGCCGAGGCCGCCGTCACCGCCGCTCTGTCCCTTTGATCACGTGTGATCACATGGTCCCCTCCCGCCACTACATGGGCGACTGACCCTGTCCCGGAGTGATTTCGACCGGTAACGTCCTGTACCGGCAAGACTCAGGGGGAGACCGGGGGGTCGGAGTTGAGCGCTGTACGCACGCATGTCGTCAGGCCGGGGGAGCTCAACCAGCGGGAGACGGAGGCCTGGCGCGAACTGCGCGCCACGTCCGGCGCGCCCGCCAACCCGTTCATGGAGCCCGAGTTCACCCTCGCCGTCGCCCGGGTACGGCCGGCGGCCCGGGTCGCCGTCCTCCGGGAGGCCGGCGAGCCGGTCGGCTTCTTCCCGTACGAAACCACCCGCCTTGGACACGGCCGGGCCATCGGGCTCGGGGTGTCCGACTGCCAGGGGGCGGTGCTGAGGGCCGGACTGGACGTCAGCGCCCGCGAGTTGCTGCGCGGCTGCGGGCTCGCCGCCTGGGAGTTCGACAACCTGGAGGGCGGGCAGAGCACGTTCCTGCCCGACGCCGCCGAGGAGTCCGCCTCGCCCGTCATCGACGTGGGGGAGGGGTACGCGGCGTACGAAGCCGTCCTGCGCGCCCAGTCGCCCAAGTTCCTCAAGACCACCCTCGCCAAGGAGCGCCGCCTCGCCCGGCAGGCCGGCGGCACCCGCTTCGTGTTCGACGAGCGCGACCCCGCCGCGCTGCGCACGCTCATGGCGTGGAAGTCCGCCCAGTACCGCCGCACCGGCCGCCGCGACCGGTTCGCGCGGGAGTGGATCAGCACGCTGGTGCACGGCCTGCACACCACCCGCGCACCCGGCTGCTCCGGCGTCCTGTCCGTCCTGTACGTCGCCGGCCGGCCCGTCGCCGCGCACTTCGGGCTCCGCTCCCGCACCGTCCTGTCGTGCTGGTTCCCGGCGTACGACCCCGCCTACGCCACGTTCTCGCCGGGCCTGATCCTCCACCTCCGCATGGCCGAGGCGGCCGCGGCGGCGGGCATCGGGATGCTCGACCTGGGGCGGGGTGCCGCCGAGTACAAGGACGCCCTGAAGACCGGCGAACTGCGCGTGTACGAAGGCTCCTCCATACGCCCCGGGCTGCGGGCGGCCCTGTACTGGCTGAGCCGCGAGCCCGGCCGCCGCGCCCACCGGTACGTACGCAACCGGCCCCGGCTCGCCGGATACGCCCAGCAGACGCTCAACCGGGTCGGCCGACTGCGCCACGGCCGCTGAAGGAGTCCCTCATGGTCCCCATGGTCCCCGTGACCCCCACCGTCCCCATGCCTATCGCCGTCGCCGATCTGGATCTGGACGGGCTCGACGGGAAGGTCCTGTCCTTCCGGTGCGTCGACGACGACATGACCGGCGAGGTCCACGCCCTGGTACGGCTCCGGGGCCGCCCCATAGGCACCGTCCTCGGCCGCGTCCCACCCGGCGCCGACCCGGCCGCCACCCTCGCCGCGCTCGCCCGGGAGCGGCTGGCCGGCCACCGGAAGCCGCCGCCCGAGACGTACCGGGACCTGCCCCGTACGTCCGTCGTCGTCGCCACCCGAGACCGTGCCGGACAGCTCGCCCGCGCCCTGGGCTCGCTGCTCGACCAGGACCATCCCGACTACGAGATCGTCGTCGTCGACAACGCCCCCCGCACGGACGCCACCCGAGCACTCGTCGAGCGGAAATACCCCGGGATCCGGTACGTACGCGAGGACGTGCCCGGCCTCGCCACCGCCCACAACCGGGGCATCGCCGCCGCAGACGGCGCCGTCCTCGCCTTCACCGACGACGACGTGGTCGCCGACCCGCACTGGCTCACCGCCCTCACCGCGCCGTTCGCCGACGACCCGCGCATCGGCTGCGTCACCGGGCTGATCCTGCCCGCCCGGCTCCGCACGCCCGCCCAGATCCTCCTCGAAAGCCACGGCGGCTTCGCCAAGGGCTTCACGCCCCGCACCTGGGACCCGGCCCGCCCGCCCGCCGACCAGCCGCTCTTCCCCTTCACCGCCGGCAGCTTCGGCTCCGGCGCCAACATGGCGTTCCGCGCCACCGCCCTCAAGGGCGTGGGCGGCTTCGACCCGGCCACCGGCACCGGAACGCCCGCCAGGGGCGGCGACGACCTGTACGCCTTCGTGCGCGTCCTCGCCGCCGGGCACCGACTGCACTACACGCCCGACGCCCTCGTCCGCCACCACCACCGCGAAACCTGGCAGGACCTGCGCGACCAGGCGTACGGCTACGGCGCCGGCCTCACCGCGTACCTCACCGCCCTCGCCGTCCGCCACCCCGCCCTGCTGCCCGCGCTCCTCGCCCGCCTCCCGCGCGGCCTGGCCCACGCGCGCGTGATGACCGCCGCACGGGAAGCACGCGAAACCCAGCCCACCGGCGTACCGGGCGAACACGGCGCGCACAGCCACCCCTGGCCGCGCAGCCTCTCGCGGCTGGAGCGGCGCGGAATGCTGTACGGGCCGGTCGGCTACGCGCGGGCCCGCCTGCGCCACAGCAGAAGCGAGGCGAGATGAGAGCCCACGTACCCGTCCTGCTCTACCACGCCGTGATGGACGACCCGCCCGGCTGGATCGCCGAATTCACCGTCACGCCCCGCGACTTGGAGGCCCAGCTCGACGCCATCGTGGCGAGCGGCCGCACGCCCGTCCACCTCTCCGCGCTCGCCGCCCACCTGACCGGACGCGACACCCTCCCGCCCCGCCCCGTCGTCCTCACCTTCGACGACGGCTTCGCCGACCTGCCGGGCCCCACCGCCGAGGCGCTCGCCTCCCGCGACCTGCCCGCCACCGCGTACCTGACCACCGGGGCGATCACCCCCGGCCGGGCCTGCCTGCTGCCGCCCGCGCCGATGATGGCGCTCGCTGAGGCGCCGCTGCTGGAGCAGTACGGCATGGAGGTCGGCGCCCACACGGTCACCCACCCCCAGCTCGACACGCTGGCGCCCCGCGAGGTCCGGCGCGAACTGCGCGACGCCAAGGCGGTCCTGGAGGACGTCCTGGGCCACGAGGTGGCGCACCTGGCCTACCCGCACGGCTACAACAACCGCGCCGTGCGCCGGGCCGCGCTCGACGCCGGGTACGCGTCCGCCGTCGCCGTACGGCACGCGCTCAGCTCGGAGGCGGACGAGGCGTACCGCATCGCCCGGCTCATCGTGCGCCGTACGCACACCGTCGCCGACATCGAGGCCTGGATGGCGGGGCGGGGCGCGAGGACCGCGCCGTACCCGGACTCACCGGCGACGGTCGCCTGGCGGCTGTACCGGCGGGCGAGGGCGAGGCTGCGGGGGCCGGAGTTCGCGGGCTGAGGGTCACCGCACGCGGTTGTCCAGAGCGGTTGTCCACAGGAATCACCAAGAGCCGCCCAAATCCGAAGGACATTCCTATACTTCGCTGAAGCGGCCACATTCGTGGGGGGAGTGGCACAGTGCAGCAGCAGCAACGCGTGCCCGCGCCGGTCGCGGACGGGGCGGGCGGTGACGAGGCGACGGACGTCCGCTCCGGCGCGCCACCGCCCACCGGACGGCCCCGCTCCTGGCCCTGGCAGGCGGTTCTCACCTGGCTGCCGCTGCTGCTCGCCGCCGCCCTGTGGCTGTACGCGCTGCCGCGCATCGGCTTCCGCGACATCGGGGACTACGGGCTGCTGGACCGGTTCCCGGCCGCGTACTACGCGGCGCTCGCCGTGCTTACGGCCGGCTTCCTGGTCACGCTGCGGCGCGCCGGGACGGCGCCCTGGTGGCCGGCGACGTACTGCGTGGCGATGCTGGTGGCGCTCAAGGCGCCGCCCGCCGTGCTGTACGACAGCGTCCGGTACGCGTGGGCGGCCAAGCACGACGAGGTGATCACCCGGCTGCTGGCGGAGGGCACGGTCCACCCGTACACCGAGCTGTCGGGCGGGATGTCGGCGTACGACCAGTGGCCGGGGTTCTTCTCGCTCAACGCCGCGCTGGTACGGGTCTTCGGCGTGGACGCGGCCGCCTCGTACATCAACTGGGCGCCCGTCGCCCTCGGCGTCCTGACGCTGCCCGTCCTGATGCTGATCTACCGGACCTTCAGCGACGACTGGCGCCTGGTGTGGACCGGGGTGTGGATCTTCCAGCTCGCCAACTGGGTGGGCCAGGACTACCTCTCCCCGCAGGGCTTCTCCTACCTGCTGTACCTGACCGTCTTCGCCGTCGTCGTACGGCACTTCGTGCGGCCGGGGTCGGCCGGGCCGCTGCGCGACCGTGCGCGGCTCGACCCGGCGGCGGCCACCGTCCCGCCGCCGACCGGGACCCGGCAGCGCGCGGTGTGCGTGCTGATCATCGCCCCGCTGATCGCGACCATCAACGCCTCCCACCAGCTGACCCCCGTGATGCTGTGCGCCACACTGTTCGCGCTCTGCCTCACGCGCCGCTACCGCAACATCGGTCTGCTCGTCGTCACCGGCGTCATCATGATCGTTTGGGACCTGACGATGGGCCGGGTTCTGTTCCTGGAGACGCTGAGTACGCTGCGCGAGTCGGCCGGGGACCTGCTGAGCAACTCCCGCGCGGGATACGCCGGTGAGCCCACCGGACCCGGGCCCGAGCTGGTCGGCACCGCCAACATCCTCATGGTGCTGGCCCTCGCCGCCCTCGCCGGCACGGCGGTGGTGCTGCGCCGCAGGCTGGTCCGCAGCGCCCTGCCGCTGCTGCTGGCGGCCGCCGCGCCCGTACCGATGTTCGCCGTCAACGACTATGGCGGCGAAATGCTCTTCCGCGTCTACTTGTTCGGGCTGCCAGGTACGGCGTTCTTCGCGGCCGCCGCGCTGGTCCCGGCGGTCGGCGCGACCGGGCGGGCCTCCCGTGCCGCCCGGCGCGTGACGGCGGTGGCACTGCCCGTCGCGCTGACCGCCCTGCTGGCCGGGTTCCTGCCCTCGTACTACGGCAAGGAGGGCATGCACTACGCGCCGCCCGCCGAGGTGGCGCTGGTGAAGCGGGCGTACGACCGGGCTCCGGCGGGCTCGCTGATCCTGGCGACGACGGGGTCGTTCCCGGGCGCGTACACGCGCTACGACCAGTACGAGCGGTGGTTCTTCACCGAACAGGAAGTGCCCGAGAACCTGAAGATGCTCCGCGACCCGGCGGGCTACCTGGCGCGTGGCATACCAGAGGGGCGGCGGGCGTACGTGATCCTCACCCCGACACAGGAGGAGGCCGTCATCGGGGAGGGCTACCTGCCGCCCGGCGGCTTCGCCACCCTCACGGCCGACCTCAGGCGCTCGCCGCTCTTCCGCGTGGTGGAGGAGAGCGAGCACGGGCTCGTCCTCGAACACCGGCAGCGGTGACAGGGAGGTCGCCATGCAGTTCAACCGCACGCAGCTCAGAATCGGACTGGCGCTCTCCGGATGGCTCGCCCTCGGCGCCACCGTCCTGCCCGGTGGCTCACCACTGCGCTGGATCCCCGTCCTCGTGTTCGTGACCCTCGGGCCCGGGCTCGCGCTGCTCCACCCGCAGCCGGCGGGGCTCAGGCCGGGGGCCCGGCTGGAGGCCCTGGCGCTGGCCGCGCCGGTCAGCCTGTCGCTGGCCACACTCACCGCGACCTCGCTGTTCCTGGTGGAGGGGTTCTCCACGACCGCGTTCCTGGTGTCGCTGGCGGCCTTCGTCACGGTGGCCGCCGCCCTCCCGGGCGTCCCGCTCCCGGCGGCCACGCGCGGCGCCGCCGGACGTGCTCAACCCAGGGGAGACGGATGACCGGGCGGCACTCCAGTGGTTCGCGCAGGGGCACGTACACGGCGCTGGTGCTGGCCGTCGTCGGGGCGCTGCTCATCGGGATCGGGATATGGGCGGCCGCCGAACCCGACGACACCAAGGGGCTTCCGCGCAACGCCGCCTCCGGCGACGTACCGGAAGGCCCGTGCGCGCCGACCGCGTTACTGGAGCCCCCGTGCGGGGCCTGGTGGGGAGCCTATGTGCCGTACGCGGCCAACGGCTCCCTCAAGGACGCGGTCCTGACGTTCGAGCGGAAGATCGGCCGCAAGCTCGACCTCGTCTACAACTACCACGACATGTCGGGCACCGAGCTCGACGGCCGGCTCCTCACCCCCGACGAACAGGAACTCGGCCGCGACCGGCTGCTGATGCTGGCCTGGGAGTCCACCGTCTGGACCGAGCCCCATCACGCCAACTGGACCGAACGGCAGCTCGGCTGGAAGAACATCGCCTCCGGCGCCTACGACGAGGAGATCATCGACCCGCAGGCCCGCCGCATCAAGGCGTACGGCAAACGCGTCTTCTTCTCCTTCGACCAGGAGACCGACTTCCGCATCAAGGAAGGCGCGGGCACCCCGGCCGAGTTCGTCGCCGCCTGGCGCCACATCCACGACCGGTTCGAGGAGCTGGGCGTGGACAACGTGGTGTGGGTGTGGACGGTATCCGGGTATCTGGGCCACGCCGAGCAGATGAAGCGGCTGTACCCGGGCGACCGTTACGTCGACTGGATCGGCATGGACCAGTACAACTACTACCTCTGCCACAAGTCACCGAACTGGCTGGACTTCGACCGCAGTCAGCGCCCCTCCTACGACTGGCTGCGCGCGAACGTCTCCGACGACAAGCCCCTCATGCTGGCCGAGTTCGCCACCGCCCCCGACCCCCGGCAGCCGCAGCGCCAGCGCGACTGGTACGCGAAGATCCCCGAGGTCGCGCCGACCCTGCCCAGGGTGAAGGCGATGGTCCACTGGAACCGTCCGGTGCCGGGCGAGGGGTGCGACCTGACCGTCAACGACGGTCCCGGACTGGAGGGTTACCGCCTGGCCGGGCAGGCCGACTACTTCAAGCAGCCGGTCCCGCCCCGGTAGCGCCGGACGACGAGCGCCGACACGGCCGCCGCGCCGAACCCCGCCGACACGGGCAGCGCGGCCGCCGCGAAGGCGTCCTGCGCCGTCCACCCCGCCACCGCCAGCACCCACACGACGCCCGCCACCACCCGCCCGTCCACCCCGCCCGCCCGCAGTGCCACCGCCGCCAGGCCCAGGCACAGCACCTGGAGCACCGGCGGCAGCGCGCCCAGCACCCCGTCCGCCCCGTCCGGACCGCCCGGCGCCGGCAGCCCCGCCCACCCCGCCACCTCGGTGGCGAGCCGCGCCACCGCCGCAGCGCCCGGCCCGCCCACCGCCTCCGGCCGGACGCCCACCAGTGGCGGGGCCGAGTGCAGGGCGGCGACCGTCACCAGCAGGGCCGCGCCGATCAGGGCGGGACGCAGCCGTTCCAGCGAGACGGCCGCGCAGTACACGACGACCAGCAGGATCCCCGCCGTGACCGTGACCGGCGGCAGCACCTCCAGCAGCTCGGCGCCCGACAGGTGGTCCCGGCCGGCCTGACGCGCCCCCGCGAACGGCACCCAGAAGAGCCCGGCCGCCAGCCCCAGCAGCAGCCACAGCCACCGGGCGAGCCACCGCTCACCACCGCCGCCCCCGGCGGGCTCCGCCTCCCGTACGTACACCGGCAGCCCGAACGCGGGCGTCGCCGTATCGTGCCCGCTCCCCAGATGCCCGCCCCGCACGTACCCGCCCGCATACCCGTCCCGCGAATGCGCCCGCTCCGCCGCCTCGCGCGCCCAGCGCGTGCCGTACTCCGGCGCACGCGCCCGCCCACGCGCCCGCCTGCGCCACCCCACCGGACGGGGCCCCCGCCCCAGCAGCGCCCCGCGCAGCCCGGGCGCCGACACCAGGGCCATCACCACCATGGACAGCAGCATCGCCAGCCCCGCGCCCGCGATCCCGGCCGGGCTCATCAGCACGGCCGCGCTGCCCAGCACCAGCACGCACATCGCGCCCTGGACGGCGGCCAGCACGCCCGTGCGGCCCTGGACCCTGAGCACCCCGATGTACAGCTCCACCGCGACGCGCGGCAGGGCCGCCGCCGCCAGCAGCCGCAGCACGAGCGTGCCGTGCTCGGCGTACGCGGGCCCGAACGGCGCGAGGATCTGCGGGGCGAACACCACCAGCACCAGCACCACCGGCACCAGCAGCAGCGCCATCCGGCGCAGCGCGCCGCGCACGCCCTCGGCGAGCGAATCGGGGCTGTGCGAGGCGTGCGCGGTCAGGGAGGAGGCCATGTTGATGGCCATGAACTCCATGGTGCCGCCGACCGTGTACGCGGTGTAGAACCAGCCGTTGTGTGCGGCGTCGAAGCGGACCGCGACCATCACCGGCAGCAGGTTGATCATCGCCAGGCTGAACAGCGCGCCCACCGAATCCCCGGCGAGGAACCGTCCCATCTCCCGTGGCGTCGGCGGCTCACGGTGCCGGTCGGCGGCGGCCTGGCGCGGGATGAGCCGGCGGAAGACCAGCCAGCCCAGCGGCACGACGGACAGGGCGATGGCGACGGCCCACGAGACGAAGATCCCCAGCACGGGCAGCGCGGTCGCGAAGGCGACCAGCAGCAACAGCTTGGCCGCGGAGAAGACGGCGTTGCCCACCGGCACCCACACCGCCTTGCGCAGGCCCGTCAGCACCCCGTCCTGGAGGGTGAGCAGCGCCCACGCCACGCACGCGACCGTGAAGAACACACCGGCGCCCAGGCCGCGCAGCGGCGCGTACGAGGGCCCCCACAGGTCCAGCGTGAGCAGGAACGCCGTACTGGCCAGGCACACCACCAGTGAGCTGATGGCGTACGCGCGCCACACCAGCGGCCCCGTCGCCCGCCCGGCGCGCGGCACGTACCGGACCACCGCGCCGATCATGGTCGTGGCGGTGATCGAGGAGAGCAGCCGCATCGCGGCGATGGCGGCGGAGCCCTGCCCGACGGCCTCCTCGGTGTAGTAGCGGGCGGCGACCAGCCAGAAGCCGAGGCCGAGCGCGGCGGAGACTCCGGTGGAGAGCATCAGGGCGTAGGCGTTGCGGAACATCGAGTCGCCGCTGGGCCGTTCGCCGCCCGGCCGTGCGGCGGTGCTGTGCCGGACCGCCGTGTCAGTCACCGTGAGCGGGCGCGGGCCGGGCGCCCGAGGCGCGCAGGACGTCGAGGATCGTGTCCGCCCGCAGCGGGTTCGCGGGCAGCGCGTGCCGGGCGAACCAGCGGGCGGCCTCCGGCGCGGGCGAGGGGTCGGTGAAGGGGGCGCCCGCGTAGTCGTCCAGCGGCGGGTCGTACAGGTACCCGGTGGTCACGCGGGCCCGGGCGAGGGCGGCGATGGCCGCGTCCCGGTCGGCGACCAGCAGCGGGACGCGGAACAGCGGCTGGACGGGGCCCTGGTGCGGCGCCCAGGGCGAGGCGAGCAGCCTCTCCGTACCGGCGCGGTGGGCCGCCAGCGTCGCGTCCAGGCGTCCGAGGAGCCGCTGCGTACGCCGCAGCCGGGCCCGCCCGGGCGTGAGCCGGTAGTCGTGCATGTCGACCCGCACCCAGGGGTGGAAGGGTACGAGGCCGGGGGCGTCGCCCATCGCCGCCTTCAGCTCGCCGGGGCGCAGCGGCATCCGGATCTCCTCGCGCTCCGCCATGCCGAGCAGCCGCATCCCGGCCCGTGCGGCCTTCACCAGGCGCAGGCCTCGCACGGCGGCCTCGGCGTACGGCCGTGCGGCGTAGGCGAGTTCGGCGGCGAGCCGGGGCGGGTGCAGCAACTCGTCGCGGGCGCGGAGGAGTTCCGTACGCAGTGCCGGGTCCCGTACCGCGAGGAAGCCGCCGGTCTTGGCGCCCGTGTGCTTGGAGAGGCTGAAGACGGACGCGTCGCCGTACGTGCCGACGGGCCGGCCGCCGACCTCGCTGCCGATCGCGTGCGCCGCGTCCTCCAGCAGCGGGATGCCCAGCCGGCCGCATCGGGCCGCCAGTTCGGGGGCCGGGTCGGGGTTTCCGTACAGGTTGGTGGTCAGGACCGCCGACAGGCCGCGCCAGACGCCGTCGGGGACGGCGTCGACGTCGATCGACGCGTCCCCGGGCTTGAGCGGCGCCTGTACGGGGCGTAAACCGGCGGCGAGGACGACGAAGAAGATGACGTCGTCGTTGACGGGCGACATGAGCACCCGGCCGCCGGGCGGGCAGAAGTGGCGCAGTGCCACGTACAGCCCGAGCCGGCAGGACGGCACGTACAGGCACTCCCTGCCGAGGCGCCCGCGCATCAGCCCTTCCAGAGCCTCTTCCACAGCCGTGTGGACCATGTGACTCCCCCCTGAGCCCCGGGCCAATGTCGCCCCATCGGGACGACCCCGTCAAGAAGGCGCAGGGACGGGCGAAGGGCCCGTCCCTGGACGGAACGGGCCCTTCGGGAGCCTGCGGGAGGCGGCCGCACGGCCGGTCATTCGTCGAGGGTGAGACCCTTGCGAAGTTTGCCCAGCGTGCGGGAGAGCAGACGTGAGACATGCATCTGCGAGATGTTGAGCTCCTCGCCGATCTCCGACTGCGTGAGCCCGGCGACGAAGCGCAGGGAGAGGATCTTCCGGTCGCGCGCCGGGAGGGAGGCGATCAGCGGCTTGAGGGACTCGATGTACTCGATGCCTTCGAGCCCGTGGTCCTCGTAGCCGATACGGTCCGCCAGCGCGCCCTCGGTGTCGTCCTCCTCGGGCTGGGCGTCGAGCGAGCTGGCGGTGTACGCGTTGCTCGCCGCCATGCCCTCGACGACTTCCTCCTTGGTGATCCCGAGCTTCTCGGCGAGCTCGGCCACGGTGGGCGAGCGGTCGAGCTGCTGGGCCAGCTCGTCCCCGGCCTTGGCCAGGTCGAGGCGGAGTTCCTGGAGCCGGCGCGGGACGCGCACGGACCAGGAGGTGTCGCGGAAGAACCGCTTGATCTCTCCGACGATGGTTGGCATCGCGAAGGTGGGGAACTCGACCCCTCGGCTGAGTTCGAAGCGGTCGATGGCCTTGATGAGACCGATGGTGCCGACCTGGATGATGTCCTCCATCGGCTCGCTGCGGGAGCGGAACCGGGAGGCGGCGAACTTGACCAGAGCGAGGTTGAGTTCGACCAGCGTGTTGCGGACGTACGCGTACTCGTGCGTCCCTTCCTCAAGGCTTTCGAGGCGCGCGAAAAGCGTCTTGGACAGGGCCCTCGCGTCGAGCGGTTCGACTTCGTCGTACGGGGGGATGTCGGGCAGACCGAGCTCTTCGGTGACGAGCCGCTCGGGCTGCTCGAGGGTGTCGATCTGCTGGGGCGGAGTTGCCGACGCCGCGTGGGGGGTACGCGTTTCGTCGAGCCGGGGTGACATGGTCTCCTCCATCGTTCTCGGCATATGGCCGCCGATGCCCAAAGAGTGTGGCTGCGGTGTGCGGCGCCTCCAAAGCCGGCCGTGTTGGTTGTGTCCCTACTAGCCCTACCCGCTTCGCACGGATCGTTGCAAGTGTCAATTGTCCCATATGCCCGTCTTGTGGGTAAGTAATCGACGACCGACTACCGACCGCCGGGCAGAGGGCGTAGGGTTCTACCCGACTCAACGGCATCGGCGAAGAGGGACGGCATGGACCGCGGGACGGTCGGCAGCGCGAATCAGGGCCGACTCAAGGTCGGGGTCCGGACGGAAGGCCGCAGCGAGGTTGTCACGCCGGCGGGTGAGCTCGATCACCACACCGCCGAGCTGCTGCGCGAGCCGCTGGACGCCGCGCTGGAACAGGGCCGCACACGCCTGGTGATCGACTGCTCGCAGCTTGCGTTCTGCGACTCCACCGGGCTCAACGTGCTGCTCGGGGCCCGCCTGAAGGCGGAGGCCGCGGGCGGAGGGGTGCACCTCGCCGGGATGCAGCCCGTGGTGGCCAGGGTGTTCGAGATCACTGGCGCGGAGGCGGTTTTCACCGTCCATGCCTCGCTGGAAGCGGCGCTCGCCGACTGAACCGACAAAGCGGGTGTTGTCCCGGATCGGCCGGGCAGAAGAACCCCGCGGCAGCTGTACGGGGATGCTCCACACGCTCCGTGACAGCACAGTGGCTGCTCTGTGACGACGTAATGGCGACTTGGTGAATTCGGTGAGGTGAAGCGCTGATGGGTACCACCCAGCAGCATCCGCCGAGCGATCTCGGCCCCCAGCCCGACGGCTCATGCCTCGGTGCCGGTGCCTCGGTCCCGGCTGCCTCCGCCGTGTTCACCACGCCGGAGATGAGGTCCGACATGTCAGGTGCGGCGTCCGGGGCGAGTCCCGGGGCGACGCCCGCTGGGCGCCGGACGCGGCGGCTGTCGCTGGGCAGTGCCAGCGGGATCGTTCCGCTCGCCCGGGACTTCACCCGGCAGGCGCTCTACGACTGGGGCTGGCTCCCGGCGGCCACCGCCGACCGGCGGGCCGCCGCCGAGGACGTCCTGCTGGTGGTCTCCGAGCTCGTCACCAACGCGTGCCTGCACGCCGAGGGCCCCGAGGAGCTGCGCGTCTCGCTCGACGCGAAGGTGCTGCGGCTGGAGGTCGAGGACCGGGGTGCCGGCCAGCCCACGCCGCGCACCCCGCACCGGGCCGGGCGGCCGGGCGGGCACGGCATGTTCATCGTCCAGCGCCTCTGCCTGGACTGGGGGGTCGTCCGGTCCACGGGCATGCCCGGCAAGACGGTCTGGGCGGAACTCGCGGCACCCGCTTAGCGCCCGCGCGTTTTTCGCGGCAGTTGTGGAGCACGGCGATACGCCGTGCTCTTTGTCTTCCCTCCCCGAGGCCACGGGCGTACCTTGAGCGCCAATCTGATGAGCCGTCAGACATTGGGGTGATCTCGAGGTGTCGTACCAGAAGCGGACAACTCCGGCGCTGGCGGTGGCGGTCACGGGCGTGGCGGTCGCGGGCGCGATGGTGCTGACGGCCGCACCCGCCGCCCACGCCACCGTCGTGGACGTCGACTACGCGTGCCAGACGCCGATCGGGCCCAAGGGCGCCGTGTCGCCGATCGACATCACGAGCGTGAAGAGCGGCAGCGGCTACCGGCTCACCATGTCGTTCCGCAAGGGCGTCTCCTCCAGCCCCGTGGAGCTCGGCAAGGGCGCCATGAACCCGAGCGCGGTCATCGAGGTGGGCGGCGCCGACAAGGGGACGGTCAAGGTCTCGGGACCGGCGAACGCGACCGCGATCCCCGCCAACACCCCCATCAAGATCAGCGACTTGACGGGGACGTACACCCCGGGCAAGAGCGGCAAGGTCACCTTCACCGCCGGCGTACTGACCATCAAGGCCCTCGGTACGACGACGACGTGCACGCCCAAGAACAACCCGAAGCCGTCACTGGAACTGGACGTCACGGCGTCCGGGTCCGGAACGGCGCCCTCGACCGACGGCGAACTGCCCAGGACCGGACCGCTCGACTCGGCGGTCGCGCTCGGCACCCTCGGCGGCACGGTCCTGCTCACGGGCGCGGCCGGGGTGCTGTGGCTGACCCGCCGGACCCGCCGGGTGTGATGCCGTGCGCGCCCGTGCCGCGGCAGCCGTACTCACCGCCCTCGTGTGCGCCCTGATGCCGGCGCCGGCGGTGGGGGAGGGCCGGCCGTACATCTACCTGGAGGGGCCGCCCGGCACCGTGCTCGAAGACATGCTGTCGTTGACCAACCCGGGTACGCGACCGCTCACGCTGCGGCTGCGCGCCACCGCCCCCTGGGTCACCTTCGCCGCGAACCCGGTCACCGTGCCGCCCCGCACCCGGGCCGACGTGCCCTTCTCCGTCACCGTCCCACCGGACGCCCCGCCCGGCGACCACGCGGGCGCCCTGCTCGCGGGGGACGACGTGACCGTGCCGGTACGGCTGCGGGTGGGCGGCCCGCGACTGGCGGCGCTCACCGTCGAGTCCGTCCGGATCAGGGGCGGCGCCATCCACTACGCGCTGGTCAACCGGGGCAACACCGTGCTGGCGCCGCGACTCGCGGTGCGGGCGGAGGGCCTGTTCGGCGAGGTGCTGCGCCGTCCGGAGCGCCCGCTGCGGCTGGAGCTGGGACCGGGCCGGCGGGTGGAGCTCACCGAACCGTGGCCCGACCGGGACCGCCCCGCCGTGGACCGCGTCACCGTCCGGCTGGACGCCACCGCCGGGGACGGCGCGCGGGCGGGGGCGGAGGCGACGAGGACGTTCGGCACGGGGTGGGCGGGCGCTGTGGGCCTGGCGGCGGCGGTGGCGGCGGGCGCGGGGACGTGGTGGGTACGGCGCCGACGGCGCGGGGCGAGGGGAGCGGAAGCGTGAGGGCGTACCGGTGGGTGGCGGGGGCCGTGCTGGTGGCGTGCGTGCTCGTCGGGCTCCCCGCGCCGGGCGGCGCCGCCGCGGAGAACCGCCCCGAGGTCACGCTCTCCCGCACGGAGGCGGCCAAGGGCGCCGAGATCACGGTGGAGGGGACCGGCTGGCGCCCCAAGGCGCTGCTGATGCTCCTGGTGTGCGGCGAGAAGATGGCCAGGGGTACGAACTCGTGCGCCAACGCCGCCGGGCGCGCCGTCACCACCGACGCGAGCGGCGCGTTCACGAAGAGGCTCCCGGTCGCCGCGCCGCCGAGGCCCTGCCCGTGCGTGGTCCATGTGGCGACCGTCACCGGTGACCGGGCGGCCGTCGACGCCCCGCTGACGATCACCGGCCACCCGGTCGCCCCCCTGCCGGAACCGTCCGGCGACGGGCGGCTCGCCGTGCTGGCGTCCACCCGCCTCGAAGGGTCGAGCGGCGTCCTCGTCTGGTTCGGCGCCCCGGCCCGGCGCCGGCTCGTCCTCACCGTCGGCAACCTGGGTACGGCACCGGTCAAGGACCCCGTCTTCCAGGTCGGCACCGCGCACGGCGTGTACGCCCCGCAGTGGGAGGAGCGGCAGTGGCGCGGCACCGTCCAGCCGGGCCGTAAGGCGCTGGTGGAACTGCCGGTCCAGCTGGCGGCGGGCGCGCACGGCGACTACCAGGTCTCGGTCAAGTACGGCGGCAAGGTCCTGGCCGAGCAGCCGTGGCGGGTGGGGCGGCCGTGGGGCGTGACGCTCTTCTGGGTGCTGCTGGCCGTGGTCGTACCGGCCGCGCTGTTCCGCACCGGCATGGCGGTCGTGGACCGCGTACGCCCGAAAAGCCGTCCGAGCCGTCCGAGCCGTCCGAGCCGTCCGAGCCGTCCGAGTCGTCCCCACCCCACCCGCACGGTGAGCCTGCCCTGGTTCGCCCCGGACTCCGCACCGTCAGAGAACCGACCCACGACGAAGGGACATTCGTGAGCACGCAACGGAGGATGAGCGCGGCCGGAGTCGCGCTGATGCTCGGCGGCGCGGGGATCCTGCTGGCCGCGGGACCCGCCCAGGCGGCCGAGGTGTCGTACGCGACCGAGTGCATCCCGCCGCCCATCTCGGGCCTGCCACCGGTGCAGGGCACCACCAAGGTGCAGATCACCGCGCCGGCGGAGGCGAAGGTCGGCGACGAGGTGGAGGTGGTGTGGAAGACGGTCGAGGCCGCGTCCAAGAACCCGGACGTCCTGGACCTGGAGAAGGACACCGTCAAGCCGACCGGCACGCTCAAGGTCACGGGCGCGCAGACCGCCGACCTGGCGATGGAGGGCCCGCGGCAGAACCCGCCGATCCCCAAGAACAGCCCGATGGTGCTGCCCGACATGAAGGGCAAGCTGAAGCTCACGGCGGCGGGTGAGATCACACTGACGCCGGGCGCGTACACCATCAACGTCTCCAAGCCGCTGTCCACGGACACCAAGTGCACGCCGAAGGAGACGGTCCAGCCGGCCGCGACGATCAAGGTCACGGAGGGCGGCGGGGGTACGACGGGCGGCACGACGACGTCCGGCGGTACGACGACCTCTGGCGGTACCTCCGGATCCGGCGGCACGGACTCGGGCGGCACGACCGGCTCGGGCGGGACGACGAGCAGTGGCGGGTCCACCACGGGCGGCACGAGCGGCTCAGGCGGTACGAGCAGTTCCGGCGGAACGAGCGGTGGCGGTGGCGGGCAGACCGACTTCGAGGGCAAGGAGGTCTCCGTCGCGTACGCCTGCAAGACCCCCATCGGCGACAAGAACGCGACCTCCCCGGTGAAGATCAACGCCAAGCGGAACGCCGGGAACTTCGACCTCACCGTGAAGTTCTCCAAGTCCGTGATGGACAGCCCCGCAGACATCCCGAAGGACTCGGTCAAGCCGTCCATGGAGGTCAAGCTCGGCGGCGCGGACAAGGGCTTCGTCCATGTCGAGGGCCCCACCAACAAGGAGCCGATCAAGGCGGGCCAGCCGATCGAGATCCCCGACCTCACCGGCACGTACAAGCCCGGCGCCACCGGCAAGGCGACGCTCAGCCCCGGCGTCCTCACGGTCAAGGCGCTCGGTACGACGACGACCTGCACCCCGCCCGCGAACGTGCCGGTCTCCCTGGAGCTGGACACCTCCGCCCAGCCGGGCGGCGCCTCGGGCGGTACGGCAGGCTCGGGTGGCTCCACCGGAGGCGGCGGCACCTCCGGAACCACCGGCGGGTCCACCACCGGCGGGTCCGCCTCCGGTGGCGGCCTCGCCGACACGGGCGCCGAGGACGCGGGCGCCCTGCGCGCCCTGGCCCTGGTCGCCGGCACGGTGATCCTGCTGGGCGGCGCGGTGTTCACGTTCACGCCCTGGCGGCTGCTCAAGCGCTGACACGTCCCGCGAAACGGCGAAGGGCCGCCGCACCGAACCCGGTGCGGCGGCCCTTCCCACGCGCGTACGCGTCAGTGCACGTTGCCCATCATCGTCTGGACCTTCTTGCGGTACATGTACACCGCCAGACCGGCCACGGCCGCCAGCGAGGCCTCCATGGCGATGATCCCGGTCCCGTTGAGGTCGACACCCGCCAGGGACAGCAGACCCGTGGTGCAGTCGCCCGCGGTGACCGCGAGGAACCAGACGCCCATCATCTGCGAGGCGTACTTCTGCGGCGCCATCTTGGTGGTCACCGACAGGCCGACCGGGGAGAGGCACAGCTCACCGATGGTCTGGATCATGTAGATCGAGACCAGCCACATCGGCGACACCTTGGTGCCGTCACCCGCCATCCCCATCGGAACGATGAAGACGAAGAACGACGCGCCGACGAGGACCAGGCCCATCGCGAACTTCACGATGGTGTTGGGCTCCTGGTTCTTGCGCGCCAGCCACAGCCACAGCCAGGCGAAGAC
The DNA here is from genome assembly GCF_002099185.1 of Streptomyces sp. CB03238. NCBI lineage: Bacteria > Bacillati > Actinomycetota > Actinomycetes > Kitasatosporales > Streptomycetaceae > Streptomyces > Streptomyces sp. CB03238. Next base: position 27,735 of record NZ_NBCN01000009.1, on the reverse strand, counting down.
CGGGGCCAGCGCCATGACGAACAGCGGGTTCAGGGACTGGTACCAGGTGGCCGAGAAGTCGAACCCGAAGACGCTGCCGGCGGTCTTGTCGTCGGCGAACAGGGACAGCGTCGAGCCGCCCTGGTCGTAGATCATCCAGAAGACGGCGGCGGCCACGAAGAACCAGATGTAGCCGTTCATCTTCGACTGCTCGCCCGCCGACAGCTCCTTGTCGCGCTTGATGCGCACCAGGACCGCGACCGGGATGACCAGACCGGCGAGGGTCAGCGGCACCAGCGCCCAGTTCAGCGTGTACGCGCCCAGGGCGACGACGGCACCGTAGAACACGGCGACGGCCACCACCGCGCCCGTGACCTTGAGCAGGACCGCGCGGCGCTCCTCGGGGCTCAGCGGGTTCGGGACGAGGCTGCTCTTCGGGCTCAGGTGGCGCGTACCGAGCAGGAACTGGAGCAGGCCCAGGCCCATGCCGACCGCGGCGAGCGCGAAGCCGATGTGCCAGTTGATCTCCTTGCCCACCGTGCCGATGACGAGCGGGGCGACGAAGGCGCCGAGGTTGATGCCGATGTAGAAGATCGTGAAGCCACCGTCACGGCGCGGGTCCTCGGGCCCGTCGTAGAGGTGGCCGACCATCGTGGAGATGTTGGCCTTCAGCAGACCGGAACCGGCCGCGACCAGGATCAGGCCGAGGAAGAAGACCGCCTGGCCGGGCAGCGCCAGGCACAGGTGGCCGAGCATGATCACGGCGCCGGCGACGGCGACCGTCTTGCGGGCGCCCCAGACGCGGTCACCGAACCAGCCGCCCGGCATGGCCATCAGGTAGACCATCGACACGTAGACGGAGTAGATGGCCGTGGCCGTGGCCGCGGTCATCGCGAGGCCGCCGCCCTGGCTGCCGGTCGCGGCGTCGGCGCCGCCCGAGACCAGGTAGTACACGAGGAGGGCGCGCATGCCGTAGTAGCTGAAGCGCTCCCACATCTCCGTCAGGAAGAGAGTGGCCAGGCCGCGGGGGTGGCCGAAGAAGGCTGTGTCGCCGCCGGTGATGTGGGGCGAGTCCTTCGTCAGGCTGGACGCCATGGGTCGATCCTTGCTTGCTCGGGACGCGCTGCGCTTCGTGAGCGGTCACGCGCCCGGTGGGGGGCGGCCGGCACCGGCACGGATTCCGATCGCACCCCACGCCCGAACAGGGGTTCGCCCCCGTGTCGTGCACGGGGGCGAGGGATCGGACCGCACCGGGATCCACGCCCCGGACATGTCATCACGGCACGGGGCCCGGCCCACAGGTCATTCACTGTCTCAAGGCTGGCAGAACCGGCCTTGCGCAGAAAGGGAACTTTGGCGCTGTTGACGGTCCAAAGGTCCCGGATAGTGCATCAGGCGTCTCGCCACCATACGACACGACAGTGCGGCATATGGAAGGACTTGAGAGATGGATCACAGGTGTTCGCGGAACCAGTGAAGCTGCTTTGAAGGTGTTACCCGGGATGGACCCCATATTCGCAGGCCCTGTTGATCAACGTGCGATCCCCCGGCGGGGCGTGTCGGGCGCGGACTACCATCACCCCATGACCCGTGTACTGCTCGCCGAGGACGACGCATCCATCTCGGAACCGCTGGCCCGCGCCCTGCGGCGGGAGGGTTACGAGGTCGAGGTACGGGAGGACGGGCCGGGCGCGCTCGACGCCGGACTGCAGGGCCACGTCGACCTGGTCGTACTGGACCTCGGACTGCCCGGGATGGACGGGCTCGAAGTGGCCCGGCGGCTGCGTTCCGAGGGCCTCACGGTGCCCATCCTGGTCCTGACGGCCCGCGCCGACGAGGTCGACACCGTTGTCGGGCTCGACGCGGGCGCCGACGACTACGTCACCAAGCCGTTCCGCCTCGCCGAGCTGCTCGCCCGCGTCCGGGCCCTGCTGCGGCGCGGCGCCAGCGAGCCCGCCCCGGCCCCCGCGACCCACGGCGTACGCATCGACGTCGAGTCGCACCGGGCGTGGATGGGCGACGAGGAGCTCCAGCTCACCGCCAAGGAATTCGACCTGCTGCGCGTCCTCGTCCGTGACGCCGGCCGCGTCGTCACCCGCGACCAGCTGATGCGCGAGGTGTGGGACACCACCTGGTGGTCCTCCACCAAGACCCTCGACATGCACATCTCCTGGCTCCGCAAGAAGCTCGGCGACGACGCCGCCAACCCCCGCTACATCGCCACGGTCCGGGGCGTGGGCTTCCGCTTCGAAAAGAGCTAGGTACGCACCGTGCGCCGCCGACTGATCAACTCCACGCTCGCCGTGGTCCTCGTCGTCATCGCCGTCTTCGGGGTCTCCCTCGTCATCGTCGAGACGCGCACCATCAGCAGCAGCGCCCAGGAGAGCGTCGACTCCGAGGCCGTCCGGCTCGTCAGCATCGTCGAGTCCCGGCTCGTCGGCGGCGAGCCCGTCAACCCGGACATCCTCGCCCAGCAGAGCGGCGCCAAGCGGTACGCCCTGATCGAGATCCCCGGCCGTCCCCCCATCGAGATCGGCGACCGGCCCGAGGGCAGCGTCATCCGCGGCACCGCCGACGGCAAGCGCGGCGAGAAGGTGACCGTCGAGGAGTCCCGCTCCACCGTCACCGCCGAGGTCGGCCGCACCCTGCTGATCATCGGCGCCGTGGCGCTGCTCGCCGTGATCGCCGCCGTCCTCCTCGCCGTACGCCAGGCCAACCGCCTCGCCTCGCCGCTCACCGACCTCGCCGAGACCGCCGAACGGCTCGGCTCCGGCGACCCCCGGCCCCGCCACAGGCGGTACGGCGTGCCGGAGCTCGACCGGGTCGCCGACGTCCTCGACGCCTCCGCCGAGCGGATCGCCCGGATGCTCACCGCCGAGCGGCGGCTGGCCGCCGACGCCTCCCACCAGCTGCGTACGCCGCTGACCGCGCTGTCCATGCGGCTGGAGGAGATCGCCGAGACCGACGACCCGGCCACGGTCAAGGAGGAGGCGCACATCGCCCTCACCCAGGTCGAGCGGCTCACCGACGTCGTCCAGCGGCTGCTGACCAACTCGCGCGACCCGCGCACCGGCTCGGCGATCGCCTTCGACCTCGACGAGGTCGTCAAGCAGCAGATCGAGGAATGGCGGCCGGCCTACCGCAGCGCGGGGCGGGCGATCGTACGGTCCGGGAAGGTCGGCATGCGGGCCGTCGGCACCCCGGGCGCGGTCGCCCAGGTACTGGCCGCGCTGATCGAGAACTCGCTGATGCACGGTGGCGGCACGGTCGCACTGCGCACCCGGGTCACCGGGAACCAGGCCGTCGTCGAGGTCACCGACGAGGGGCCGGGCGTACCGCCGGACCTGGGGGCGCGGATCTTCGAGCGGACCATCAGCGGCCGCAACTCCACCGGCATCGGCCTCGCCGTCGCCCGCGACCTCGCGGAGGCGGACGGCGGCCGGCTGGAGCTGCTCCAGCAGCAGCCGCCGGTCTTCGCGCTGTTCCTCAGCCGCGAGGTGCCCAGCCGCAAGGACAGGGCGGGCGAGGAAGAGCCCCGTACGGTCCGCTAGCGGCGCGGGGCGACCGGCTCGCCGGTGCGCTCGGGCTCGGCCCGGCGCTGCTCCAGGAACGATTCCGCAGCCGGTACGGGCTCGTGCCCCGGCAGCGTACGGAAGACCCACGTCCGGTACGACCAGAAGCGGAACAGGGTCGCCACACCGATCCCGAAGAACTTGAAGAAGTTGTTCTGCAGCGGGCTGTCCCAGCCGAAGCCGTACGTCGCGGCGTACAGCACACCGTTCTCGATGACCAGCCCCGCCAGGCTGAACAGCAGGAAGAGCGTCAGCTCCTTCGTACGGCGGCTCTTGTCACGGTCCCGGTACGTGAAGTAACGGAAACCCACGTAGTTGAACGCGATGGCGACGACCGTGGCCAGCAGGCTGGCACGGACGACCGGGAGCTCCGTGGTGTGACGCAGCAGGTTGAAGACCGCCATGTTCACCAGCAGGCCGAGGCCGCCGACGAGACCGAATTTGGCGATCTCGCGGACGAGCTGGTCCAGCCGCACCCGCAGTGCGCCCCGTTCACTCATGGTGATCTTTCAGCCCCGTCCGGTCGAGTGGGTCAACCAAGCCATGCTAACCACCCGCCCGTGACCACGCGCGGGGACGGATAAAGGCCCCCCGCGGGGGCCGGATACCCTATGAGGGTGACGTTCCCGGTAGTAGGCATGGTGGGCGGCGGACAGCTCGCCCGGATGACCCACGAGGCGGGTATCCCCCTCGGCATCAAGTTCAAGCTCCTCAGTGACTCCCCCCAGGACTCCGCGGCCCAGGTGGTGAGCGAGGTCGTCATCGGCGACTATCGCGACCTGGACACCCTGCGTGAGTTCGCGCGCGGCTGCGATGTGATCACGTTCGATCACGAGCACGTACCGACCGAGCACCTGCGGGCCCTGGAGGCGGACGGCATTCCCGTCCGGCCGGGGCCCGGCGCATTGGTGCACGCCCAGGACAAGGGCGTGATGCGGGCCAGGCTCGACGAGATCGGCGCACCGTGCCCGCGCCACCGCATCGTGAAGGACCCGGCGGACGCGGCGGCCTTCGCCGCCGAGACCGGCGGTTTCCCGATCATCCTCAAGACGGTGCGCGGCGGGTACGACGGCAAGGGCGTGTGGTTCGTCCGCTCCGAGGACGACGCCCGCGACCCGTTCCGGGCGGGCGTGCCGGTCCTCGCGGAGGAGAAGGTCGACTTCGTACGCGAGCTGGCGGCCAACATCGTCCGCTCCCCGCACGGCCAGGCCGTGGCGTACCCCGTCGTCGAATCACGGCAGGTCGACGGCGTCTGCGACACCGTGATCGCCCCCGCGCCCGGCCTGTCGGCCGAGCTGGCCGGCCAGGCCCAGGAGCTCGCGCTGCGCATCGCCAAGGAACTGGACGTCGTCGGCCACCTCGCCGTCGAACTGTTCGAGACCCGCGACGGCCGCATCCTCGTCAACGAGCTGGCGATGCGCCCCCACAACTCGGGCCACTGGACCCAGGACGGCGCGGTCACCTCGCAGTTCGCCAACCATGTACGGGCCGTGCTCGACCTGCCGCTCGGCGACCCGCGCCCGCGCGCGACGTGGACCGTCATGTGCAACGTCCTGGGCGGTGACTACCCCGACATGTACCAGGCCTACCTGCACTGCATGGCCCGTGACCCCCAGCTGAAGATCCATATGTACGGCAAGGACGTGAAGCCCGGCCGCAAGGTGGGGCACGTCAACACCTACGGCGACGACCTCGACGACGTGCTGGACCGCGCGCGTCACGCCGCCGGCTACCTGCGAGGAACGATCGTTGAGTAACCCCCTGGACACTCCGCTCGTGGGCATCGTCATGGGCTCCGACTCCGACTGGCCCGTCATGGAGGCCGCGGCCGCGGCCCTCGACGAGTTCGAGATCCCGTACGAGGTCGACGTCGTCTCCGCGCACCGGATGCCGCGCGAAATGATCGCGTACGGGGAGCGCGCCGCCGACCGGGGCCTGAAGGCGGTCATCGCGGGCGCCGGCGGCGCCGCGCACCTGCCCGGCATGCTCGCCTCGGTCACGCCGCTCCCCGTCATCGGGGTCCCCGTGCCGCTGAAGTACCTGGACGGCATGGACTCCCTCCTGTCGATCGTCCAGATGCCGGCGGGCGTCCCCGTGGCCACCGTCTCGGTGGGCGGGGCGCGCAACGCGGGCCTGCTGGCGGCGCGCATCCTGGCGACCTCCGACCCCGACCTCCTCTCCCGCATGGCCGACTTCCAGCAGGAGCTGAACGACCAGGCGACGGAGAAGGGCAAGCGGCTGCGGGCGAAGGTCGAGGGCTCGGCGTCATTCGGTTTCGCCAAGTGACGGCCGGCCGTTTCCGGGACGAGGCGCGCGAGCTGCTCGCCTCGTACCCCGTGGTCGACGGCCACAACGACCTGCCGTGGGCGCTGCGCGAGCACGCCGGCTACGACCTGGACCGCCTCGACATCGGGGCGGACCAGACGGGCCGGCTCCACACCGACATCCCGCGGCTGCGGGCGGGCGGGGTCGGCGCCCAGTTCTGGTCGGTGTACGTACGCGCCGGCATGGCGGGCGACGACGCGGTCAGCGCGACGCTGGAGCAGATCGACTGCGTCGACCGGCTGCTCGCCCGCCACCCGGCCGACCTGGCGCCCGCGCTGACGGCCGACGACATGGAGGCGGCGCGGGCCTCCGGGCGTATCGCGTCGCTCAAGGGCGCCGAGGGCGGCCACTCCATCAACAACTCGATGGCCACCCTGCGGGCGCTGTACGCCCTCGGCGTCCGCTACATGACCCTGACCCACAACGACAACGTCCCCTGGGCCGACTCGGCGACGGACGCCCCGGGTGTCGGGGGCCTCTCCGCGTTCGGCCGGGAGGTCGTCCGTGAGATGAACCGCCTCGGCATGCTGGTGGACCTCTCGCACGTGGCCGACACGACGATGCGTGACGCGCTGGCGGTGTCCGAGGCCCCGGTGATCTTCTCGCACTCCTCCTCCCGGGCGGTGTGCGACCACCCCCGCAACATCCCCGACGACGTGCTGGCCCTGTTGCCCGCCAACGGGGGCGTCGCCATGGCCACGTTCGTCCCCAAGTTCGTCCTCCCCGCCGCCGTCGACTGGACCCGGCGGGCCGACGAGAACATGCGGGCGCACGGCTTCCACCACCTGGACACCACCCCCGAGGCGATGCGCGTCCACGCGGCCTTCGAGGAGGCCCACCCGCGCCCGGTCGCCACCGTCGCCACGGTCGCGGACCACCTCGACCACATGCGGGAGGTCGCGGGCATCGACCACATCGGCATCGGCGGCGACTTCGACGGCACGGCGTTCACCCCGTCGGACCTGCCGGACGTCTCGGCGTACCCGAACCTGATCGCGGAGCTCCTGCGCCGCGGCTGGTCCCGTACGGACCTGGCGAAGCTCACCTGGCACAACCCGCTCCGCGCCCTCCGCGACGCGGAATCCGTCTCCCGCTCCCTGTCGGCCCGCCCCGCCTCCACGGCCACGCTCGCGTCCCTGGACGCCTGACCACCCGGCGGGCCCGCCCGGTGGGTGTGGGGCGTGGCCCCTCCGGGCTCACCTCCTCGAGGCCGGCGGCCTTGGGTACGCCGGAAGGGGAGCCCTTCCGACGCCGCCAACCTCTGCGGGGGCGACCCTGCACGGCCCCGCCCCGGTCGTACGCCGACTGCGGCCCGGTGGGTCTGGGGGAAGGCGGGTGGAGATGCCCGTGGTGCGCCGGGTGCGGGCGGCTGTTTCGACTACGGCGAGGAGGGGCCGTGCAGGGTCGCCCCCGCAGCGGATCGGCGGCGAGTAACGGTCACGAGACCGGGTGGGCACCCCGCCGACCGCGAGGAGGCGAGCCCGGAGGGGCCCCGACGGTGCCCACCGGCGCAAGCCACCCCGCCAGGGGTCCGGGCCGCAGCCCGGACGACAACGCCCGCCCCGCCAGGGCCCGGGGCCCGACCGCGCCCACCGGCGCAAGCCACCCCGCCCATCGCGGCGCGGCACCGCCCCGCCAGGCCCGGGGTCCGGGGCGGCGCCCCGGCAACGCCACGCCCGCGGCGCTCCGCGGTCACCCGGACGCAGTACGTCGCCGCGACCCCCGCCCGCCCCCATGCCACCGTGGCCGTATCGGCTCGTCGTCCGTCCCCGGAGCGGAGCTCCCCCATGGCAGACCTGCAGGACCACCCGTACGCCGCACCCTCCGCGATCGGTGAACTCGACGACACGCCCGACGGCGCCGCCGAGGCGCCCACGCCCGCCGAGGTCGACATCGAGCGGGCCCGCGTGCTGCTCGCCGCGCAGCTCGTGGTCGACGGTCACAACACCCTCGCCCAGGAGCTGGACCGCACGCACTGGCACGACCTCCAGCACGGCTCGGCCCTGCTCGACACCGACATCCCGCGCATCCGCGCCGGCGGCGTCGGCGCGCAGTTCTGGTCGCTGCACGTACCGCCCGGCCCCGCCGCCGTGCAGGACACGCTGGATCGAATAGACGCCGTACGGACACTCATCGCGTCCTGCCCGGAGGCCCTGCGGCTCGCGCTCACCGCCGCCGACATGGTCCAGGCCCGCGACTGCGGCCGGATCGCGTCCCTCCTCGGGCCCGTCTCCGGCGCCGCGCTCGGCGACTCGCTGGGCACCCTCCGCGCCTACCACGCGCTCGGCGTCCGCAGTGTGAGCATCGCCGGTACGCACTGGACGGCCGACCCCGCCGGCCTGACGCCGTTCGGGGAGGAGGCGGTCCGCGAGATGAACCGCCTCGGGGTCCTCGTCGACCTCTCGGGGGCCTCCGAGCCCACCATGGACCGGGCCCTCGACGTCTCGAAGGCGCCGGTCATCCTCTCCCACTCGGCGGCCCACGCCCTCACCCGGCACTCCGCCAACGTCCCCGACGACGTACTGCGCCGCCTGCACGCCAACGCCGGCGTCTGCATGGTGAGCTTCGCGCCCGACCAGGTCGCCCGCCACACCGGCCGGCCGGCCACCCTGTGGGACGTGGCCGACCATGTGGAGCACGTCCGCGAGGTCGCCGGGCCGGAGTGCGTCGGGCTGTCGGGTTCGTACGGCATGGCGACCGACGCCCCGCACACCATCGGCCTGGAGGACGCGTCCTGCTACCCGAACCTCATCGCCGAGCTGCTGCACCGCGACTGGTCCGAGGCCGACATCGCCGCCCTGACGTGGGGCAACGCGGCCCGTGTCGTACGCGAGGCGGCGGACGCCGCGCAACCGGCGTAGGGCCTACGCGCGGCACAGGCAGAACGGGTGCCCCGCCGGATCCGCGTACACCCGGAAGCCCCGTTCGCCCCCGCGGTCGTCGGCGTCCAGCGGACGGGCGCCGAGCGCGAGGACCTGCTCGTGCGCGGCGTCGATGTCCTCGACGTCGAAGTCCAGGTGGAGCTGCTGGGAGTTCCGGTCGGCCCGCGGCCATTCGGGCGGGCGAAGGCCCGGCGCACGCTGGAAGGCGAGCCGCTGCCCGTCGGGGAGGTACAGGTCGATCCAGTCCTCGTCGCCGGGATCGCCCTTCACGTCACCACCGAGCATCGCGGCGTAGAACTCGGCGAGGCGACGCGGTTCGGGACAGTCGATCGCGGTCAGAGTGAGTGTCGCAAAGCCCATGGCGCCCGAGTGCCGCCGCAGCCGCCCCGTAAACCCGCGGGCCGCCCTCAGGCCCGCGGCCGTCACCCCGTAAACCCGCGGCCCGTCCTCAGGCCCGCGGCCGCCCCATCGCGCGGAACGTCCAGCCCGCCTCGCGCCAGCGCTCCGCGTCGAGCGCGTTGCGGCCGTCCAGGATGAGCCGGTTCGCCGCGACCTCGCCCAGCTCCGCCGGGTCCAGCTCGCGGAACTCGCGCCACTCCGTCAGGTGCAGCACCACGTCCGCGCCCCGCACCGCGTCCAGGGCGCTGTCGGCGTACGCCAGCGTCGGGAACAGCCGCCGGGCGTTGTCCATGCCCTTCGGGTCGTACACGGTGACCTGGCCGCCCTGGAGGTGGATCTGACCGGCGACGTTCAGCGCGGGGGAGTCCCGTACGTCGTCCGAGTCCGGCTTGAACGCCGCGCCCAGCACCGCCACCCGCTTGCCGAGGAACGTGCCGTCGCCCAGGGCCTCGCGCGCCATGCCGACCATCTGGCCGCGGCGCCGCATGTTGATGGAGTCGATCTCGCGCAGGAACGTCAGCGCCTGGTCGGCGCCCAGTTCACCGGCCCGCGCCATGAAGGCCCGGATGTCCTTGGGGAGGCACCCACCGCCGAAGCCGATCCCGGCCCGGAGGAACTTCGCGCCGATCCGCTCGTCGTAGCCGATGGCCTCGGCGAGCTTCACCACATCGCCCCCGGCGGCCTCGCACACCTCCGCCATCGCGTTGATGAAGGAGATCTTCGTCGCGAGGAAGGAATTCGCGGCGGTCTTCACCAGCTCCGCCGTGGGGAAGTCGGTCACCACGAACGGCGACCCTTCCCCCATCGGTGTGGCGTACACCTCACGCAGCAGCTTCTCCGCCGCCGCGCTCTCCACGCCCACCACGATCCGGTCCGGGTGCAGCGTGTCCTGCACGGCGAAGCCCTCGCGCAGGAACTCGGGGTTCCACGCCAGCTCCGCGTCCGCGCCCACCGGCGCCCGGTCGGCGAGCAGCCGCGCGAGCCGCTCCGCGCTGCCGACCGGCACGGTCGACTTGCCGACGACCAGCGCGGGGCGCTTCAGGTGCGGGGCGAGGGAGCCGAAGGCGGCGTCGACGTAACTCATGTCGCAGGCGTAGTCACCGTGCTTCTGTGGCGTGTTCACACAGACGAAGTGGATGTCGCCGAACTCGCCGACCTCCTCCCACGACGTCGTGAAGCGCAGCCGCCCGGTGGAGCCCTCGATCCCGGCGACGTGCCGGTGCAGCAGCTCCTCGAGACCCGGCTCGTACATCGGGACGCGCCCCGCCGACAGCATCTCGATCTTCTCGGGGACGACGTCGAGCCCGAGCACCTCGAACCCCAGCTCCGCCATGGCCGCCGCATGGGTGGCGCCCAGGTATCCGGTGCCGATCACGGTGATCTTGAGGGCCATACGGTGCTCCATTGACGTACGGGAGGGAGTGCGGCCCCGAGCATAGTCGTGCCCCGGCGAGGGCACCGTTCTCCCGGGACCGGCGCTGTCGTCAAGCTCACGTATGCCTGGCTCGCCCCGGCCCACTAAAATTCGTGTTACTTAACGGTAGTTAGCAGCAGCTCAGGGGAGTGAGAGAAAGTGGCGGGAACGCCTGACTTCGATCTGTACCGCCCGTCCGAAGAGCACGACATGCTCCGGGACACCGTCCGCTCGCTCGCCGAGGCCAAGATCCTCCCGTTCGCCGCCGCGGTGGACGAGGAGGCCCGCTTCCCGCAGGAGGCGCTGGACGCCCTCGTCTCCTCCGACCTGCACGCCGTGCACGTCCCCGAGACGTACGGCGGCGCGGGCGCCGACGCCCTCGCGACCGTGATCGTCATCGAGGAGGTCGCCCGCGTCTGCGCCAGCTCCTCCCTGATCCCGGCGGTCAACAAGCTGGGCTCGCTCCCGGTGATCCTCTCCGGCTCGGAGGACCTCAAGAAGAAGTACATGACCCCGCTCGCCAAGGGCGACGCGATGTTCTCGTACTGCCTCTCCGAGCCCGACGCCGGCTCCGACGCCGCCGGCATGAAGACCAAGGCGGTCCGCGACGGCGACTTCTGGGTCCTCAACGGCGTGAAGCGCTGGATCACCAACGCGGGCGTCTCCGAGTTCTACACGGTCATGGCCGTCACCGACCCGGCCAAGCGCTCCAAGGGCATCAGCGCCTTCGTCGTCGAGAAGGGCGACCCCGGTGTCTCCTTCGGCGCCCCGGAGAAGAAGCTCGGCATCAAGGGCTCCCCGACCCGCGAGGTCTACCTCGACAACGTACGCATCCCCGCCGACCGCATGATCGGCGAGGAGGGCACCGGCTTCGCCACCGCGATGAAGACCCTGGACCACACCCGCATCACCATCGCGGCCCAGGCCCTCGGTATCGCCCAGGGCGCCCTGGACTACGCCAAGGGGTACGTCCAGGAGCGCAAGCAGTTCGGCAAGCCGATCGCCGACTTCCAGGGCGTGCAGTTCATGCTCGCCGACATGGCCATGAAGATCTCCGCCGCCCGCGCCCTCACCTACCAGGCCGCCGCGGCCTCGGAGCGCGGCGACGCCGACCTCACCTACCTCGGCGCCGCCGCCAAGTGCTTCGCCTCCGACATCGCCATGGAGGCCACCACCGACGCCGTCCAGCTCCTCGGCGGCTACGGCTACACCCGCGACTACCCGGTCGAGCGCATGATGCGCGACGCCAAGATCACCCAGATTTATGAAGGCACGAACCAGGTGCAGCGGATCGTCATGGCCCGCAACCTGCCGTAACACCCCCCACACCGCACAGCACGGCCCCCGGCATTCCGCCGGGGGCCGTGGCGGTTAGGCTGCGCTGCCGCACAATCAGCACAGCACCAGGTGGGGGACCCCATGAGCGCGGATCGCCAGGTCTCCGCACTGCTCAAGCAGATAGCGACCCAGGACGTCGTGGTCGTCACCAACGAGTTCTCCCACGCCGGAAGAACCGCGACGCTCGCGCACGTCGTCGAGCACTACGGCTTCGAGTACGCCGAGGCGCGGCGCGAGGGCCGCAACAAGCAGACCCTCGCCGTCTACCTCTACCGCGACCCCGCGCCCGAGGCCCGCGCCCGCGAGGCGGCGACCATCGCCGCGCACCCGCAGGCCGGCATGGGCGGCACCGTGCCCGGCCTCCAGCCCGGCACCCTCAAGCCGACCCCCGAGGCGGCGGAGGCGGTCGCCCGGCTGAGGGACCGGATCGGGTTCGACGTCATGACGCAGATGGCGGCGGCGCGGCAGATGGGCTTCGCCTGGTTCTGCGTGGCGGCCCTGGTGGTGACGCTGCTCATCTGCGAGATGTACGTCGGCGCCCTCGCGGGCGGGGCCGCGCTCGCCGCGTTCCTCGTCGGTGGCGTCAAGATCGGCGGGCTTCGCCGGCAGCGCATCGCCGAGCGCCTCCAGGCGGCCGGATTCACCCCCGTACAGGACGAGACGGGGCGGCAGCGTTTCCTCCGCCCCGGCCAGCGGCTACCGGGCCACGCGAACCCCTTCGCGACCTGATCACTTCTCCGTGACGGTGACCTTCTCGTCGTTCTGGATCTGCTGCACCAGCTGCTGCACCTTGGCCTTGTCCCAGACGAGGTTGCCGCCGCGGGTGCCGTTGACCGGCATGTTCATCGACGTACCGTCGCCGCCGCTGATGCCCTTCATCGCGAAGAACATCTCGCCCAGGTCGAACAGCGACATGTCCTTGTCGACGATCAGCGTGTCCAGGCCCGCGCCCATCGTCGGGTAGAGCTTGAACGGGTTGAGGATCGTGCCGGGCGTCGCCGCCTGGCTCGCCAGCGCGGACAGGAACTTCTGCTGGTTCTTCGTACGGGCCAGGTCCGACTCGGCGAAGGCGTACCGGGTCCGTACGAACGCCAGGGCCTGCTCGCCGTTGAGGGTCTGCTTGCCGGCCTGGAAGTCGGCGCCCGACTTCTTGTCCTTGAAGCCCTTCTCGATGTTCATCTCGACACCGCCGAGGGCGTCGACGATGTTCGCGAAGCCGGCGAAGCCGATCTCGGCGTAGTGGTCGATGCGCAGCCCGGTGTTGTGCTCCACGGTCCGCACCAGCAGCTCGGGCCCGTCCTCCGCGTACGCGGCGTTCAGCTTCACACGGCGGCCCTGGGCCGGGAAGGTCTTGCCGGACTCCGAGCCCACGAACTTCGGAATCTCCACGTCCGAGTCGCGGGGCAGCGAGACCATGGTGTTCCCGCTGCCGCAGGCCGCCAGGATCATCATCGAGTCGGTGCGCTTGCCCTCGGCGGAGCCGGTGTGCAGCTTCCTCTTCTCCTCGGCCGTCATGCCCTCACGGCTGTCGGAGCCGACGATCAGGTACGTCGTGCAGTCGCCCTCCTTGGGGCGGTCGATGACCTTGGCGAGGTCCACCTCGCGGCGCATCTTGCCGTCGGCCCAGAAGTACGTACCTATCGTCGTGCCGAGCACGGCCACCAGGACCACGATCGACCCGATCTTGATGCGGCGGCGCCAGTCCGGCGCGGGCGCGTGCGGGTTCCCGCCGCCGCGTCCGCCGCCGCCCGGCGGGGTGCCGTAGACCTGGCCGGTGTTGTAGCCGCTGTCGTACCCGCGCGACTGCTGCTGCGGGAGCGGCGGCGCGGCGGGGCGCTGCACATGGCGCATCACCCGGGCGCCCTCGGGCTGGGCGTCGGCGCTGCCGCGGCCGTATCGCGCGTTGCGGTCGTCGGTCCATCCATCGGGCCAGTCGTTCATGCGGACCAGTGTGCAGGCCGCTCCCGGGAGCCCGACAGGGCGGGTGGGAAATCGGGCCGGGGCTGTAGCGAACCTGATGCAATGAGGGGCGGGACGGACTCGGGCATAGGGTGGAGGGCATGACAGATCAGGCCTCCGAGCTGCGGGGAAAGCCGACCTCAGCGTCCCGCACCACCCTCAGCCACATCATGACCGGCAGTGACACCAACCTCCTCGGTACGGTGCACGGCGGCGTGATCATGAAGTTGGTGGACGACGCGGCGGGTGCCGTCGCCGGCCGTCACTCCGGTGGGCCCGCCGTGACGGCGTCCATGGACGAGATGGTGTTCCTGGAGCCCGTCCGCGTCGGCGACCTGGTCCATGTCAAGGCACAGGTCAACTGGACCGGCCGGTCCTCCATGGAGGTCGGCGTCCGCGTCCTGGCCGAACGCTGGAACGAGTCCACGCCCGCGACCCAGGTCGGCTCTGCCTACCTGGTCTTCGCCGCCGTCGACGCGGACGGCAAGCCCCGTGCCGTCCCGCCGGTGATCCCGGAAACCGAACGCGACAAGCGCCGCTACCAGGAGGCGCAGATCCGCCGCACCCACCGCCTGGCCCGCCGCCGCGCGATCAAGGAGCTCCGTGAGAGGCGCGCCGCGGAGGGCATGCAGGACTGACGCCGGGGCTCCGCCCCGAACCCGGTTTCGTCTGCGGGCCGTTTGTGCCCACCCGTTCCGCCCCGCGGAACGAATGCCCACAAACATCCGGAACCGGCCCGCAGCCGGAGTCCGGCCGGGGTGGGGCCGTGCAGGGTCGTCCCCGCAGAGGTTGGCGGCGACGGAAGGGCTCGCACCTCACGTACCCAAGGCCGCCGGCCTCGTGGGGGTGCCCCCTCTGGGGGAGAGACGAGCCCGGAGGGGCCACGCCCCCACCCACCGCCCGACCCCGCCGGGGCGCCCACCCGCGCCCGGGCCGCCCACCCGCGCCCGGGCCGCCCACCCGCGCCCGGGCCGCCACTCGCGCCCCGCCCGCCGAAACCGCCCGCCCGCGCACGCCGAAACCGCCCACTCGCCGGCAGGTGTCACGCGCACACCACCTGGTCGCCCGTGACCACGCCGAATTCGCCCTGGAACGCGTCCTCCGCCCGCACCGGCAGGACCCCCGCGAAATTCGCCCCGGCCGTGACCTTGAACGTCGCGCCCTGGCCCTCCACCGGCCGCAGCTCGCAGCCGGGGAGCGCCGTGGCCAGGGAGCGGGCCGAGCGGTCCCAGCGGGGGTCGAACCACACGATGGTGCGGGCCACGTCACGCCGCGCCCAGTTCAGGGCCGTCGCGCTCGTCCGGAAGCCGGTCGCCCGCAGCGCCGCGTCGATCCGGGCGCCCAGGCCGTGCACCCGCGTGCCGTTGTAGACCTGCACCCGGATCTGCTGCGGCGAGACCTCCACAAGCTTTTTGCGGACCGAGCTGCGCGGGGCGTACGGGGCGAGCGGTTTGTCGTCCCGTACCGCCGCGAACAGCTTCTTCGCCTTCACCGGGTCCCACTTCACCGTCGAGCCGATGCCCTTGACGGGGAAGCTGGTGTCGCTGACCGGTACGGAGGTGAACTCCGACGACGCGGCTGTGAAGCCGCGCATCGCCTTCGAGAGGGCCAGCATCTGCTCCGCTCCGAAGCCCTGGTCGGCCCGTACGGAACTCAGCATCGAGGTGATGACCTGCTGGAACTTCACCGGGTTCAGCATGGTGCCGTTGCTGGTCGCCTGGTCGATCAGCGCTGCCATGAACCGTTGCTGCCGCTGCATGCGGCCCAGGTCGGACGCCCCGTCGACATGGCGGGAGCGCACGTACTGGAGGGCGCCCCCGCCGTCCAGCTTGTGCGTTCCGGCCGGCAGGTCGAGCCCGGTGTACGCGTCCTTCATCGGCTTGGCGGTGCAGATCTCCACGCCGCCGATGGCGTCGACGGTCCGCATGAAGCTGGTGAAGTCCAGCTCCAGGTAGTGGTCGATCTTGACCCCCGTCATGTGCTCGACGGTCCGTACGGTGAGGTTCGGCCCGCCCTCCGCGTACGCGGCGTTCAGCTTCACCGGGTGCTTGTGGTGGTACTTGCCGGTGGTGGCGTCGGTGTGGGGCGGGATCTCGGCGTACGAGTCGCGCGGCAGCGACACCATGCTGGCCCGCTTACGGTCGGCGGAGATGTGCACGAGCATGATCGTGTCCGTGCAGCGGCAGGGCGCGCCGCCGAGCCGGTACTTCTCCTTCTCCCGTGGCGTGATCTTGTCGCGGCCGTCGGTGCCGACGACCAGGATGTTCGTGCCGTGACCGGGCGCGGGGCGGTTCTTCATGTCCTTGAAGGGGTCGACCCGGCCGATCTCCGTGTCCAGGCTGGTCACGACCGCGTGCCCGATCCCGCCCGCCGCCAGCACCAGCACGGACAGGGTGGTCGCCATCCGCATGCCCCACCGCGGTTTCGCTCGCCGCACGGCCGGTGCCGGCGCCGGTGCCGGGGCCCGTCTCGGCCGGCCGGGGGCAGGCGGCCGGGGAGGGACGGGGCGGCGGGGCGGCGTGGGCACGAAGGACACCTCCGCGGGCGGTTGGGGGAATAGTCGGCACAGTAGGCCCATACGATCAGCGACTGCCCGCGCCACCCGGGCGGCGCGCACCGCTGTCCCCCGTTCGCGGTAACGTGACAGACGATGAACGCCACGCCCACGCCCCTGCCGCCCGTCTCCGTGATCATGCCGGTCCTCAATGAGGAGCGGCATCTGCGCGCCTCGGTCCGTCACATCCTCGAGCAGGAGTACGACGGTGAGATGGAGGTGGTGATCGCGCTCGGCCCGTCAACGGACCGTACGGACGAGATCGCCGCCGAGCTCGTACGAGAGGACTCCCGCGTCCACACGGTGCCCAACCCCACCGGGCGTACGCCCGCGGCCCTGAACGCCGCGATCAAGGCGTCGCGTCACCCGATCGTGGTACGGGTCGACGGGCACGGCATGCTGTCGCCGAACTACATCGCGACCGCCGTCCGCCTCCTGGAGGAGACGGGCGCGCAGAACGTCGGCGGCATCATGCACGCCGAGGGCGAGAACGACTGGGAGCACGCGGTCGCCGCCGCGATGACCTCGAAGATCGGTGTCGGCAACGCGGCGTTCCACACCGGCGGCGAGGCGGGCCCTGCCGAGACCGTCTACCTGGGCGTGTTCCGGCGCGAGGCGCTGGAGCAGCAGGGCGGTTACAACGAGGAGTTCATCCGTGCCCAGGACTGGGAGCTGAACTTCCGCATCCGTGAGGCGGGCGGCCTGATCTGGTTCTCGCCGGAGCTGAGGGTCCAGTACCGCCCCCGGCCCAGCGTCCGCGCGCTGGCGAAGCAGTACAAGGACTACGGCCGCTGGCGCCACGTCGTCGCCCGCTACCACCAGGGTTCCATCAACCTCCGCTACCTCGCCCCGCCGACCGCCGTCTGCGCCATCGCGGCGGGCATCGTGGTGGGCGCGACGCTCACCCCGCTCGGCTTCGTGGTCCCGGCCGGCTACCTGGCGGCGATCACCGCCGGCTCCGTCCCGGCCGGCAAGGGCCTGTCCCTGAAGGCGCGCCTCCGGATCCCGGTGGCGCTGGCGACGATGCACATGTCGTGGGGGTACGGGTTCCTCACGAGCCCCCGCTCGCTGGCCCGCAAGGTCATCGCCAGCCGCCGCCCGGCGGTCGTCCGGACGGCGGCGTAGCCGCAGCGCTCACCAGGTGAAGTTCGGGTCCACTTCCATGCAGCCGGACTGGTCGGCCCTGCTCGTGTTGGACCCGGGCGCCTTGCCGGTGGCCTTGGGCTTCGGGTAGGTGTCGCCCTCGCGCCAGTCGGCGCCCACGACGAGCGTGATGCCCTGGACCTGGTCCGACTTCTTCACCGAACCGACCGGGATCCCCAGGGCCTTGGCGACCGCCTGGGCGTCGCCCTCCAGGTCCGCGCTCGGGAACTGGACGACCGTCTTGGCCTGACGCGGGGTGAGCGTGCCGGCCTCGGCCTGGGTGTAGCCCTTCTGGGCCAGCAACCCGGCGACCGTGGTCGCCCGCCCCTGGGCGGAGCCCAACTGGTCGGTGTAGGTGCCGTTCTGCACGGTCACCTTGGTCTCGGCGGGCAGGGCCGCCTTGTCCTTGGTCGCGGTGGGGGTCGCACGCTTGGACGCCTTGCCGTCGAGCGGGATGTCCTCGCGGATCATCCGGAAGAGTTCCTCGGCCTCACCGGGCGTGGGCTCGACCTTGCCGGGCTTCCTGGTCGAGTAGAAGTTCGGCATCGTCGTCATCGTGATGCGCCCGGTCGGGACGCTCTTGAGCTGCTCGGCCAGGTCGTACAGCTTGCCGATGGTGTCCAGACCCTTGTCCACGGTGAGCGCATCGGTGGCCGCCTCGGCCAGCTTGCGCAGCTTGTTGGGGTCGGTGAGCTTCGCGTTCTTGCGCAGCTCGCGCACCATCGAGTTCATGTACATGTGCTGCGCCTTGGCCCGCTCCAGGTCGGTGCCGCCGACCCAGCCGTAACGCGTCCGCAGCCACTGGAGCGCCTGCTCGCCCTTGATGGGGTGCGTGCCCTTGGCCAGCTTCAGGCCGGAGCCCTTGCCGTCGCTGGTGCGGGACTCGATGTTGTTGTTGACGCAGACGGGTACGCCGCCGATGGCGTCGGCCATCGAGACCACACCCGCGAAGTCGATCATCATGAAGTGGTCGATGGGGATGCCGGTGAGCTCTGCCCAGGTGGCCACGGTGCAGCCCGGACCGCCGCGGTTCAGCGACTCGTTGGTCGAGGCGAACAGACTCTCCTGATAGATCTTCCCGGTGTCCGGGTCCCTGCACTCCGGGATCTTCAGCATGGTGTCGCGCGGCATGCTGACCACGGAGATGTTGCTGCGGTCGGCGGACAGGTGCACCAGCATCTGTACGTCGGCGAGCGGCGGACCGTCGAAGGTCTCCTTGGCGCCGCCCAGGTCCTGGTTGGCCTGGGAGTTCCGGGCGTCCGAGCCGATCAGGAGGATGTTCAGCGGTGTCTGGCCCGCGGCGTTGGCCCTGTGCTCGGGCATCTTGTTCTTGCCGAGCGTGAGGTCGTCCTTCTTTATCTTGTCGTTGAGGTACTCGTAGTAGAGGTAACCGGCGCCGGCCGTCCCCAGTATCAGCAGCGACAGCACGGAGGCGCTCCACCGGAGCACCCGCCGCTTGCCCTTCTTGCCGTTCCGGGAGCCCTTGCCGGAACCCTTCCCGGCGCCCTTTCCGGCGCGGCGACGGCCACCGCCACCGCCGCCACCACCGCGACGGTGGCTTCCGCCACCGTCGGAACCTCCCACCGCTTCCGCCGCTTCCGCCGCTTCCGCCGGTTTCGCGGGTTTCGCCGGTTTCGCGGGGTCCTCCGTGTCGCCGGACGACGCGTCCTCGTACAGACCGTCGTCCCAGCCCATTTCACGGGCGTGCGGAACGCTTTCCCGCGTCCCCTCCCCGCGCACGCTGCTGTGTCCCACCCCAGGTCCCCCTGTCGTTCAGGAACGCGTTATTCCGCGCATACCTGCTTGTCTGCCACTACTTTCTGCACACCCTCCGGCGCCTTCGCCGGACCGGTGATGGGCACCCCCGCGCCCTTGAAGTCCCCGCCGAGGGTGAGCTTCATCGGCTCCATCTCCCCGGCGTCCTGCGTCCCCTGCTTCAGCGCCGTGGCGGGCAGGCCCATCAGGTCCGCGAGTGTGCGGGCCTGGTCGGCCTGGTTCGGCGCGAACTCCAGTGTCGTCCTGGCGATCTCCTGCGGGGCGTTGCTCTGGTTCGTGGACCTGAAGACGCCCTCGTCGTTCTGCAACCAGTCGAGGGTCTTCTGCGCCGCGCCCGTCTTGCCGCTGCCGTTGTACACGTCCACGCGTACCTCGGAGGCCTCCGCCCGCGCGCCCTTGAGCAGCGCGGCCTGGGCGTTCTTGGCGTCCTTCTCCTTCTTCTTCACCTCGGTGAGCGAGACGTCGTTCTGCATCATCGAGAACAGCGGCTGCGCCTTCGCCTCGTCGACGACCACCGTTGCCTTGACGGTCTCGGCGGGGTTGTCGATGACGGGAAGGGTGGTGAAGGTGATGTTCTTGGGGTTCACCTTGGCCAGCTCCGTGCCGAGGTCCTGGAGCTTGTTGATGCTTCCTATCCCCGTGTCGACGGTCAGCGCCTCGGTGGCCGCCTCCGCGAGGTCGACCATCTTGGACGGACTGGTGAGCGTCTCGCTCGACTTCATCTTGCGGATCATCGAGCTGAGGAACTGCTGCTGCGTCTTGATCCGGTCCAGGTCGCTCTCGTTGCCGAACGCGTGCCGCGTGCGGACGAACGCGAGGGCGTCCTCGCCCATGATGATGTGCTTGCCCTTGGTGAGCTTCAGCTTCGACTGCTTGTCGTTGACGTCCTTGGCCACGCACACCTCGACGCCGCCGATGGCCGTCGTCAGCGTCTTCACCGCGTTGAAGTCGGCCATCATGAAGTGGTCGACGGTCAGCCCGGTGATCTCCTTGACCGTACGCATGGTGCAGCCGGGGTCGCGGCCGGCCTGACCGAGGCTGGTGTTGAACCGGACTCCCTGCTCGCCCGGGATCACCTTCGTACCCTCGGTCGTCTTCGTCTCGCAGTCCGGGATGTCGGTCATCAGGTCCCGCGGGATGGACATCGCGGTGGCGTTCGTCCGGTCCTTGGAGACGTGGAAGAGGATCGTCGTGTCGGCGTGGCCCGCGCTGTTCTTGTCGCCGTAGCCCTCGTTGCCGTCGCCGGTCCGCTTGTCCGTACCGATGACCAGGATGTTGATGGCCTGGTCCTTCTTGAAGCCGCCGCTGCCGGCGCCCGCGATGTCGACCGTGCTGATGTTGGAGTTGAGGTGCTCGTAATAGGCGAACGCCGTGATGGCGAGGGCGACGACCATGCCGGCCGTCACACCGCTCGTCCACATCAGGGCCTTCTTCTTACGGGACTTCTGCGGCTTGCGCTTGCGGCGGCCGGCCGCCGGGGGCGTACCGCCGCCGCCCGGTGCGTCCGGGGCGCCGGGGGCGCGGCGCCTGCGCTGGCCGGGGACGCCGGCGGTTCTGCGGCCGGACGAGCCCGCCGGGGAGGCGGTTCTGGAAGCGGTGGAGCCGCGGCGGCGGGTGGTGCGGGAGGACTGCGCCGACGGGGCCGACTGCCCAGCGGAATGATCCAGTCGCAGTTCGTAGTTGCCGGTCTGCGGGTTGAGTACCCACTGGTCGGCGGGGTCGATGTCGTCCGCCCGTCCACGGCTGTGCGCGTCCACGGTTGCTTGAGTCCTCCGTCGGTGCCACGCGAGGCGCCTCCCCCGTCAGGCGCTCGGTTCCACGATCTCGAGTGCTGCGACCTCACGGCCGGGAGCACCGGATCGCGTCACACTATCCGCCCAGTTCAGCGTGGGGCGACGCCCGTGACAAATTCCACGCCCCTTACAAGGGGGCAATCCGCCCAATACGCCTGCAGTGTGGCGCCCTCTTTGGGTATCGCTTTACTCGCGGCGATTTATCTGCAGGTACCGACAGCGGCATTCGTGCCCGCGAAAGTCGGCGTCGCCGAGGGCTGCTCCCTCTTGCGCCTGTTCGATTCCCCGGGCTCCTCGCTGCCGGACTCGTTCTGCCCGTCGCCGGGCACGACCGCGACCGGCTCGTCGTCACGCAGCCGCTTGAAAAGGCTGTTCGCACGAGGCTGTACGAGTTCGTCCCGGTTGGGGTTGTTACGGTAAGGGTGGCGCGGAACGGTCAGGAACTGCACCTTTTCGGTAGGTACGCTGCGCATGGCGCGCGACAAGTCGTACAGGTCCTTCAACGAGTCCAGACCCGGGTCGGTCGTGACGGACTTGGTGGCCGCGTCGAGCACCGGGTAGAGGCGCGTCGGATTGAGCAGCACCCCATTGCTCTGCACCTTGTTGACGAGCGCGCCGAGGAACCGCTGCTGGCGGTCCATGCGTTCGGTGTCACTGCCGTCGCCGAGCGACTTGCGGGCCCGTACGTAACCGAGGGCCTGCTCCCCGTTGAGGGTCCGGGCGCCGGCCTTCAGGTTCACCCGCGCGTCGGGGTCGTTGATGGGCTCGGTCACACAGACCCGTACGCCGCCCACCGCGTCCACCATGTCCTTGAAGCCCCGGAAGTCGATCACCACGTGGTGGTCGATGCGGATGCCCGTCAGCTTCTCCAGCGTACGGACCGTGCACGCCGTACCGCCGCGCTCGAACGCCCAGTTGAACTGGGCGAACTGCGCAGTGGTGCGGCTGCCGTCCCGCTTGCGGCAGCTCGGGATGTGCACCATCAGGTCGCGCGGTACGGACACAGCCGTCGCGCCGCGCCCGTGGGCGGCCAGGTGCAGCAGGATGGTCGTGTCGGAGCGCTGGGTGCCCTTGTCGCGGCCGTACCGGGCGTTGCCGCTCCCGGCGCGGGTGTCCGAGCCGATCAGCAGGATGTTGCGCGCCCCGCGCACGAGCGCGCTCGGGCGCTCCCTCTCGTACCGCTCCAGCTCGGTGGCGGCGGAGCTGTCGGTGGTGATGTTGGCGTCGAGCTTCTTGTACAGCCACCATCCGGCGCCGGCCGCCACGAGCACGGCGACGGCGCCCACGAAGGCGACGACACGCAGCCCGCGCGGCCGGAAGCCGGTGCGGTGGAGGGTGGTGGGCGGCTCGGCCGGCTCGGCGGTGGGGGGCTGCTTCGCCGGGCGCGTCCCGTTCTTCGCCCTGCCGCCGGAGGGCGGCGCCGTACGCTGCCCGCGCTTCCTGCCGCTCTTGGCGCCCTTGCCGCCCTTGCCGCTCCTGGGCGAGCGGCCCTTGCCGGAACCGGCTGGGGTGCCCGGACCGGACGCCCCTGTCGGGGGGTCCGGCTCCGGGGGCGTACCAGCGCTGTCCGTCACGTCGTCCGTCCGTCCTTCACACGAGGGGTGTGAGTCCGATCATCCATCGCGGACGGCGCCGGAACCCGGGGGACTCGGCCCGCCGTGCGCCGGACGGGTGCACTTCACACCAGAGTGCTGGTGACGCGCTCGCTCTCGACCCGCTTCTGGAGGTCCTCCGGCGACAGCTGGTCCAGGTTCCGGCACAGCACGACCGACGCGCCGGCCGCCAGCGGCGCGTACAGCCCCGCCGACAGCCCCTCCCACGTGTCGTACGGCAGCGCCGACAGCAGCCGCGCCCCGCTCGCCAGGTCCAGCCGCCGCGCGTCCGCGCGTGCCCGGTCCGCGAGTTCCGCGCCGGTCAGCTCCGTACCGCCCACGGAGAGCGCCGGGGCGTCCGGGTCCACCGGGGCGTACGCGGCGAACACGTCGCCCTGCGTCGGGACCTCCACCGCGTAGTCGTCGTACCCGGCCGGCGGGGTCGGGAAGCGGCGCCCCAGCGGCGCCAGGGACAGCGCCAGGCGCTCGCCCCGGCAGGCGAGGCCCTCGTCGAGCCGGTCCGGCCCGGCGACCACGTGGTCCGCGGCGGCGGGGTCCCCGCCGACGTCGGCGACGACGCCCACCGAGGAGCAGGCGACCAGCCAGACGGCGGTCTGCCAGTGCGCCGGCAGCAGCAGCGCGACCCGCTCGCCGGGCTCGGCGGACAGGCCGTCCTGGAGGAGGTTGGCCGTCTTGGCCACCCAATTGGAGAAGGTGGCCACCGACAATTCGACACGTTCACCGGTGGCGTCGTCGTAGTAGGTGACCAAGGGGCGGGCCGGGTCCGCGGCGAGCGCGGATCGCAGCAGGTCGGCGGGGGTACGGTCGCTGGCATTCACGCGCGCCAGGGTACGCGCGCGGGGCGGGCGGGGTCGGCCGTACCGGTGACGGCGTCCACCGGTCGGACCGATGGACCGTCAGTTTCCGGGTGGTTCCCCGGCGGGCGAACCGCGCCCGGCCTGCACAGGATCGGCTTCATGCGTGCCTACCTTGCATCCTCGATCGGCGTCGCGTGCGCCGCGGCCCTCGTCCTTCCGCTGTCGCTCCCCGCGAGCGCGTCGACCCCGCCGACGGCGTCGTCGCCCGGCGCGTCCACGACCACGCCCGGCGCGTACGGCCCGTCCGGTGCCGTCGCCGCCTCGTCCCGTACCTCCGCCGCCCCTGCCGGAGACGTGTCCGTCCCCGGTTCCACCCAGTCACTGCCGCTCGTGACCCTCCGCTCCGAGCGGGCGGGCGGCGCCGCGCTGAAGGGGCTGGCCCGACGGGACGTCCGCCCGTTCTCGCTGGTCGGCGTCGTCTGGGACGACCCGGACGCCGAGCTCCACGGCTCGGTCCAGGTCCGTACCCGCGCCACCGGCTCCCGCACCTGGTCCGGCTGGCAGTCCGTCGAGACCCACAACCAGGCCCACGCCGCCGACCCCGGCACACCCGAACGCGACTCCGGCACGGTACGCGGCTCCACCGCCCCGCTGTGGGTCGGCGCCTCGGACGGCGTCGAGGTACGCGTACGGGCCGAGGCCCCCCGCTCCGGCGCCGCGCCCGCGTCCCTGCCGCGCGGTATGCGCATCGAGCTCGTCGACCCCGGCGACGAGCCCAGCACCGAACCCGCCAGCGAGGACACCGCCCAGGGCCCCGAGGTCCCCGAGGGCACCGACACCGGCACCACCAGCGGCCAGGCGCCGGCCCCGGCGCTGACGCCCGAGGAGTCGGCCGCCTCCGCCGTCAACGCCGAACTCGTCCCGCTCGGCGCGACCGAGATCCCCGAACTGTCCAAGGCCGAGACGGAGGCGGCGTTCGCCGACCAGTTCGGCGACGAGGCCATGGCCTCCAAGCCGTACATCGGTCCCCGCCCGCGCATCATCACCCGCAAGGGCTGGGGCGCGGACGAGAAGCTGCGCGAACGCAACTTCGTCTACACCAAGTCCGTCCAGGCGGCCTTCGTCCACCACAGCGCCACCGGCAACAACTACACCTGCAAGCAGGCCCCCTCCGTTCTGCGCAGTATCTACCGCTACCACGTCAAGAGCAGCGGCTGGCGTGACTTCGGCTACAACTTCGCCGTCGACAAGTGCGGAAACATCTACGAAGGCCGGGCAGGAGGCGTGGCCAAGGCGGTGCTGGGCGCGCACACCCGCGGCTTCAACACCAACAGCATGGGCATCGCGGTCCTGGGCACGTACAGTCAGTCCACCCCGCCCTCGGCGGCGGTGACCGCCGTCGCGCGGCTGACGGCATGGAAGCTCGGGCTGTACGGAAAGGATCCGCGGGGGAAGGCCACGCTGACGTCGGGTGGCGGAAACCTGTACAAGAAGGGCACGAAGGTCAAACTCAACGTCATCTCCGGGCACCGGGACGGCTTCTTGACCGACTGCCCCGGCACACGGCTCTACGGCAAGCTCGGCACGGCCCGGAAAGCGTCGGCCAAGTACCAGGGCCGGTGACGACGACCGGGACGGCTGTACCGAACGGTCTGCATACACTGTCCGGTCGTATCGGTCATATGACCGATGTGGCCCATCGACCGGACCCAGCAGGAAGCAGAGACGACAGGTGACAGAAGCGATCCTCCTGGTCGGTGGCAAGGGCACCCGGCTGCGTCCGATGACGGTGAACACGCCCAAGCCGATGGTCCCGGCGGCGGGCGTCCCGTTCCTCACGCACCAGCTGGCCCGCGCGCGGGCGGCGGGCGTCGAGCACATCGTGCTGGCGACCTCGTACCTCGCCGAGGTGTTCGAGCCGTACTTCGGCGACGGGTCGTCGCTCGGCCTGCACATCGAGTACGTCACCGAGAAGGAGCCCCTGGGCACGGGTGGGGCCATCCGCAACGTCGCCTCCCGCCTCCGCTCCGGCCCGGAGGAACCCGTCCTGATCTTCAACGGGGACATCCTGACCGGCCTGGACATCCGGGCCCTGGTGGACACCCACGAGACGTCCGGCGCGGACGTCTCGCTCCACCTCACCCGCGTCGAGGACCCGCGGGCGTTCGGGCTCGTCCCGACGGACGCCACCGGGCGGGTCACGGCGTTCCTGGAGAAGCCGCAGACGCCCGAGGAGATCGTCACCGACCAGATCAACGCGGGCGCGTACGTCTTCCGCCGCTCCGTCATCGACACCATCCCGGCGGGGCGGCCGGTCTCGGTCGAACGCGAGACGTTCCCCGACCTGCTGGCGACCGGCGCCCACCTCCAGGGCATGGTCGACTCCACGTACTGGCTGGACCTCGGCACCCCGCAGGCGTTCGTGCGCGGCTCCGCCGACCTCGTGCTGGGCCGCGCCCCCTCGCCGGCCGTCCCGGGCCGCCGCGGTGACCGGCTCGTCCTCGACGGCGCCTTCGTCGCCACGGACGCCAAGCTCACGGGCGGTACGGTCATCGGCGCCGGCGCGACGGTCGGCGAGGGCGCCCGCGTCGACGGCAGCACGGTCCTGGCCGGCGCGGTCGTCGAGGCCGGCGCGGTGATCAGCGACTCGCTGATCGGCGAGGGGGCCCGGGTGGGCGCGCGGACGGTCCTTTACGGGGCGGTCATCGGCGACGGCGCCCATGTGGGCGCGGACAACGAACTGCGCGACGGGGTGCGGGTGTGGTGCGGGGCGCGGCTGCCGGACGGGGCGGTGCGGTTCTCCTCGGACCAGTAGGGGCCAGTAGGGTCGTAGGCACCAGACCTCCGAGGACGGACCGTACCCGTGGCAGGCCGCTACGCCCCCCGCACGACCCGCACGACCGGCACGACCGTGCGCGGCGGCCATGTCGTCATACCCGCGCAGGCCTCACCTCCCCGGACGAGAAGCTGGACGCCGCCGTGGCCGCTGGACCTGGGGCTCGCCCTGGGGCCGCTGCGGCGCGGCCCGGGCGACCCGACGTTCCGGACGGCGCCCGACGGGTCGGTGTGGCGGGCCACCCGCACCCCGGAGGGCCCCGGCACGCTGCGGGTCGCGGCGCGGGGCGGGACCGTCGAGGCGGAGGCGTGGGGCGCGGGCGCGCAGTGGCTGCTGGACCGCCTCCCGGCGCTCCTCGGGGCGGAGGACGACCCGTCCGCGTTCACCCCTCGCCACCGGCTGCTGGCCGTGACCGAGCGGCGCCGCCCGGGGCTGCGGCTGACCCGTACCGGGCTGGTGATGGAGTCGCTGATCCCCTCGATCCTGGAGCAGAAGGTCACGACGGACGAGGCGTACCGGGCGTGGCGTCTGCTCGTACGCAGGTACGGCGAGCCCGCGCCGGGCCCGAACGACCGGCTGTACGTCATGCCCGAGCCGCGTACGTGGGCGCTGATCCCGTCCTGGGAATGGCACCGCGCGGGCGTCGACGCCAAGCGCTCCACCACGATCCTCCGCGCGGTCCGGGTGGCCCGCCGCCTGGAGGAGGCCGCCGCGATGGACCCGGTGGACGCCCGGCGTCGGCTGGAGCTCATCCCGGGCATCGGCCCCTGGACGTCCGCCGAAACGGTCCAGCGCAGCAACGGCGCCCCCGACGCGGTCACCACCGGCGACTACCACCTGCCGAGCATCGTCGGCTACGCCCTGGCAGGCCGCCGGGACGCCGACGACGAGGAGATGCTGGAGCTGCTGGCCCCCTACGCGGGCCAACGCCACCGCGCCGCCCGCCTCATCCTCCTCAGCGGCCACATCCCACCCCGCCACGGGCCCCGCTTCACCCCCGGCAACATCGCCACGCTCTGACCCCCGGAGCCGCCCGGTCACGCGGTGCCGTCCGGCGGGGCTCTCCGCCTGGGCGCCGCCCCGCGGTTGGGGCACTCGGGGCGGGTCGCCCGCACGGTTGAGTCGCCGTCCCGGCGGGTGGGCCCCGTGGTCGGCCCGTGCGCGGGGGCGTGCCGCAAAGCCCGGAGTCGCCCCGGCGGTCGAGTCGCCGCCGAGGCGTGCCTGTCGGACCCGCCCGCCCCGGCGTGGCGTCCGCGCTCGGGTGCCGGCTTGGAGGCGCCCGTCCGGGTGTGGGCTCTCCGGGTCGCCCGCGCGCGGGAGCGTGCCTTTGGGGCCGCTCCGGGGATCGTGTCCTG